>JADHZE010000025.1 GCA_026934365.1 Isoptericola sp. QY 916 | reverse complement strand
GGCCGCCACGGCGTCCGCCACCCGGGCGCCCGACGGGACCGTGACCAGGCCGGGCTCGCGCACCTCGCCCACGACGTGGACGACCACGGTGCCCGGCGCCGGCGTCTCGGGAGTCGCGGGCGCGCCTCCCCCGTCGAGGTCACCCGACCCTGCTGTGTCGGCTGCCGCGCCTGCTGCCCCGTCGGTCCCGGTGGTCGGGCCGGCAGACGGTTGCGACGGACCGGCGGAGGCGCCGGACGGCGCGCTCGCATCGGCGAGGGTGATCACGTCGTCGGGCCGTGCGGTCGCGACCACCGCGGCGACGACGGCCACGAGCAGGACGGCGACGGAGGCCACGACGGCCGCCCGCAGCCCGATCGACCAGCGGCGCGGACCTCCGCCGTCGTCGTGCCCGTCGACGGGGTGCCCGTGCGCCGCCGTGTACGCGGCGGCGACGTGCCGCGCCGACCGGCGGGCGCGCAGGCGGTCGGCGAGCTCGTCCTCGTCGCCCGTCGCGCCCCACGGCGCCGGGCCGACCGGAGACTCGCCGAGGGGGCCCGCCCACGCGTCGTGACCAGGGTCGTGACCAGCGTCGTGACCGCGGTCACCGCCGGCGCCCTCGCGCAGGGCGTGCCAGGCACGCAGCCGTGCGGCGGCCTCGCCGAGAGCCCGGTCCGGCTCCGGCTCCGGCTCCGAGCTTCCCCTCCAGTCGTCGCCCGCCTCCGGAGCACGGGTGGGAGGCGGCGGGGTGCCAGGCGGCGCGACGGCGGCCGGTGGCGGGGCGTCGGCTCCGTCATGGTCGTGGGGCAGCGTGGTGGTCACGCCGCGACGCTAGGGTCACCGACCTCCAGGCGGCCGCCGCACGCGGTGACCTGTGGACGGCATGCGCCTGGGGGCAGCCTCCTCAGCGCACGGCGCCGCAGGGGCGTCCGCCCAGCTCGGCGACGACGACGGCGAGAGCGCCCGTCCCGACGTGCGCGCCGAGCACCGCGCTCACCGGCGTCACGACCGGCTCGGCCCCGGTCTCCGCGGCCAGCCGCGCCGCGAGCTCGTCGGCCCGCTCGGGCACGCCCAGGTGGTGCACGGCCACGCCCGGTCGCTCGCACGTCTCGGCGCGCCGCACCGCGACCTCCACCAGCCGGTCGGTCGCCGCCCGACGCGTCCGGACGCGCTGCGTCATCTCGATCGCACCGTCGCGCATGCCGAGGATGGGCCGCACGCCGAGGGCCGTACCGAGCGCGGCCGCCGGGGCGGACAGCCGCCCGCCGCGGCGCAGGTGGTCGAGCGAGTCGACGAGGAACACGGTCGTGCTCGACCCCGCGACCTGCCGCGCGCGGGCGGCGACCGTCGCGGCGTCGTGGCCCTCGGCGGCGCACCGTGCCGCCTCCAGCGCCGCGAACCCGAGGGCCATCGCGACCGTCCGGGAGTCGACCGCCTGCACCGGGATCATGGCGCGCTGCCCGGCGCTCGCGGCGACCTCGACGGTGCCGGACAGCGCCCCCGACAGGTGGATGCCCACGACCGCCCGCGCGCCGTCGGCGGCGAGGTCGCGGTAGACGCCGGCGAACTCGGCCGGCGTGGGCTGCGAGGTGCTCAGCCGCTCGCCGGCGGCGATGCGCGCGGCCACCTCCTCGGGTGTGACGTCCATGCCCTCGCGCCACGACTCCTCCCCCGCCACGACGAGCAGCGGGACGACGACGGGCGCGAAGACGCCGTCGTCCGTGGCGGGCAGGCAGGCGGTCGAGTCGGTGACGACGCGGACCGCGCCACGCTCGAGAGGGAGATCGGAGGGCATCGGCGGGAGTCTACCGACGCCGCCCGGGACGACCCGGGCGGCGCGGCCGTCACTCGTGGTCGTGCGCCTCGTCGTCGTGCGCCTCGTGGTCGTGCGCCTCGTGGTCGTGCTCGTCGGTGCCGCGCGCCTCCACGTCGCCCGAGACGCCGGAGATCTCGTTCGGCGCGACGTCCAGCTGGACGGACTTCCAGACCTCGCCGGACTCCACGTCCACCGCGTGCACGGACTTCGTCGCCGGGTCGGTGACGTACACGGACCCGTCCAGCGCGAGCACCGCGGGGCGCGGCTCCTGCCACTCGGCGGGCTCCTCCCAGGCGTCGATCACCGGGATCGAGGTCGTGAGCTTTCCGCTCGCCGGGTCGATGACGTGCAGCGAGCCGTCGGTGCCCAGCACGAGCGCCTCGCCGTCGGCACCGCGGGCCAGGGACCGGAACGTGTAGCTCGAGGGCAGGTCGACCAGCGACAGGTCCCCGCTGCGCGTGTCGACGAGCGAGACGCGCGTGGGCCGCTCCAGCTCGGCGTCGGGGTCGGTCTTGTAGTCGCCGAGCACGACGGGCGACTCCTCGGAGCCGGCCTGGTTGCCGATGCGGCCGTAGGCGTCGGGCGCCTGCACCTTGGTGAGCTTGCCGTCCGCGTAGACGAGGACGCCGTCCTCGCAGCCCACGACGACGGCCTCGTCGGCCGCGACCGCCTCGCCGTGCACGCCCGGGCAGTCGTCGCTCGCCGCGAGCTCCTGGTCGTCGGCGTCCAGGACGCGCACGCCGGAGCGCGACTCCTCGGTGCCCTCGGTGACGAGGAGCGAGTCGTCCCCGAGCTCGACCGCGACGCCGTGGTGCGCCGACGGCGTCGTGAGCTCCCGCGCGGGGGCCTCGCCCTCGGCGACGTGGGCGGAGTCGAGCACGCGGACCTGGCCGGTCCCGTCGTCGAACAGGACCGTGCGGCCGCCGTGCACGACGACGTGGCCGGGCTCCTCGGCGGCGTAGGTGACGTCGGTGAGGCGCGGCTCGGACGTCCAGTAGTGGTGGTGGTCGCCGTGCGCCTCCGCCCATGCGCCGAGGTCCAGGGCGCGGAACCCGCCGGTGGTGGAGGCCAGCAGGTGGCGGCCGTCGCCGGCGGGGTTGAGGCGCGTGAAGCCCTCGAGCGGCAGGTCGGCGACCTGCTCCAGCGTCTGAGCGTCGAGGACGACCACGCCACCGTCGTAGGTGAGCGCGATGCGTGCGGTCGCGGCGGCGGCCTCGGTGGCCTGGGCGGTCTCCGCGCTGGAGGGCTCGGCGGAGGACCCCGCCGACCCGGCGCCGTCGGCCGGGTCCGCGGACGCGCAGCCCGCCAGCGCGAGCGGGACCGCGAGGGCGAGGAGGCCCGCGGCGGACTGTCGGCCCCGGCGGGCGGGGCGGGTGGTGCGGGTGAGGGCAGGCATGCGTCTCTCTCCAGGTCGGGGCAGCACGAAGAAGCCACATGAGAACGATTCCCATGTGCCCGAGTAGTGAAGCAGATGTGAGAACCGTTCTCAACCTCGTGCGTGCTCCTCGTCGCGCACCCGCTCCCCTGCCGCGCTAGCGTGCGGGCCATGGCCGAGGGGACACCGCCCACCGACGACGCCGACCTCGCCGCACTGCGAGCGGCCGCGGCGCAGGCCGCCGCCGAGGCGGCGGAGGCGAAGGCAGCGGCCGCCCAGGCGGCGCTCGAGGCGGCGGAGGCCGCCGCCGCACCCGCCCCCGATACGAGTCGCCCGGTCGCGACCGACGCCGAGCCTGCGGACGACGCCAAGCCTGCGGACGACGCCGAGCCCGCGGCACCGCCGTCGTACGCCGACGAGGTGCGCGCGGGCTACGCCTCCGACGCCCCGACGCTCCCACTCGGGGCCCTGCTGTCCGGCCCCCTGGGCGGCGACCCGGTGCCGGACGCGACGGTGCAGGTGGGCTTCCCGCTCGCGACGCTCAACCGCCACGGGCTGGTCGCGGGCGCCACGGGCACCGGCAAGACGAAGACCCTGCAGGGCATGGCGGAGGGCCTGTCGGCGCAGGGCGTCCCGGTGTTCCTCGCCGACATCAAGGGCGACCTGTCCGGGCTGGCCGTCGAAGGGCCGGACAGCCCGAAGGTCGCCGAGCGGGCGGCGAGCATCGGCCAGACCTGGGCGCCGACGTCGTACCCCGTGGAGTTCTACTCGCTCGGCGGCCTGGGCACGGGCGTGCCGATCCGCACGACCGTCACCGACTTCGGCCCGCTGCTGCTGAGCAAGGTGCTCGGCCTCAACGCGACGCAGTCCTCCAGCCTGGAGCTGATCTTCCACTGGGCCGACACGCAGCAGCTCGCCCTGCTCGACCTCAAGGACCTGCAGGCCACCATCGCCTACCTCACCTCCGACGAGGGCAAGCAGGAGCTCAAGGGCATCGGCGGCGTCTCGGCCGCCACGGCCGGCGTCATCCTGCGCGAGATCGTGGGGCTGCAGGCGCAGGGCGGCGACGTGTTCTTCGGTGAGCCGGCGTTCGAGACCGCCGACCTGCTGCGCACGTCCGCGGACGGGCGCGGGCTGATCTCCGCCCTCGAGCTGCCCGGCGTGCAGGACCGCCCTGCGCTGTTCTCCACGTTCCTCATGTGGCTGCTGGCGGAGCTGTTCCAGGAGCTGCCCGAGGTGGGCGACCCGGACAAGCCGCGCCTCGTCTTCTTCTTCGACGAGGCGCACCTGCTGTTCACGGGCGCCTCCAAGGACTTCCTCCAGCAGGTGGTCCAGACGGTGCGCCTCATCCGCAGCAAGGGCGTCGGCGTCTTCTTCGTCACCCAGTCCCCCAAGGACGTGCCCGCCGACGTGCTCGCCCAGCTCGGCAACCGCGTGCAGCACGCGCTGCGCGCCTTCACGCCCGACGACGCGAAGGCCCTGCGGGCAGCGGCCCGCACCTTCCCCACCTCGCCGTACGACCTCGAGCGGCTGCTGCAGTCGCTCGGCACCGGCGAGGCCGTCGTCACCCTGCTCGACGAGAAGGGCGCCCCCACCCCGGTCGCGTGGACGCGCGTGCGCGCACCCCAGGCCTCGATGGACCCGGCGCCGCAGCAGGTCCTGGACGCGGCCGTCGCGGCGTCGCCCGGGCAGGCGCGCTACGGCGCCGCCGTCGACCGCGAGTCCGCGTACGAGCTGCTGCAGGCCCGCGCCGCGCAGGACGCCGCCACCCGCGAGGCGACCGAGCGCGCCGCCGAGCTCGAGAAGGAGGCCGCACAGTCGCGCAAGCAGGCGGAGGCCGACGCCCGGAAGGCGCAGCAGGCCCCGCGGTCGGGCTCGACGTCGCGCGGCAGCTCGCGCAGCCCGATGGACGCCATCCTCACCAGCGTGGGCACGACCCTGGCCCGCGAGATCACCCGCACCGTCTTCGGCACCCGCCGCCGGCGCTGACCCTCCGGGACGGCGGTCAGTCGGCCGTCAGGGGCGCGGCGTGCCAGATGCGGTCGAGGTAGTCGCGCACGGAGCGGTCCGAGGAGAAGAAGCCCGAGCGCGCCACGTTGAGCACGGCCGACCGGCTCCAGGCGTCCGGGTCCGCGTACGCGCGCTCCACCCGCTCCTGCGCGTCGAGGTACGCCTGGTAGTCCGCGAGCACCATGAAGCGGTCCTCGGTGAGCAGGTTGGACACGATCGGCTCGAAGACCGAGGCGTCGCCGCCGGAGAACGTGCCGCGCGCGACCAGGTCCAGGGCCCGGCGCAGCGACGAGTTCTCCTCGTAGTACGTCGAGGGCCGGTAGCCGGCCTCCGCGACGGCGCTCGCCTCCGGCTCCGTCAGGCCGAACAGGAAGAAGTTCTCGTCGCCGACGAGCTTCCGGATCTCGACGTTCGCGCCGTCGTCGGTGCCGATGGTGAGCGCGCCGTTGAGCGCGAACTTCATGTTCCCGGTGCCGGACGCCTCCTTGCCGGCCAGCGAGATCTGCTCCGACAGGTCGGCCGCCGGGATCAGGGTCTCGGCGACCGTGACGTTGTAGTTCGCCGGGAACGCGATGCGCAGCACCCGGGACACGTCGGGGTGGGCCGCGACCACGGCGCCCACGTGGTTGATGAGCGCGATGATCTCCTTCGCCATCACGTAGCCGGGGGCGGCCTTCGCGCCGAAGACGACGGTGCGCGGCGTCACGTCGCCGAGCTCCAGCTCCCCGGACGTGATGCGGTCGTAGAGCGTCACGACGTGCAGCAGCTTGAGCAGCTGGCGCTTGTACTCGTGCAGCCGCTTGACCATGACGTCGAGCATCGTGCCCGGGTCGATCGTGATGCCGTCGCGCGCCGCGAGGAAGGAGACCAGCCGGTCCTTGTTCGCGGCCTTGACCTCCCGGAACCGGCGGCGGAACTCGGCGTCGTCGGCGAAGGGCTCGAGCTCGCGCAGCCGGTCGAGGTCGGTGACCCAGCCGTCGCCGATGGCCTCCGTGACGAGCCCCGACAGCCCCGGGTTCGCCAGCTTCACGAACCGGCGCGGGGTGACGCCGTTGGTGACGTTCGTGAACTTCTCCGGCCAGAAGTCGGCGAAGTCGGCGAGCACCTTGTCGCGCAGCAGCTGCGAGTGCAGCTCGGCGACGCCGTTCACCTTCGACCCGCCGACCGTCGCGAGGAACGCCATCCGCACCGACCGCTCGGGGTGCTCGGCGATGATCGACATGCGCCGCACCAGCAGCTCGTTCCCGCCCGAGCGCTCGCGCACCTGGGCGAGGAACTCGTCGTTGATGCGGTAGATGATCTCCAGGTGCCGGGGCAGCAGCCGCCCGACCAGCTCGACCGGCCATACCTCCAACGCCTCCGGCAGCAGCGTGTGGCACGTGTAGGCGAAGCAGCGCTGCGTCACCTGCCAGGCGTCGTCCCACTCGAAGCCGCGCTCGTCCACCAGGATCCGCATGAGCTCCGGGATCGCGATGACGGGGTGGGTGTCGTTGAGCTGGAAGACGATGCGCTCGGGCAGGTCGTGCAGGTCGAAGTCCGGCGGCAGCAGCTGGTCGAGGAAGTCGCGGATCGAGCAGGCCACGAAGAAGTACTGCTGCTGCAGCCGCAGCTCCTTGCCCTGCGGCGTGGAGTCCTCCGGGTAGAGCACCTTGGAGATGTTCTCGGCGAACGTCTGGGAGCGCACGGCCTCGGCGTAGTCGCCGTAGTTGAAGATCTTGAGGTCGAACGCGTGGGTGGCGCGCGCGCTCCACAGCCGGAGCGTGTTGACGCGCCCGTTCCGGTAGCCCGGCACCATCGAGTTGTACGGGACGCCCAGCACCTGCCAGCCCGGCACCCAGCGCGAGCGCTCGCGGCCGTCGTCGTCCGTGTACCTCTCCGTGTGCCCGCCGAAGCCGACCGTGACCTCGTGCTCGGGGTGGGCGAACTCCCACGGGTCGCCGTTGTCGAGCCAGGTGTCCGGCTCCTCCACCTGGCGGCCGTCCGAGAACGTCTGCCGGAAGATGCCGTACTCGTACCGGATGCCGTACCCGATCGCGGGCACGCTCATCGTCGCCAGCGAGTCGACGAAGCAGGCCGCCAGCCGGCCGAGCCCGCCGTTGCCGAGGCCGGGCTCCACCTCCACCTCGCGCAGCTCGTCGAGGTCGAGCCCCAGGCTCGCGAGCGCCTCGGCGGCGACCTCCTCCAGCCCGGTCGCGATGAGCGCGTTGTCGAGCTGGCGGCCCAGGAGGTACTCCGCCGACAGGTAGGCCACCGCCTTCGCCTGCGTGCGGTACTGGCTCACCGTGGTCTGCATCCACCGTGACATCAGGTAGTGCCGCACCGTGCGCGCGAGCGCGAGGTACCGGTCGTTGTCCGTCGCCCGTTCCAGGATCGTGCCCTGGCTGAAGTTCAGCTCGTGCAGGTACTCGCGCACGAACCCCTCGACGGTCGGCTCCGGGCTGGTGATCAGAGGCGTGGTCTCGGTCACGTCACGACAGTACACAGCCCGGGTGCGGTCGGCTCGGCCCGACACCGACCCGTCCGTCACTCCCCCACGAGCGTCACCAGCCGCGACCGGCCGGTCGCGTCCTTGATCGCCTGCAGCACGACGTCGGCGTGCGGCTCCAGCGCGCTGACCTTGTCCAGCGGCGCGCCCACGACGAGCTGGAAGCCCAGCCCGCGCCACGCGCCCACGGCACGGCCGGCGAACCGGGCGTCGGCCTTGATGAACGCCTCGTCGAGGAAGACCGGCGCGTACCGGGGGCGCTCCGCCCCGGCGTCGCCGAGCTGGTAGCGCAGGGCGGCGCCGACGATGAACGCGACGAGCTCCTGCGACTCGCCACCGGACTTGCCGGCGATGTGGTCGTAGACGCTCACGTGGTTGCCCTCGAGGTCCACGCACTCGGCGCTGACCCGCACGTGCTCGCGCACGTCCACCAGGCGCCGGCGCTCGGGGCTGTCGGGACGGATGCGGTCGATCAGCCTGCGCATCCGCTCGTACCGACGCTCGTGCTCGGCGAGGGGGACGTCGCCCGCCGGGGCGGTGGCGAGCTCGCGCAGCCGGCGCCGGAACGAGACGACGTCGGAGGCCTCGACCGGGGTCGCGGTGATGCGCAGCCGGTGCGCGTCGTCGCGGAACGGGAGCGTGGCGAGGATCGCGTTGACGGGCTCCATGCGGTCACGGATCTCCGCCACCGCCTGCGCGATGCCGTTGTTGAGCCGCGTGAGCTGGTCGCCGGACATCTGGCGCAGGTGCGCCGACCACCTGTCGCGCAGCCGGTACAGCTGCTGGTACTCCAGCTCCTCGTAGATCCGCAGGAAGTCGGCGTACGCGCCGTCGGGGTCGGCGCTGCGGTTCGGGTCGGGCCAGGTGTCGTTGAACCGCTCGAAGAGGGCGGCGAGGGCCGCGCGTGCGGCACGCTCCGTCTCCTGCGCCGACTCGCGCTGGTGGTGCAGCTCGCGCACGACGGCGGCCACGGCCGTGGTGAGGTCCGCCAGGCCGCTGCCCGAGGTGCCCGCCACCCCCGACCAGCCGACCTGCGCCATCAGACCGGCCAGGCGCCGCTCCTGCTCCGGCGTGGGCTCGACGCCCTCGTCGTCGGCACGCTCGACGGCGTCCGCGACCTGGTCCACCTGGTCGCTGAGCTGCTCCCACGCCGCGCCGAGCTCGGTGACGCGCTGCTGCGCAGCGGCCCGCTCCCGGTACAGCTCGTCGACGCGGGCGCGCAGGGCGTCCTCGTCCGCCTTGAGCGCGCGCAGCACGTCCGAGCCCGCGACCAGCGCCTCGTGCCGCTCCTGCCGCTCACCGAGCCGGGCCTCCGCCCCGCGCACGTCGAGGTCGTCCCAGGCGGCCCGCAGCGCGTGGCTGTACGCGACGAAGTGGTCGGCCTCGCCCTTCTGCCGCAGCCGGGCGCCGGCGAGCGCCTCCGAGGCCTGGCGCAGCTCCTGGTGCGCCGCGGCGATCTGCTCCGCGAGCTGCTCGAGGCGCCGGTGGTTGCTGAACCCCAGCACGGACGCCCGGCCCTGGCCGCCGTGCGCGCCCCGCCGCCCCTCCGACGTCTGCCCGGACCGGGCGAGCGCCAGGTCGTGCCGGGCGAGCTCCGTGGGGTCGTCCACGCACACGTAGGCGAACCGCTCCGCGAGGCGCCCTGCGAGCCAGCCGCCGAACGGCCCGGCCTTGACCTCCAGCCTGCCCGGGAGGAGGGTCCGGTCGGCCTCCTCGTGCAGCGCCTGCCCGGTGGGCACTCCCTCGAACCGCACGCGCACCGGCGAGCGGACGGCGTCGATCGCGGCGCGGAACGCGTCCAGGCGCGTCTCGTCGACGAGGACCGTGACGGCGAAGCCTCCGAGCGCCAGGCCGATCGCGTCGCGCCACGGCTCGTACTCCCCGCGCACCTCGAGCAGCTCGCCCACGAACGGCACGTCGTCGGGGCGCAGGCCGGCGGCCCGTGCGAGCGCCTCGCGCGCCTCGTGCAGCTCGCGCGGCACGTTGCCGCGGCGCGCCTTGAGGGACGCCTCCTCGCGCTCGAGCTCGGCCAGGGCACGCATCGCCTCCTTCTCGCGCGCGGAGGCCTCGACCACCGCCTCCGACAGCGCGTCCGTGTGGGTGTCGCGCTCGTCGAGGTACCGGCGGGCGTCGGCGTGCAGGGCGTCCAGCTCCCGGCGCGACGAGGCCTCCCGCTCCAGCGGCGCCAGGTGGCCGTCCAGCTCGGCGCGGGCGCGCCGGGTCTCGGCCAGCCGCTGCTCGGCCGCGCGCACGTCGCGCTCCGCGGCCTCGATGGCGTCGCCCCCGTTGCGGCGCTGGTCGGCGCGCACCTGCTCCAGCTCGCCCTGGGCGGCGGCGAGCCGTTCCTCGGCCACGGCGACCCGCTCGGCCGCTGCCTTGTGCTGGGCCCGGTTCTCCGCCTCGCCCGCACGCAGCAGGTCGAGCTGGGTGCGGTCGCGCCACGCCGTGAACGGCGTGACCGCCCCGGGCTCGCCTCCACCAGCGCCGCCGTCGGGCCCGAGGGCGTCCACGAGCCGCGCGGACGCGACGGCGTCGTCGACCGCCGCGCGGTGCTCCAGCATCGGGCGCAGCACGTCCACCTGCCGCTGCGCCGTGTCCATCTCGGCGCGCACCTCGCTGAGCTCGTCGAAGTGCTCGACGGCGCGCTCGGCCACGCGGATCGTCTCGGGCTCCTCGAGCACCATCGCCTTGTAGAGCGAGTCGACCGTGGTGATCTGCTGGCCGGCCTGGATGCGGCCGAGCAGCTGCATCGCCTTCTCGCCGTCGCCCGCCGCGCCGATGCCCAGCGCGGCGTGCAGGCGCGTGGCGAACGCCTTGTCCGTGTCGAACGACGTCAGCCCCGCCGCGGTGAGCCCCGCCTTGCCGAAGCGCTGGGCCGCGAGCGGCTCGAGGTCGCGCAGGCTGAAGTCCGCGTCGACGACGGCGCGCACGGCCACCGTCTCGTCCGTGCGCTGCGCACCGCGCGGCACGTACCAGGCGCGCAGCGCCGTGAACCGCTCGCCCGCCTGGGACGACCAGGTCATCGCGATCGCCGACCAGGTGTCCGACGTCTCGCCGCGCAGCACGCGGTCCTTGGCGCGCGCCGACCCTGCGGTGCGCTCCTCGTCGAGCTTGCCGCGCGCGTAGGAGACGACGTTGCGCTGCTCCTGCCCGCGCGCCCGCCCGCTGGTGGCCGTGTTCGACGCGCCGTTGAACGGCGTCGTGTGGCTCATCATGAGCGCGATGTACGCGTCGAGCAGGGTCGACTTGCCGGAGCCGGACGCGCCCGTGAGCAGCGTCGTCGTGCCCGCGAACCGCACCTCGTGGTAGCCGTGGTAGCCACCCCAGCTCACCAGCTGCATCGAGCGCGCGGTCCACTGCCGACCGTCCGACGCCGTCGGGATCAGCCCGAACAGCGACTGCTGCATGCGGGGCGCGACGACCTGCTCCGCCGGGTCGCTCGTGATCGTCATGCGCGCGACTCCTCGTCCTCGTCGACCGGCTCGGTCTCGTCGTCGTGGTCGGCGGCCGTGGGCGGCTCGGCCGACGGCGAGCGCAACCATGCGGTCAGCTCTCGCAGGCGCTCCACCGGGAGCAGGATCTCCACGACCGGCTGCACGCGGTAGCGGCCCTCGGCGACCTCGTCGAGCACGTGCTCGCGCACGAGGGTGGCGATCGCGTTGTCGACCTCGCGCCGGCGCGCGGCCAGGTTCGTCTCGTCCGCGGCGAGGAAGCCGAGCGCGTAGTCGACCAGCTCCTCGGCGTCGACGTGCGCCGCGCGCTCCCCCGCGCCCTGCTCCTGCCGGAACCGGTTGCGCGCGAACAGCATGAGCAGCGTCTCGACCCGCTTGTACGGCTCGTCCTTGAGGAGCACCGGGATGCTCAGCCCGGCCTCCCGGACCTGCCGTTTGTACGCGATCTCGTAGTCGCGATCGACGACGAGCTCCACGAACAGGTCGTGGCAGCGCGAGGCGAGCACGTTCTGGTGCGCGAGCAGCGCCTTCCACTCGCCTGGGTGCGCGGCCGCCGACAGGTACCGCCGCTGCAGCACCAGCGCCAGCGCGCGACGGGCCTCGTACGGGAGCACGCCCGTGTCACCGGCGAACAGCGCCGCGTCGTCGTCGGCCAGCGCGGGCACCTCGACGAAGGGCGCGCCGCCCGCCGCGGCGTCGGTCTCGGCCGCGTGCTCCGCAGGCGCCGTCGTGGTGTCGGTCATGCGTCCTCCTCGTCAGTCCGGTCGTCGGGCGCGTCGTCGGGCGCGTCGTCGGGCACGTCGTCGGGTACGGCGATGCCCACCCGCGGCAGCACCAGGTCGCGCGTGCTGCCGTCGGCGCGCACGGCCGTCACGCGGCGCAGCCGGGCCGCCGGCACGTCGCCGATGCCGTCGTCGTCACCGAGGGCCTCGTCGAGCGCGTCCGGCGACGCCAGCTCCAGGTAGCCCAGCAGCTCGACGGGGCGGCGCAGCTCGGTCGGTCCGGCGGCGAACACCTCGTCCGCCGTGGCGACCCCGCGCTCGCGCAGCACCCGGGCGGCGTGGGCGCCGGTCTCCTCGTAGCGCGGGCCGCCCATACCGCGCAGTCCGCCCAGGACCTCACCGGGCGCGGCCCCGGCGTCGTGACCCGGGTCGTCGAGATCGGCGAGCGCGTCCGGCGGCGTGTCGGGACGCAGGTCGTGCAGCTGGGCGCGGAAGCGACCGAGGCGCGCCCTCTCCAGCCAGCGCAGCGGCTCCACGCGCGCGGCCCGGCCCGACGTCGGGAACCACTCCGCCATGGCCGCGGTCGCCTCGCGCAGCGCGCCGTCCAGCTCGCGGTCCCGCAGGGGGTTGTGCACCGTGAGCTGCTGCGTGATGGTGCGGGAGGCGCGCGCCTGCGCGTCGAGCACGCCGTCGACGGCGGCCAGGAGCTGGGAGTACAGCGCGCGCACGGACTCCCGGCGGTCGGCCGGCAGGTCTGCCGCGAACGGGTGTGCGAGCACCGCCCGGACCCGCTCGTCGACCTGACCGAGCAGCTGCGGGTCGCGCAGCAGCTCCATCGCCCCGGAGAAGGCGCGCCCCTCGGGCGTGCGCTCCATGAGCGAGTCGGAGGCCTCCAGGTAGGCGCCGAGCACCTCGCCGGTGGGCCGTTCGTCCTGGCGCAGGCTGGTGACGATGCTGCGCTGCAGCTCGGCGATCGACTCCGCCACGCGGGCGAAGTCGGCGGGCAGCTCGCGCACCAGCGCGGCCACGTTGTCGAACTGCTCGACCAGCCGGTCCGTGGGCGCCTGCACCACGGCGCCGCCGGCGTCGAGCCGGGCCAGCTCGGCCTCCGCCTCGGCGATCTCGTCGCGGGCGCGGGCGACCTGCTCCCGCAGCGCCCGCTGCTGCGACTCGCGGTCGGGCCGGGCGTCGCGCGCGAGCCCGTCCAGGGCCACGAGCAGCGTGCGGATGCGCGACTCGCTCACGAGGGCCCGCGCCCCCTGCGTGCGGTCGACGAACGCGAGCGCCTCCGCCGCGTGCGAGCTGACCTGGTACTGCTCGACACCGTCGTCGTCGAGCGCCCGCACCAGCCAGCGGCCCGCCACCCAGCGCGAGCACAGCGCGCGGGCCGCGTCGTCGGGCACCTCGTGGCCGGCGGCCCGCGCCTCGGCGAGCAGGTCCTCGACCTCCACGTGCATCTGCTCGGTCGGCACGGTGGCCCGACCGGGTGTGAAGATCAGCGATAGCAGGGCGACGACCAGCGGCCCCTCCTTGCGGTGCAGGAGGGCGAGCGAGGGCGTGCCGAAGGCGCCCCGGCTGCGTGCCAGGGCGCCCTCGAGGCGGACGGTCGCCAACTCAGACGACGATGTTGACGAGCTTCGGCGCGCGCACGATCACCTTGCGCACCGGCGCGCCGTCGATGGCGCGGACCACGTTCGGCTCCGCCAGGGCGGCGGCCTCCAGATCGGCGTCCGAGATGGACGGCGCCACCTCGAGGCGGCCGCGCACCTTGCCCTTGACCTGCACGACGCACGTCACCGTGTCCTCGACGAGGTACTGCTCGTCGGCGGTCGGGAACGGCTCGCGCGCCAGCGAGCCGTCGTGACCGAGCCGCTGCCACAGCTCCTCCGCGATGTGCGGGGCGATGGGCGCGACCATCAGCACCAGCGGCTCGACCGCCGCGCGCGGCACCCGGTCCAGGGAGGTGAGGTGGTTGTTGTACGTGATGAGCTTCGCGATCGCCGTGTTGGGCCGCATGTGCTCCATCTCGACCCGCACGTCCGCGATCGCCCGGTGCATCGCGCGCAGCGTGGCGGTGTCGGGCTCGTCGTCGGTGGCGACGAGCCCGCCCGTCTCCTCGTCCACGACGTTGCGCCACAGCCGCTGCAGGAAGCGCTGCGAGCCGACGACGGCGCGCGTCTCCCAGGGACGCGACAGGTCCAGCGGGCCCATCGACATCTCGTACACGCGGAACGTGTCGGCGCCGTACTGCTCGTACATCTCGTCCGGCGTGACGACGTTCTTCAGGGACTTGCCCATCTTCCCGTACTCGCGGTTCACGGGCTCGCCGCGGTACGTGAAGCCGGCCTGCTCGTCGCCCTCGACCTCTCCGGCGGGCACGTAGGCGCCGCGGGCGTCGGTGTAGGCGTACGCCTGGATGTACCCCTGGTTGAACAGCTTGCCGAACGGCTCCAGCGAGGACACGTAGCCCAGGTCCAGCAGCACCTTGTGCCAGAAGCGCGCGTACAGCAGGTGCAGCACCGCGTGCTCGACGCCGCCGACGTACAGGTCGACGCCACCGGCGGGACCGGACGTCGCGTTGTGCTTCGGGCCCATCCAGTACGACTCGAGCTCCGGGTCGACGACCGCGGTGCCGTTCGCGGGGCCGTCGGTCGAGTCCGTGGGGTCCAGGTAGCGCAGGTAGTACCAGCACGACCCGGCCCAGTTGGGCATCGTGTTGGTGTCGCGGCGGTACCGCTTCGGCCCGTCGCCCAGGTCCAGGGTGACGTGCACCCACTCGTCGTTGCGACCCAGCGGGGCCTCGGGCGACGAGTCGGCGTCGTCGGGCTCGAAGGTGCGCGGCGCGTAGTCCGGGACGTCGGGCAGGTCGACGGGCAGCAGGTCGGCCGGGATCGCGACCGGTCGGTCGTTCTCGTCCCACAGGATCGGGAACGGCTCGCCCCAGTAGCGCTGCCGGCTGAACAGCCAGTCGCGCAGGCGGTACGTGGTCGTCCCCTCGCCGGCGCCGCGGGCGCTCAGCCACTCGACGATCTTCTCCTTGGCCTCGGCCACACCCAGACCGTCCAGGCTGATCTCGTCGTTCGACGAGTTCACCGCCACGCCGTCACCCGTGTACGCGCCGGCGAAGTCGTCCGGCAGGCCGTCCGCGGGCTCGACGGTGCGGATGACGGGCAGCTCGAACGCCTCGGCGAAGTCGAAGTCGCGCTGGTCGCCGCCGGGCACCGCCATGATCGCGCCGGTGCCGTAGCCCATCAGCACGTAGTCGGCGGTGAACACCGGGACCGTCGCGCCGCTGACGGGGTTGATCGCCAGGTGCCCGGTGAAGACGCCGGTCTTCTTGCCGGCGTCGGCCTGCCGCTCGACGGCGGTCTTCGCGGCGGCCTCGCGCCGGTACGCGGCGACGGCCTCGACGGGCGTCGCGTGCCCGCCGGTCCAGACGTCGCGCGTGCCGTCGGGCCACGCGGCGGGGACCTCGTCCAGCAGCGGGTGCTCGGGCGCCACGACCATGAAGGTCGCGCCGAACAGCGTGTCCGGGCGGGTGGTGAACACCTCGACCTGCGCGCCCGCGCCGGCCGCGTCGTAGTCGGCGGTGCCGACGACGTCGAACCGGACGTTCGCGCCGGTGGAGCGGCCGATCCAGTTGCGCTGCATCGACTTGACCTTCTCCGGCCAGTCGATGAGCTCCAGGTCGTCGGTCAGACGGTCCGCGTAGGCGGTGATCCGCATCTTCCACTGCCGCAGGGACTTCTGGAAGACGGGCATGTTGCCGCGCTCGGAGCGGCCGTCGGCCGTGACCTCCTCGTTGGCGAGCACCGTGCCCAGGCCGGGCGCCCAGTTCACGGGCGACTCGTCGACGTAGGCCAGGCGCTGCGCGTCCAGCACGTCGCGCCGCTCGTCGTCGGACAGCGCGTCCCACGACCTGCCGTCGGGCAGCGCGCGCTCGCCCGACGCGTACTCGGCCTCCAGCTCGGAGATGCGTCGCGCACGGCCCTTGCCTCCGTCGGCCTCGGCGTCGTACCACGAGTCGAAGATCTGCAGGAAGATCCACTGCGTCCAGCGCACGTACTCGGGGTCGATCGTCGCGAACGTGCGCCGCGAGTCGTGCGCCAGGCCCATGCGGCGCAGCTGGCGCTTCATGGTGACGATGTTCTGCTCGGTGGTGGTGCGCGGGTGCTGACCCGTCTGCACCGCGTACTGCTCGGCGGGCAGGCCGAACGCGTCGTAGCCCAGCGCGTGCAGCACGTTGTCGCCGCACATCATGCGGAAGCGGCCGACGACGTCG
Organism: Isoptericola sp. QY 916; assembly: GCA_026934365.1. Classification (GTDB taxonomy): domain Bacteria; phylum Actinomycetota; class Actinomycetes; order Actinomycetales; family Cellulomonadaceae; genus Isoptericola; species Isoptericola nanjingensis. Next base: position 12,627 of record JADHZE010000025.1, on the reverse strand, counting down.
GTGGCGATGTAGCCCAGCGGGTGCCCGACGTGCAGCCCCGCCCCGGAGGGGTACGGGAACATGTCCATGATGAAGAACGGCTGGCCCGTGCCGTGCGCGCCGTCGCCGTCCGTCAGCGCACCGTTCGGGTTGGCCGCCCAGAAGGTGCCCCGCTCCTCCCAGAGGTCCTGCCAGCGCTCCTCGATCTGCTGCGCGAGGGCCGGCGTGTAGCGGTGGGTGGGCTCGTGGGAAGGCGCGGTCGGCGCCTCGGATCGGGAGGGTGCGGTGTCGGGCGTGCTCACCCGGCGAGTCTACCGGCCGGGGCCGCAGGCCCCGGCCCTGTTTTCACACCCCGAACGACTCGACGAGCGGCCCTCCGACGGCCAGCAGCAGCCAGCCGACGGCGACGACGTACCCGATGATCAGGACCAGTCCGCGGTTGCGCACGACGGCGCGTCGCAGCCCGTCGCTCGCGGGCAGGTGGCGCTCCTGCACGGCGTGCACGACCTGGAACCACAGCAGCGGCCACACGATCGTCCAGACGACCATGCAGGCCGGGCACAGCCGGACCAGCGCGTAGAAGCTCGACCACATGAGGAAGAAGATCAGCAGCTGGGCGAGCACCGTCACCGCGAGCAGCGACCGGTGGTACCACCGCGGCAGCCGGGCGCCCGCGAGCAGCACCACGCCGGTCGTGATCACCACGGGGAACGCCGCGACCCCGATGTAGGGGTTCGGGAAGCCGAGCAGGGTGCCCTGCCAGGACGCCATCGCGACGCCGCAGTCGAGGAAGACGTTGAAGCTGCAGCTCGTCACCCGGTTCGGGTCCAGCAGCTTGAGGTACTCCTCGATCGCCAGCCACGACGCCGCCCCGAAGCCGACCCCGCCCAGCACGGTCAGCAGCACGCCGTACGTGCGGGCGGTCAGGCCGCGCGGGCCGGGCACGAGCGCAGCCTCCCCCGCGGCGTCGTCGGGGGTGTCGTGGGTCTCGTCGCGCACGCTCGGGCTCACGGGCGCGACCGTACCGCACGTTCCTGGGGGCCCGGCCCGCCGGCGGCCGCCGCCACGCAGGTCAGCCCGAGTGCGCCACGCGCTGACGGCCGAACGCCAGCACCATCGCCAGGCCCACCAGGGTGAGCGCGAGCCCCACCCATGCCGGCGCAAGGTACCCGTAGCCGGCGGCGATGACGAGGCCCCCGAAGAAGGCGCCGCTCGCGTTGCCGATGTTGAGGGCGGAGTGGCACAGGGCCGCGCCGAGGGACTGCGCCCGCGGCGAGAGGTCCATCAGTCGCGTCTGCATCGCCAGGCCGAGGGTCTGCGAGGTGACGGCCAGCAGGAACAGCCCGACGACGGCGGGCACGGGCGACGTCCCGACCAGCGCGAACAGCACCAGCGACAGCGCGGTCGCGACGAACCCGCCGATCACGGTGCGCAGCACGTTGCGGTCCACCAGCCTGCCGCCGAGCAGCGTGCCGACGGTCATGCCGACGCCGAAGACCGCGAGCACCCACGGCACCGCGCTCTCGGACATCCCCGCCACCTTGGTGACGGTCGGCGCGACGTAGGTGTAGACGGCGAACAGGCCGCCGAACCCGATGGCGCCGGCCGCGAACGAGATCCACAGCGGGCCGTTGCGCAGGGTGGACAGCTCCTGCCGGACGCTGGAGTCCACCGGCCCGTGCTCGGGGACGAAGCGCCAGACCCCCAGCAGCGTCACGGCGCCCAGGGCCCCCATGACGACGAACGCGACGCGCCAGCCCATGTTCTGCCCCACGGCCGTGGACAGCGGCACCCCGACGACGTTCGCGATCGTCAGGCCGGTCATCATCATCGAGACGGCGTGGCCGCGGCGCCCCGGCCCGGCCACCGCGGCGCCGACCGCCGCCCCGACGCCGAAGAACGCGCCGTGCGGCAACCCGGCGAGGAACCGCCCCACGACGAGGCTCTCGATCCCTGGCGCGGCCGCCGACAGCACGTTGGCCACCGTGTAGAAGCCCATGAGGCACAGCAGCAGCCGCTTGCGGGACATGCGCGCGGCGGCGACGGTCAGCAGCGGCGCGCCGACCACGACGCCGACGGCGTACGCGGTGATCGCGTACCCGACGACCGGGTCGCTGACGCCGAGGTCGGCGCCGATCTGCGGCAGCAGGCCCATCGTGGCGAACTCGGTGGTGCCGATCGTGAACCCGCCGACGGCGAGCGCGAACAGCGCGGCCCCGACGTGCTCGGGGCCGGGTGCGCGGCCGGTGCGGGCCGTGGCGCCGCTCGCGGGCGTGGTCGTCGAGGTCACTCGCCTCTCCTCGGGAGTCGGGTCGGGCACCGGGATGCTCGAATCGTTTCGAGACGAGGCGTCGACGACGGTGCGCCGTCCAGCGCTCACGTCGTCGGGGAACCGGGACAGCCTACGCGCGCACCACCCAGATGCGCGACGCCGCCAGCAGCCCGAGGTCGACGCCGACCTCGCGCCCGTCCGCCTCCCACGCCACGCCGACCGTCCCGGCGAACTCCCGCCGCGACGTCAGCCGCACCGGCAGGTCCAGGTCGATGCCGAGGTCCGCGAGGTACCGCAGCGCCTCGGGGTCGGCGTCGGAGATCCGGGCGACCACTCCCCCGGCCCCGGCCTCGAGGTCCACCAGCGGCACCGCCTCCGGGCGCACCACGCGCCCGTCGGCGAACGGGATCGGGTCGCCGTGCGGGTCGCGCTCCGGGTGGCCGAGCCGCGCGGAGATGCGCTCGACGAGCCGGTCGGACACCGCGTGCTCCAGCACCTCGGCCTCGTCGTGCACCTCGTCCCACGCGTAGCCGAGGTCGCGCACCAGCCACGTCTCCAGCAGCCGGTGCCGCCGCACCATCACGAGCGCGTAGCGCCGCCCCAGCTCGGTGAGCCAGACCCCGCCGTAGGGCTCGTGGCCCAGCAGACCCTGCGTCGTGAGGCGGCGCACCGTCTCGGAAACGGTGGACGGCCCCACGCCCAGCCGGTCCGCCAGCAGCCCCGTGGTGACCTTCTCGTCCGACCACTCCTGCGCCGACCAGACCGCCTTGAGGTAGTCCTGGGCGACGGGGGTGAGCTCGTCCGGGTCGACGGCCTGCGGGGGCGATGCGGGGGTGGGTGAGGTGGGTTCGGGCACGGTCCGAGCCTATCCGGGCGCCCGTCCCTACGGCCCGGGCGCCTCGTCGGCCGGCGGCACGACGTCGGGCACCGGCTCGCGCTCCCCCACCGTCGCCGTGCCGTCGGGCGTGACGCTCACGACCTGCACGTCCATCATCCGCCGCGTCGCGGGGTCGAACCGCAGCACCGTCATCTCGGCCGTGCCGTGCAGCGGCCCGACCGTCGGCTGGTTCGGCGCCGCGCCGGCGGTGGACCCGTTGACGTACCGGACGCCCTGCCCCACCTGCTCCGGCCCGGACCTGCTGTGCGTGTGTCCGGACACCTGGAACGGCACGCACCCCGTCTCGAGGGCGTCGAGGCCCACGGACGGCGTGTGGATCAGCAGCAGGTCGACGCCGTCGCGGTCCTCGCACGCGGTCGCGGCGAGGTCCTCCGACTGCTGCTCCGGCGTCCGCTCCCGCGCGACGTTCGTGCCCACGCCGACGCGCGTCTCGAGCGCGTCCCGGTCTCCGAGGATCCGCACCCCCTCGACGTCGAGCACCTGGCCGTCCAGGATCTTCTGGCCGTGCGCCGCCTCCTGGTCGGACGTGACCTGCGAGTCGTGGTTGCCGTCCGACACCACCATCGGCACGCCGCGCGGGACGGCGGAGGCGAACGAGTCGACGCAGACCTTCTCCACCGAGGTGCCGTTCATGGTGGTGTCGCCCGCGTTGAGCACGACGTCGGCCCCGGAGCGTTCGATCGTCGTGCGGATCAGCGGCGTCATCCCCGTGTTGCAGTGCAGGTCGGAGATGACGACGAAGGTGACCGGCTCGTCCTCCGGACCGCCGCTGGGCAGGGCCCGGGGCGGCGCGACCGGCGCGGTGGGCTCGGCGGGGCCGGGGGACGCGAACTGGGTGCCCGCCGCGGTCGCGGACGCGGCCGCCTCCGACGCGAGCCGGGCGTCCCACGCGGCCGACAGGTCGTCGTCCGCGCTCGCGTAGAACTCCTCGTTGTCCTCGTAGAGCTTGACGAGCTGCCCGCCGTACGTGTCGATGACGCCGGCGAGGCGTCCGGTGATCCGCGCGCCCTCGAGCGCCGTCCCGGCGAACACCGGCGACGCGGGCTGCCCCTGGGCGGTGCTGCCCGCCGCGCCGGACGACACCGTCGTCACGACGAGGGCCACGACCGCCACCCCCGCCGTGATCTCGCCCGTCCGGGGAGCCATCGCGTCGGCGAGCTCGCGCCGTCGCCCCGGCCCCAGCAGCCAGCGCACCCCGAAGCCGACCGCGACCAGCGCCGCGGCGGCGCCCAGCGAGCGCCACAGGGCGTTCTCCACCAGCGCGAGGGCGACGCTGCGTACCGCGACATCCGGGCTGGAGAAGAACTGCAGGTAGCTCTCGAGATCCTGGCTGAGGGCCGTGAGCGTGTTGGCCGCGCCGACCGTCGTCAGGTCGGCGGGGATCTCCTTGACCACCACGTCCACGCCGAGCCCGAGCGGGAGCGGCGAGTCGATCTCCAGCGTGCCGAGCGGGCCGAGGTCGACCACGACGAGGCTGTCGTTGGTCACGGAGTAGACGGCCTCGTGGGGACCGAAGCCGAGCTCCGCGGTCGCCGTGCTCACCCCGAAGACGAGGCACGCGACGGCTGCGGTGACCCCGGCGAGGGTCCAGCGCACCCAGCGCTGCGGCGTCCTGCGCGCGCGGCGCCCCCGCCCGCCCGGCGGCCTCTCGTCCGTGTCCACGGCCGCGGCGGGCGGGGCGTCCGCGGTGGCAGCGGCCGAGGTGTCCGCAGAGGTGTCCGCAGCGGTGTTCGCCGGGGTGGGCTCGTCGTGCTGGTCGCTCATCGCCTCCACCCTCGCCGAACGACGACGGCGGCGCCACCGTCCTCGCCGGTGGCGCCGCCGTCGCGGGTGTGACGCCGCCCTCACGGACGGCGTCGGGCGTCAGGCGCGCTCGCGCAGCATCGTCAGCGCGATCCCCGCGGCGACGAGGACCGCGACGAATCCGATCGCGGACGTCACGACGACGCCGCTGCCGAACGCCGCGTGCGCCGAGCCCAGGAGGGCCTGCGCCTGGCCGGCCGGCAGGTCGGCCGCCACGCTCGCCGCGCCACCGAGCGTCTCCGCCGCGGACGCCGCGTCCGCGGCGGGCACGCCCGACGGCACGACGACGTTCGCGTGGTACGACCCGGTGAGGATCCCGCCGAGGACGGCGGTGCCCAGCACCGCGCCGACCTCGTACGCGGTCTCGGAGATCGCCGAGGCCGCGCCCGCCTTGGCCGCGGGGACCGTCGAGACGATGAGGTCGTTCGACACGGTCTCGGCCGAGCCGACGCCGATCGCCAGGACGACGAACGCGAGCCCGAGCCAGCCGGCCTCCCCGCGCCCGGCGACGAGCGCGGTGACGAGGTAGCCGACCGCGGACAGGGCCAACCCGGCGGCGACGACGTGCGAGGGCCGCACGCGACGCACGACCTTCACCACGGCCAGCCCCGCGACGACCATCGCGACGGTGCCCGGCAGGAGCACCAGGCCCGCCTGCACCGGCGAGAGCCCGATGACGAGCTGCAGGTCCTGCGACACGAAGAACAGGAAGCCGACCAGCGAGAACACCGACAGCAGGTTCACCAGCACGCTGCCCGTGAACGCGGGCACGGCGAACAGCCGCACGTCGAGCATCGGGTTCCGGCGGCGCAGCTGGCGCCGCACGAAGAGCACGCCCATGAGCAGCCCGACGGCGACCGCGGCGATCCCGAGGGACGGCAGCGCGCCCTTGGCGAGCGTCTTGATGCCGAACACCACCGGGGTCATCGCGGCCATGACCAGGACGATCGACACCGGGTCGATCGGGCCCGGCGCGGGGTCGCGCGACTCCGGCACGAAGACCGGGGCGAGCACGAGCAGCAGGGCCAGCACCGGCACCGCGAGGAGGAACACGGAGCCCCACCAGAAGTGCTCGAGCAGCACCCCCCCGACGATCGGCCCCACGGCCGAGCCCGCGGCGAAGCCCGCGGCCCAGATCGCGATGGCGAGGCGCCGCTCGTCGCGATCGGTGAACACGTTGCGCAGCAGCGAGAGCGTGGACGGCATGAGCATCGCGCCGAAGAACCCGAGGCCGGCGCGGGCGGCGATCAGGGCGCCCGCAGTCGGCGCGAAGGCCGCCACCGCGGACACGAGGGCGAAGCCGACGGCCCCGATCAGGAGCAGGCGGCGACGTCCGACGCGGTCCGCGACGGAGCCCATCGGCACGAGGAGCCCCGCGAGCACGAGCGGGTACACGTCGACGATCCACAGCAGCTGCGTGCCGCCGGGGGCCAGCGCCTCCGAGATCTGCGGCAGGGCGAAGCTGAGGACCGTGTTGTCGATCGAGACGAGCAGCACCGGCAGCATCAGCACGGCGAGGGCCGCCCAGCGGCGCGCGGCCCCGGCGGGGCGCGCGGGGGCGAGGCGGCTCGTGTCCGTGGCTGAGGAGGTGGGGTGCGTCGTCACCTGGGTCTGAGCCATGAGGTGCCTTTCACACACTGCGGACGGCCGGGGCGACATGGTGATGCCGAACTTCCGCACCGTCCAGCCGGTACAGTAACACCTCGCCACTAGGCTGTCGACATGCCTCCTGCTCCCGCCGCCCGAGCCAAGGTCCTGCGCGCGTTCGCCGAGCTCCTCGTCGAGTCCGGGGAGCGCGCCGCGACGCTCGACGCGGTGGCCGAGCGGGCCGGCGTGTCCAAGGGCGGCCTGCTCTACCACTTCCCCTCCAAGGACGCCCTCGTCGAGGGTCTGCTCGACCACCTGGCCGTCCTCACCGCCGCCGACGTCGACGCCATGCGCACCGCCCCCGAGGGCGCGACGGACTACCTGCTGCGCACCTCGACCGTCATCGGTGGCGAGTTCGAGGTCGTCTACCTCGCCGCGTCGCGCGTCGCGCAGGGCGCGTCCCCGCGCGCCCGCGCCGTCCTCGACGACGCCCAGACCGCCTGGACGGCCGCCGTCCAGGACGAGCTGGGGGACCCCGTCCTCGCGCGCGCCGTCTCCCTGATGGGCGAGGGCCTGTACACCCTCGCCTCCGTCGGCGCGACAGGCCCGGACGACCGCGAGATCGACGAGCTGCTGACCCTCGTGCGCGAGATCGCCGCCGTGCGCGCCCCCGCCGGGGGCGCTCCGGCGTGACCCGGCGGCTCAGCCCGTCTTGCGCTCCGCCGTCTTCTTCGCGGGCGCCTTCTTGGCCGGGGCCTTCTTCGCGGGAGCCTTCTTCGCCGCCGGCTTCTTCGCCGGAGCCTTCTTCGCCGGGGCCTTCTTCGCGGGAGCCTTCTCCTCGGCCTCGCCCTTCGACCCGCCCTTCGACCCCGAGACGCTCCGGCGCAGCGCCTCCATGAGGTCGATGACGTCGGCGTCCTCCTTCTCGGGCTGCTCGCCGAACGTCTCGGACGTGTCGAGCGCGTCGCCCTGCTCGATCTTGGCGTCGATGAGCTGGCGCAGCTGCACCTGGTACTCGTCCTCGTACTCCTCGGGCGCGAAGTCGGCCTCGTAGCTCGCCACGAGCTGGCCGGACATCGCCAGCTCCTTGTCGGACACCGTCACGGACCCGTCCAGCGAGGGGAACGCGGCCTCGCGCACCTCGTCCGCCCACAGCAGGGTCTGCATGACCAGCACCTCGTCGCGCACGCGCATCGCCGCCAGCCGGGTGCGCTGGCGCAGCGCGAACTTCACGATCGCCGTGCGGTCCGTCTCCTCCAGCGTGCGGCGCAGCAGCACGTACGCCTTGGGGCTCTTCGAGTCCGGCTCCAGGTAGTAGGTGCGGTCGAGCATGATCGGGTCGATCTGGTCGCTCGGCACGAACTCGACGACCTCGATCTCCCGGTTCGCCTCCGCCGGCAGCGCCGCGAAGTCGTCCTTGGTGAGCACCACGGTGCGCTCGCCGTCGTCGTAGGCGCGGTCGATGTGCTGGTACGGCACCTCCTCGCCGTCCAGCTCGCACACGCGCCGGTAGCGGATGCGCCCGCCGTCCTCGTCGTGCACCTGGTGCAGCGGCACGTCGTGGTCCTCGGTCGCGCTGTACAGCTTGACCGGCACGTTGACGAGGCCGAACGTCACGGCACCCTTCCAGATCGCCCTCATGTGACCATCGTCACGCGACCTGCGGTGACGCGCCAGGGCACACCGCCCCGCGCCCGGCACCGGCCCTCCCCGCGTGACCGCGCGCCGCCCGGCATAGCGTGGCGAGGAGGACGGCTCGACACGCACCCGAGGCCCAGATCGACGGGGATCGACGAGGAATCGAGGACTGACCATGTTCCGGAGACGCCCAGGACGGACGGCGGCCCTCGCGCTCGCCGCCGCGGCGCTGGTCGCCGTCGCGGCGGCACCCGCGACCGTCGCGACCGCGGCCCCGCCGCACCACCGCACGCTGCCCGACCGGGTCGAGCTGCCCGACGGGTTCCTCCCCGAGGGCATCGCCACCGGCGTCGGCCCGTGGGCCTGGTTCGGGTCCCGCGCCGACGGCGACATCTACCGCGCGAACCTCGTGACGGGCGAGGGCGAGGTCGTGAGCGAGGGCCCCGGCACGCCGTCGGTCGGCCTCAAGATCGACCGGCACGGCCGCCTCTTCGTCGCGGGCGGCCCGTCGGGCTCCGCGCGCGTCGTCGACGCCCGCTCGGGCGAGATCCTCGCCGACTACGCGCTCAGCACCGCGCCCAGCTTCGTCAACGACGTCGTGCTCACCCGCGACGCCGCCTGGTTCACCGACTCGCAGCAGGCCGTGCTGTACCGGCTGCCGCTCGGCCGGCACGGAGCGCTGCCCGAGTCCGCCGAGACCGTGCCGCTCTCCGGCGCGTGGGAGCAGGTCGAGGGGTTCAACGCCAACGGCATCACCGCCACGCCCGACGGCCGCGGGCTGCTCGTGGTGAACTCGACGACCGGCGCCCTCCACCGCGTCGATCCCGCGACGGGTGAGACGACGGTCGTGGACCTCGCGTCGCGGGACGGCGACGCCTCGCTCACGAACGGGGACGGGATGCTGCTGGTGGGCCGCACCCTGTACGTCGTGCGCAACCAGCTGAACCTCGTGGCCGTGGTCCGCCTGGACCGCAGCGGGACGCGCGGCACGGTGACCGGCGAGCTCACGGACGAGGGCTTCGACGTCCCGACCACGGTGGCCGCCTTCGCGGGCGGGCTGTACCTCCCGAACGCCCGGTTCACGACGCCCCAGGAGCCGACGACCGAGTTCTGGGTGACGCGCGTCGAGCCCCGGCAGCACCACGGACGCTGAGCGCCCGCACCGAGCCTTGTCCCCTCCGTGGCCCGGCGGCATCCTGTCCCCATGACGGCAGACGACCTCTCCTCCGGTCTCCCCCATCCTGCGGCGGCCCGGGCGGACGTCGCACGGCTCCTCGGCGCCGGTCTCGGGGTCCTGGCCCCGTTCACGTGCCTGACGGTCCTCGGCTCGTGGTCCCTCGCCGTCGGACTGGTGGCACTGGCGGTCGGCCGCGTCGTGATCGGGCGACGGACGACCGCCGCCAGCCCGTTGCGCGCGGGAGCGACCTGGATGCTCGTCTGCTGGGCGGGGGTCGCGGTGGTCCTGACGGCGCTCTTCCTCGCGATCCCGGTCGACCCGGGGAGCGACTGAGCGGCCGTCAGCCGACCAGGCCGAGGACTCCGACGACGCCGACGAGCAGGGCGAGCAGCATCGAGACGCCCACCAGCACGGCGTGCACGGTGAAGAACCGGGTGGGCCGGCCGGCGGCGTCGCGGGCGCGGGGGTCCTTCGTCACGCGGCGCCAGAAGGACGGCCACACGGCCAGGTTCCACAGGGCGGCGACGAGCAGGACGACGGACCAGACGACGGGGATCTCCACGGCGTCGAGTATCGGCCACGGTCCGGCCAGCGAAGAAACCGGCGACGAAACCCTCAGGCCAGCAGGCCGCCCTGCAGCGCGAGGAGCACCGCCCGGGTGCGGTCCTTCGCGCCGAGCTTGAGCAGCACGTTCGACACGTGGTTCTTCACGGTGCCCTCCGCCAGGTACAGGGCGTCCGCGATCTCACGGTTCGACCACCCCTGCGCCATGAGGCGCAGCACCTCCCGCTCCCGCCCGGTGAGCTCCGCCGGGACGACGTCGGCCGGCGCGGGCCCCGAGCGGACCGCCCGCAGCAGGCGAGCCGTCACCGCGGGCTGCACCAGGGTGTCGCCCGCGGCCAGGGTCCGCACCGCGTCGGCGAGCTGCTCCAGCGTCACGTCCTTGAGCAGGTAGCCGCGCGCCCCCGCCTGCAGCGCGCGCAGCACGAGCGCGTCGTCGTCGAACGTCGTCAGGACGAGGACGGCGACCTCCGGCCCGTCGTCGCGCAGCGTCTCCAGCGCCCAGATCCCGTCACGGCCGGGCATCCGCAGGTCGAGCAGCAGCACGTCGGGCTCGTGCTCCCGGACCGCGTCGACCGCCGTCGCGCCGTCCTCCGCCTCCGCGACCACGTCGATGCGGCCCGCGATCTCCAGCAGGCTGCGGATGCCGTGCCGCACCAGCGTCTGGTCGTCGGCGAGCACGAGGCGCACGCGGCCTCGTCCCCCGTCGGACGCCGGGTCCGCCGTCACGACGCCACCCGCGCGGCGAGGCGCGCCCGCACCGTGAACCCCGCCGACGCGTCGAAGGTCGCGCCGCCGCCCAGCGCCTCGGCCCGCTCGACGATGCCCGCGAGCCCGTGCCCGATCTTGACCGGCCCCGAGGTGAGGCCGTCGTCGCGGGCGACCAGGGTGAGCGCGCCGTCGTCGTCCGCCGCGACCTCGATCCGCAGCACAGTCGCCATCTCCGCGTGCCGCACGGCGTTGGTCACGACCTCCTGGGTGACGCGGACCAGCGCGGCCGTCTGCTCCTCGTCCGCGACGACGTCGTCGGCGACGTGCACCTCGACCCGGGGCGACGGGACGGCCGCGGCGACGGCGTCCAGGGCGTCGCGCAGGTCGGGCGCGCGACGCCGCAGCTCGCCCACGGTGGCGCGGACGTCGCCGAGCAGCTCGCGTGCCACGGTGCGGGCGCGCTCCACGTGCGCCGCCCCGCGCTCGCCCGGCAGGTGGGCGGCCGACTCCAGCTCGAGGGTGAGCACGGTGAGCTGGTGCCCGATGAGGTCGTGCAGCTCGCGGGAGATGCGCAGCCGCTCGGACGCCCGGGTGGCCTCTTCGCCGAGCACGGCCGCGGCGGCGAGCTCGGCGTGCGCGACGGTGAGCTCGGTGCGCATCCGCTGCTCGCGCTGCAGCGCGACGCTGATCGCCGCGCTCGCCACCTGGAGCAGCAGGTAGAGCCCCAGGGAGAGCAGGATCTCGAATGCGCGGACCTCGCCGGGAACGAGCAGGTACGACAGGAGCAGCGAACCCGTGTTCACGGCGATCACGGCGACCGTCGCGCCCACCGGTGCGACGTACGTGCTCACGGCCGCGCCGAACACCAGCAGGATCGGCAGCCACCCGATCCCCGGCACCGTGACCACGAGCGCGCCGGCCAGGAGCGTCTGGGCCGCGAGCGCCGCGAGGGTGCGTCGGGTGCGCGGAGGGCCGAGGACCGCGACCACCGTGGTGGCGAACCAGGCGGCGGCGAGCAGGACCCAGGCGAGGAGCGGCACGAGCATCCGGTCCGGGTCCGCCACGAAGGGCACGGGCACGACGATCGCCAGGCAGACGACGAGGGTCGTCAGCCCGGACGTCTCCTCGGGTCCCAGCCGGCGCACGGCACCCACGCTATCCGGCGAGGCGGGACGCCGAGGAGTGCCGGAAGTCATGGGCGCGGGTCGTGACCGGCGGCACGCGCGACGGCGCCGGACGCGTCCGTAGCGTCGCCGCCATGACCGCACTCGTGGCGCAGCACCTGCGCAAGACCTACCGCACCCGGGGTCGCGGCCGCCCGCCGGTGGTCGCCCTCGACGACGTGAGCCTGTCCGTGGGGCCCGGCGAGGTGGCCGGCGTGCTCGGCCGCAACGGCGCCGGCAAGTCCACCACCGTGGAGCTCCTGGCCGGCGCCCGGGCCCCGGACTCCGGGCGGGTGCGGGTGCTCGGCCTCGACCCGCGGGCCGACCGGGGGCGGGTGCGCGCCGTCCTCGGCGTCCAGCTCCAGGGGGCGTATCTCCAGGGCGCCCTGACCGTCCGCGAGCTCGTGCGCCTGTACCGGTCCTTCTACCCGCGCGGCCTGGACCCCGACCTGCTCGTCGAGCGCGTCGGCCTGGGCGCCTCGCGCGACGTGCGCTTCGAGAAGCTGTCGGGCGGGCAGCAGCAGCGGGTCTCGGTCGCGCTGGCCCTCGTGGGCGCGCCGCGGGCCGTCGTCCTGGACGAGCTCACCACCGGCCTCGACCCCGAGGCACGGCGCAGCATGTGGTCGCTGGTCGAGGACCTGCGGGCCGACGGCGTCACGGTGCTGCTCGTCAGCCACCTCATGGAGGAGGTGGAGCGGCTGTGCGACCACGTGACGATCCTCGACGCCGGCCGCGTCGTCGCGCGCGGCACCGTGCCCGAGCTGATCGACCGGGCCGGCCTGCGGCCCGCCGTCACCCTGCGCACCGACGACGCCGGCGCCGCCGACCTCGTGGCCCG
>JADHZE010000249.1 GCA_026934365.1 Isoptericola sp. QY 916 | reverse complement strand
CGCCGCTCGCCGAGCCGCTCGACTCGCCGCCCGCGCTGCACCAGGTGCGGCGGGGCGCGCTCGACACCGACGGCCGTGTGCGCATGACCGGCGGACCCGGCTCGCACCTGCTGACCCACCTCGCCGCCGCGACCGTCCTCGTGCACGTGCCGCCCGGCGTCGCGCACCTCGACGCCGGCGACCTCGTCGACTACCAGGAGCTCCGTTGACCGACCCGAACGACCCGACGCAGGGCCTGACCCACTACCGCGCCGACGGCGCTGCCCACATGGTCGACGTCTCCGCCAAGGACGTGACGAAGCGGCAGGCGACCGCGACGGGCGTGCTGCGCACGCGCGCGGACGTCGTCGAGCGGATCGCGTCCGGCGACCTGCCGAAGGGGGAGGCGATCGCCACCGCGCGCATCGCCGGGATCCTGGGCGCCAAGCGCACGCCCGACCTCGTGCCGCTGTGCCATCCGCTGCCGATCTCCGGCGTGGAGATCGACGTCGTGCCCGCCTCCGACGGGTCCGGCACCGTCGGGATCTCCGCCACCGTGCGCACCACCGGCCGCACCGGCGTCGAGATGGAGGCGCTCACCGCGGTCACCGTCGCCGGGCTGACGCTCTACGACATGATCAAGGCCGTCGACAAGGCCGCCGTGCTCACCGACGTGCAGGTGGTGGCGAAGTCGGGCGGCACGTCCGGCGACTGGGCGCGCGCGGCGTCCACCTCCGAGTCGGGCCGGGAGGACGCATGACCGGCACGCACGAGCACCACGCCGGCTCTCACGCACAGCGGCGCGTCGCCGTCGTCGTGGCCTCGGACCGCGCGGCGGCGGGGGAGTACGAGGACCGCTCGGGCCCGGCGGCCGTCGCGTGGTTCGCGGCCCGGGGCTGGCGCACGTCGCAGCCCGTCGTCGTGCCCGACGGCGAGCCGGTGCGCGAGGCGCTCGCCGCGCTGCTCGCACCGGGGGCGGGGGAGGCGCCGGACGACGTGCCGCACCTGATCGTCACCAGCGGCGGCACGGGGATCGGCCCGCGCGACCGCACCCCGGAGGCGACCCGCGCCGTCCTGGACCGCGAGGTGCCGGGGATCGCGGAGCTCGTCCGTGCGCGCTCGACCGCGCCGACCGACCCCGCGAAGCGGGCCGTCCCGGCGGCGGCGCTGTCCCGCGGCGTCGCCGGGGTGGCCGGCCGCACGCTGGTGGTCAACCTGCCCGGCTCCGTCGGCGGCGTGACGGACGGCCTCGACGCGCTGGCCGACGTGCTGCCGCACGCCGTCGACCAGCTCGCGGGCGGCGACCACCCCGCAGGCCCCACGCCGCGAGGTCGAGCCTCAGGTGCCGAGGTCGAGCGCGCAGGGCTCGACCTGGACGCCTCCGGCTCGACCTCGGGGGAGCCGTCGGCGGTGGTGCTGCGCGCCGACGTCGTCGACTCGCCCCTGGACCCGCTGGTCGCGGAGCTCGGGGCGCTGGTGCGCGACGACGCGTGCGGCGCGGTGGCGACGTTCTCGGGCTACGTGCGCGACCACGACGGCGGGCGCGGGGTCCTGCGCCTGCACTACGAGGCGCACCCGGACGCGGCGACGGTGCTGCGGACGGTGGCGGAACGCGTCGCGCGCCGCACGGCCGCGGCGACGGGGGACCGCGTCCGCGTCGCCGTCGTGCACCGCACCGGCGACCTGACGATCGGCGACGTCGCGGTGGTGGCGGCCGTGGCGGCGGGGCACCGGCAGGCGGCGTTCACCGCGGCGTCGGACCTGGTCGAGGAGCTCAAGGCCGAGGTGCCGATCTGGAAGGAGCAGGGCTTCGACGACGGCACGTCGGAGTGGGTGGCCTCGCTCGGCTGAGGTCGGACGCGAGGCCGACTCCGAGGTCGACCCCGAGGTCACCTGCTGTTCACCTGAGGGTCGGTGTCACGACGGCCGCCCGCCATCGGTGCTCCCTACGTTCGGGCACGTCACCCCCTGTCCCGACACTGCTTCACCCTCAGGAGTGCCCGATGACGATCGCCCCCGAGTCGCGCCCGCTGCTGGAGCTCGCGGCCGCGCCTCACAGCCCTCACTACGCGCGCGGCAAGCGCAGCCCGGTCACGTGCCGGCTCAAGTGCGCCGACGCGTGCTCGCACCCCGCGCCCAACGAGTCCGCCAACGAGTACTTCCGCGACGTCGCGGCGCGGGCGCTGTCCCGCCGCGTCATGCTCGGCGGCCTGGCCGCCGCGGCCGCCACCGTCGTCGTGGGCGCCCAGGTGGCGGGCGCGCCCGGAGCGAGCGCCGTCACGGCCGCGGGCCGTGGCCACGGTGCCGGCAAGGGCCTCGCCTTCGGCGCCATCGCACCGCAGGACGCCGGCGTGGACGCGTTCGTCGTGCCCGAGGGGTACGAGTGGTCGCCGATCATCCGCTGGGGCGACCCGATCCTGCCCGGCGGCCGCGCGTTCGACGCCGCGCGCCAGACGCCGGAGCAGCAGGCCAAGCAGTTCGGCTACAACGTCGACTACCTCGACATCCTGCCCGCCGACCCGGACGCCGTCCGGCCCCGCGGGACGACGAAGCGTGGCACGCGCGGCCTGCTGGTGAGCAACCACGAGTACACCAACGCCGGGATCATGTTCGACGACTCGTACGACGCCGCCACGCGCCGCGCGATCGAGCGCGCCGCCTGGGGGCTGTCGGTGGTCGAGGTGCGTCGCGACCGCGAGGGCTCGCCGTGGACGTACTCGCGGATCAGCCGCTACAACCGCCGCATCACCGTGGACACGGAGTTCCACGTGGACGGCCCGGCCGCCGGCTCGTACCTCATGAAGACGGTCGAGGACCCGACCGGCACCCGCGTGCGTGGCACGCTCAACAACTGCGCGGGCGGTACGACGCCGTGGGGCACGGTCGTCTCCGGGGAGGAGAACTACAACGCGAACTTCCGCGTCAACGGCAAGGACCCGCGCGACGCGCGGTACGGCCTCAAGGACGCGGCGACGAGCTACGGCTGGGAGCTCGACGACCCGCGGTTCGACGGCCGCAACCCGGGCTACGAGTACGAGAGCCACCGGTTCGGCTGGATCGTCGAGGTGGACCCGTACGAGCCCGACGAGGCGCCCGTGAAGCACACGGCGATGGGTCGCTTCAAGCACGAGGGCGCCAACGTCATCCTGTCCCGCCGCGGCCACGCCGTCGCGTACATGGGCGACGACGAGCGCTTCGACTACGTGTACAAGTTCGTGTCGAAGAACCGCTTCCGCGACGGCAGCAGCCGCGGGGCGCGCCGCCACAACAAGACCCTGCTGTCCGAGGGCGACCTGTTCGTCGCGCGCTTCCGGGGCGACTCCCCGGCGTCGGAGATCGACGGCTCGGGCGCCGTCCCCTCCGACGGCGGCTTCGACGGCACCGGCGAGTGGGTCCCGCTCGTCAAGGACGGCGAGTCGCAGGTGCCGGGCATGACCACCGAGGAGGTGCTCGTCTTCACGCGGCTGGCCGCGGACGCCGTCGGCGCCACCAAGATGGACCGCCCGGAGGACGTGGAGCCGAACCCGCTCACCGGCCGCATCTACGTGGCGTGCACCAACAACACCGACCGCGGCAAGGACGGCAAGGAGGGCGCGACCGAGCCCAACCCCCGCACCACCAACCGCGACGGTCACGTCGTGGAGATCATCGAGGACCGCGGCGACCAGACCGCCACGACGTTCACGTGGAACCTGCTGCTCGTCGCGGGCGACCCGTCGGTGAACGACTCGACGTACTTCTCCGGCTTCCCCGCCGACCGGGTCTCGCCGATCTCGTGCCCCGACAACCTCGCGTTCGACGCCGAGGGCAACCTGTGGATCTCCACGGACGGCGCGCCGTCGACGATCCAGAAGTGCGACGGCCTGTTCAAGGTGACCCTCACGGGCCGCCAGCGGGGCCGTGTGGAGCAGTTCCTGTCCGTGCCGCGCGACGCCGAGACGTGCGGCCCGGTCGTCGACTCGCGCGACGCGATGGTCTACGTCAACGTCCAGCACCCGGGCGAGGACGGCACGTTCGCCGCGCCGAACTCCTACTTCCCGGACTACCTCGCCGAGGGCGAGCGGGCCCCCGCCGGTGCGTGGCGCGGGCCCCGCCCGTCCACGATCCAGGTCTACAGGACCGGCCGGGGCGAGCACCCCGGGAACGGCCACGGTCACGGGAATGGCCACGGTCACGGGAACGGCAACGGGCACGGCAACGGGCACGGCAACGGGCACGGCAACGGGCACGGCAAGGGCGGCGACGGCTGGGACGGCCCCGGGCCGTTCCCGTGGCCGCGCCACCGCTGACCCCTGGACGCGAGATAGAGAACCCCGAGTCGCGAGATAGAGAGGCTGCGACGGGGCCGCTAGCGCTGCGGCCTCGTCGCGGCCTCTCTATCTCGCGACTCGGGGTTCTCTATCTCGCGGTGGCGGTGGGCGCCGGCGCAGTTCGTAGACTGGGGGACCGTGACCACCCCCGAGGCGCCCGCCGGCGCCTACCTCGACCACGCCGCCACGACCCCGATGTCGCGGGCGGCGCTCGAGGCGTACGTGGCGGAGGCCGGCCGGACCGGCAACGCGAGCTCGCTGCACTCCGCGGGGCGCGCGGCGCGACGGGCCGTCGAGGAGTCGCGCGAGTCCGTCGCCGCGTCGCTGGGCTCGCGGCCCAGCGAGGTGATCTTCACCGGCGGGGGCACGGAGTCCGACAACCTCGCCATCAAGGGGATCTTCTGGGGCCGGCGCCGCACGGACCCGCGCCGCACCCGCGTGCTCGTCTCCGCCGTCGAGCACCACGCGGTGCTCGACCCGGCGTTCTGGCTCGCGGGGCACGCGGGCGCGGAGATCGTGCTGCTCCCCGTGGACGGCGACGGCCGGCTCGACCTCGCGGCCCTGCGCGCCGAGCTGACGGAGCACGGCGACGAGGTCGCGCTCGTCTCGGTGATGTGGGCCAACAACGAGGTGGGCACGCTGCAGCCGGTGCGTGACGTCGTGCGGCTCGCGCACCAGCACGGCGTCCCCGTGCACACCGACGCGGTGCAGGCCGTGGGCCAGGTCGACGTCGACTTCGCGGCCTCGGGCGTCGACGCGATGACGGTGACGGCGCACAAGCTCGGCGGGCCGATCGGCGTGGGCGCGCTGCTCGCCCGCCGCGACCTGCCGCTCGAGGCCGTGCTGCACGGCGGCGGCCAGGAGCGCGGGGTGCGCTCCGGGACGCTCGACGTGCCCGCGATCCGGTCGTTCGCCGTCGCGCTCGCGGAGAC
>JADHZE010000248.1 GCA_026934365.1 Isoptericola sp. QY 916 | reverse complement strand
CTCAAACAACCGACGCACACCGCAGAACCAGAACCACTCTCAGTTCCGACCCCGCCGGGGCAACCCCTCAAACTTACCAGACCGTTTTCCCTCTTCCAAATCCCTGATCCGAAGATCGGAGGGAAGTCGAAAAGACGATCCGATCCCACCGGGAAGAATGCGCGAAGCATCCCGACCGTTGAAGGTGTGGGTTTTCAGTCCCGGCCCGGCCATCGGTACCCAGCCTCTCGGCTGTCTCCTCGATGTCCGTCGGCCCGTCGGGCTGACGTCGTAGAACATTACCCGGGCGGAGCGCTCCGTGCAACGTGGCCGGACGTGGCGCGCGCCACGTCCGGCCACGGGCTGCGACGAGAGCCCCCGACGCCTGCTCAGACCGTCACGGACTCCGGCTCCGGCCGGTCCCCGCGCGCCAGCCGGCGCGCGGCGTCGAACTCCTCGACCACCGCGCCGTCGGGCCGCGGCGTCAGGAGGCTGACCACCACGGCGGCGAGCAGGCCGACCGCGAAGCCCGGGATGATCTCGTAGAGCGAGTCCGCGAGGGACGACCGTCCCCAGACGAACGCGACCACCGCACCCGCGACCATCCCGGACAGCGCACCCCAGCGCGTGAGGCGGCGCCAGTACAGGCTGAGGATGACGACGGGACCGAAGGCGGCGCCGAAGCCAGCCCAGGCGAAACCGACCAGGTCGAGGATCGACGACGTGCGGTCCAGCGCGATCACCCCGGCGACGACGGCCACCACGAGCACGCCCGCCCGGCCCAGCATCACCTCGGCACGGTTGCTCAGGCGCAGGCCCGCCATCTTCACCAGGTCCTCGACCAGCGCGGACGACGAGACGATGAGCTGCGACGAGATCGTCGACATGATCGCCGCGAGGACCGCTGCCAGGACCAGCCCCGCGACGAGCGGGTGGAAGAGCAGCTGGGCGAGCACGAGGAAGACCGTCTCCGGGTTGTCGATCTGGAGGCCTTCGAGGTTGGCGTAGGCCAGGCCGACGAGGCCGGTGGTGACGGCCCCGACCGCCGTCACGACCATCCAGCTGATGCCGATCCGGCGGCCGGCGGGCGCGTCCTGGGGGCTGCGCATCGCCATGAAGCGGACGATGATGTGCGGCTGCCCGAAGTACCCCAGGCCCCAGGCGAGCGCGGAGATCACCCCGGTGACCGACGCCCCCACGAGGAACGACAGGTGGTCGGTCCCGCTCGCGGCGTCGACCGCACGGATCCCCTCGAGGACCTCGCCCCAGCCGCCCAGCTCGACGATCGCGATCACGGGCACCGCGACGAGCGCGGCGAGCATGAGGCAGCCCTGCGCGACGTCCGTCCACGTGGCCCCGAGGAAGCCGCCGAACAGGGTGTAGGCGAGGGTCACGCCGCCCACGACGAGCAGCCCGGTGAGGTAGTCGAAGCCGAACGAGCTCTCGAAGAACGTCCCGCCGGCCACCATGCCGGACGACACGTAGAACGTGAAGAACACGAGCACGATCACGCCGGCCGCGATGCGCAGCAGGTGCGCCGGGTCGCGCAGGCGGTTGTCGAAGAAGCTGGGGACCGTGATCGAGTTGTTCGCGACCTCGGTGTAGGCACGGAGCCTCGGCGCCACGAACTTCCAGTTGAGCCACGCCCCGATCGTGAGACCGACGGCGATCCAGGCCTCGACGAGGCCGGTGGCGTAGATGGCGCCCGGGAGGCCCATGAGCAGCCAGCCCGACATGTCGGAGGCTCCCGCGCTCAGCGCGGCCACGCCCGGGCGGAGCTTGCGCCCGCCGAGCATGTAGTCGTCCAGGTCGTCCGTGCGGCGGTACGCGGCGTAGCCGATGCACAGCATCGCCACCAGGTACGCGACGATCGCGATCGTCTGCCAGGTCTGATCGCTCATGCGATCGATCACCCTCTCGGTCGTGTCGTGCAGCGTCTGGCGCTCGACGCGCCGACCGCCGCGTGGTGCGCGACGGGCCGGGGCCAGGTCGGGACGCGGTCGGCGCTGACCTCGCTGCTGTGCCACCCCGTAGGTGCCGAAACGACCAACGGCCCGATCCCGGGTGAGGATCGAGCCGTTGTGCCTTTCGGTGCGCCCGGAGGGATTCGAACCCCCAACCTTCTGATCCGTAGTCAGATGCTCTATCCGTTGAGCTACGGGCGCAGTCCTTGCCGGCGCTCTCGCACCGACCGACGAGAACATTACAGCCCTCGAGCCGGTTCCCCAAACCGGGAAGCCGCATCGTGATGCACGCCACCGGCCGCGCCCCTTCCGGGGCAACAGAAAAGGCCCCGGGCGTTCAGCAGCCGGAGCCTTCCTGGCGGAGACGGCGGGATTTGAACCCGCGAACGGGTTGCCCCGTTACCACCTTAGCAGGGTGGCGCACTAGACCAGACTATGCGACGTCTCCTCGCGGCAACACAGCAACACCGCGGCGCCCAGACTAACCGGCGACGCTGCCCGGGGGCAAAGCCGCGCGGCGTCGTCCCCGCCACACGCCGTACCGCGCTACGGTCTGCCGCATGCTGGACGACGACGACCAGGACCGCACGCAGCGCGCCGACCAGGGCAAGGACGACCGCACTCACCCCGGCACGACCCCCGGCACGAGCGCCGGCACGCCCCCTTCCACACCACCCGACGACGCACCGGACGACTACGACGTCCTGGTGATCGGGTCCGGGTTCGGGGGCAGCGTCGCCGCCCTCCGGCTGACGGAGAAGGGGTACCGGGTGGGCGTCCTCGAGGCCGGGCGCCGGTTCGCCGACGACGAGCTGCCGCGCACCTCGTGGGACCTCCGCCGCTTCCTGTGGGCGCCCGCGCTCGGGTGCTTCGGCATCCAGCGGATCCATCGGCTGCGCGACGTGCTGGTCCTCGCCGGCGCCGGCGTCGGCGGGGGCTCGCTCGTCTACGCCAACACGCTGTACCGGCCGCTGGACGCCTTCTGGACCGACCCCGCCTGGTCCCACGTGACCGACTGGAAGGCCGAGCTCGAGCCGTACTACGACCAGGCGGAGCGGATGCTCGGCGTCGTCGACTACCGCCGCACGACGCCCGCCGACGCGCTGATACGCGACGTCGCCGACGACCTCGGCGTGGGGCACACCTTCCGCAAGGTACGAGTGGGCGTGTACCTCGGCCAGGACGGCGACGAGCGCCCGCGCGGCGCCGGCGGCCCCGCCGTCCCCGACCCCTTCTTCGGCGGCGCCGGGCCCGACCGCAACCCGTGCCTGCACTGCGGCGAGTGCATGACCGGCTGTCGGCACAACGCGAAGAACACGCTCGTGAAGAACTACCTGCACCTCGCCGAGGGTGCGGGCGCCCGGGTGCACCCGCTGACCACGGCCACCGCCGTCGTGCCGCGGTCGGGTGGCGGGTACGAGGTGCGCACCCACCGGACGGGGCGTCGCTGGGCCGGCCGCCGCACCTACCGGGCCCGGCAGGTCGTGCTCGCGGCCGGCACGCTCGGCACGCAGCGCCTCCTGCACGCGATGCGGGACAGCGGCGACCTGCCGCGCCTGTCCGACCGGCTCGGGCACCTCACACGCACGAACTCCGAGGCGCTGCTCGGCGCCATGCGTCCCGCCCGCCGCGGGCGGGACGGCGGGCCCGACTACTCCGAGGGCGTCGCCATCACGTCGTCGTTCTACCCGGACCCGCAGACGCACGTCGAACCCGTCCGGTACGGGCGCGGCTCCAACGCGATGGGCCTGCTGCAGACGGTGCTCGTCGACGGCGTCGGACCCGGGGAGGGTCCGCGCTGGCGGCGCTGGCTCGGCGAGCTGTGGCGGCAGCGCCGGCACCTGCCCAGCCTGTACGACCTGCGCGGCTGGTCGCAGCGCACCGTCATCGCGCTGGTCATGCAGAGCCGCGACAACTCGCTCACCACCTTCACGCGGCCCGGCCCGCTCGGCAGGCGCCTCACCTCCCGGCAGGGCACCGGCGAGCCCAACCCCGCGTGGATCCCCGTGGCGCACGACGCCGTGCGCGCGATGGCGGACCGCATGGGCGGGCTCGCGGGCGGCAGCGCGGGCGACCCCTTCGACGTGCCGATGACCGCGCACATCCTCGGTGGGTGCACCATCGGCGAGACCCCGGAGACGGGCGTCGTCGACCCGTACCACCGCGTGCACGGCCACCCGGGCCTGCACGTGCTCGACGGGTCCGCCGTCACCGCGAACCTGGGCGTCAACCCGTCGTTGACCATCACCGCACAGGCGGAGCGGGCGTGCGCGCTGTGGCCCAACCACGGGCAGGACGACGCCCGGCCCGCGCCCGGCGCCGGCTACGTCGTCGTGCCGCCGACGGCGCCCCTGCGACCCGTCGTCCCCGGTGCCGCGCCCGGGGCGCTGCGCCTGCCGCTCGTCGAGATCCGGCACCGCTGAGCCGGTCCGGGAAGGCACGACGCCCCGACGGCGTGGCCGTCGGGGCGTCGTCGGGCGGAGGGCGAGGGATTCGAACCCCCGGTGCATTGCTGCACAACGGTTTTCAAGACCGTCACATTAGGCCGCTCTGTCAGCCCTCCCGGGACGGCCGCCCGAGCGCCCGTCCGGCACAGGAGTGTACCGGCCGGCGTACGCCCGCGGCCCCGGACGCCGAGGCGTTCCGGGGCCGCGAGAGCGACGTGCGACCTGCGCTCAGGCCGCGCCACCGCCCGAGCGCAGCTGGCGCATCGCGAGCTGCACGAGGGCGATGAGCGTCTGCTTGGTCGCCGCGCGCGAGCGCGCGTCCGTGTAGAGCATCGGCACGTGCGCCGGGATCTGCAGCGCCTCGCGGACGTCCTCGAGGCGGTGCTTCGCCACGCCGTCGAAGCAGTTGACGCCCACGACGAAGGGCACGCCCCGCGACTCGAAGTAGTCGATCGCCGGGAAGCACTGCTCCAGGCGGTCCGTGTCGACCAGCACGACGGCGCCGATGGCGCCGCGGATGAGGTCGTCCCACATGAACAGGAAGCGGTCCTGCCCCGGGGTGCCGAACAGGTACAGCCACAGGTTGCCCGGGAGGTTCACCCGGCCGAAGTCCATGGCCACGGTGGTGCTCGTCTTGCGGTCGGAGACCCCGCCCGCGTCGTCGACGCCCACCGAGTGCTCGGTCATCGCGGCCTCGGTGTTGAGCGGCTCGACGTCCGAGATCGAACCGATGAACGTCGTCTTGCCGACGGCGAAGCCACCGGCGACCACGATCTTCGTCACCGTCGGGGCACCGGCGGGCGGCGCGGGCGCGGCGGCCGACTGCGTGGCGGCGGCGTCGGCGGGGCGCGAGGCGGC
>JADHZE010000247.1 GCA_026934365.1 Isoptericola sp. QY 916 | reverse complement strand
TGGGCGACCGCCGGTCGGTGCCGCCCGGGGTGCTCGACGGCGCCGACCCCGTGCGCGCGACGCTCGCCGCGGCCCGGTTCGGCCTGGGCCTCGCGGAGCAGGGCACGGCGGCCTGGGACGGCCGGTTCTCCGGCGAGGCGGCACCCGCGCTGCTCACCGGCGTGGCGGCGCACACCATCACCCGGCTGCCGTCGCTGTCCGGCGCCGGCACCTCGCTGCTGCTCGGCGCACTCGCCCACGCCACCCCCGCGCGCCGAGGTCGAGGCGGGGCGCTCGAGGTCGATGCCCCCGACCTCGACCTCGGGCGCTCGCCTCGACCTCGCGGGTTCGACGGCGGCTGGCCGGTGCCCCGCGGCGGGTCCGGGGCGATCGTGGCGGCGCTCGTCGCGGACCTGGAGGCGCACGGCGGCACGGTCGTGACGGGCCACCGGGTGCGTACCCCGGCGGACCTGCCCGCCGCGCGCGCCGTCCTGTTCGACACGACGCCCCGCACGCTGCTCGACGTGCTGGGCCCCGCCGTCCCGCCGGGCCTGCGCCGCGCCCTGGGGGCGTTCCGCCACGGGAACGCGGCCGCCAAGGTGGACTACGTGCTGTCCGGCCCGGTGCCGTGGGCGGACCCGGAGGTGGGCCGCGGCGGCACGGTGCACGTGGGCGGCACCCGGGCGGAGATGGCCGCGGCGGAGAACGAGGTCGCCGCGGGCCGGCACGCCGAGCGTCCCGTGTGCCTGGTCAGCGATCCCACGGTCACGGACCCGTCCCGCCGGGTCGTCTCCGGGACGGGCGAGCTGCGGCCCCTGTGGGCGTACACGCACGTGCCCGCGGGCTCCGACGTGGACGTCACGGAGACCGTCACCGCGCAGGTCGAGCGCTTCGCGCCGGGGTTCCGCGACGTCGTCGTGGCCAGCCGGGCGATCCCCGCCGCCGCCATGGCGGAGCACAACCAGAACTACGTCGGCGGGGACATCTCCGCCGGCGCCGCGACGATGTGGCAGATGGTCTCCCGCCCGACCCTGCGCGCGAACCCCTACCGCGTGGCCGGGGGCGTCTACCTCTGCTCGGCGTCGACCCCGCCCGGCCCCGGCGTGCACGGCATGGGCGGGTGGCACGCCGCCCGGCGCGCGCTGCGCGACGTCTTCGGCGTGCGCGTCGCGGCGCTCTAGCCCACAGCCGGTCAGGCCGGGGCGGCGGCCCAGCTCGTGGTGCGCTCGCGCAGGTCGGTGACGCCGACGCGCCCCGTCGGCGAGAGCGTCGCCACGCGCGCCTGCGGCCCCAGCCCCGACCGGTATCGCTCCGCGAGGGTGGCCTCCGCGTCGACGTCGCCGGCGTCGGCGGCCACGAGCAGCGCGGCGAGGGCGTCGGTGACGGCGTCCCACGCGTCGTCCGACAGCGGCACCGCGGGCACGTACCCGGGCGGCGATGCGGCGGCGAGCGCCGCCAGGCCCCGGTGGGGAGGCAGGGCGCCCCACACGTCCCACAGCAGCACCTCGTCGCGCATCCGGTGCGCCAGCTCGAGCAGCACGTAGCCGCGCACGAAGTCCTTGCCCCCCAGCTCGGGCAGGTCCGGCGCGACGCCGTAGGACGCCGGGTCCACCTCCCCGGCGCGGATCGCGCGCCACACCTCGGCGGCGGTGGGGAACGGCGACGCCGGCCCGGTGGGCATGTCGCGCACGTCGAACCCCCACGAGCCGTCGTCGGGCAGCTCGGGGTCCCAGCGCACCCAGCGTCCCCCGCCCGCGCCGTCGTCCGCCCAGTGCTCGACGACGACGTGGTCGTGGAAGAACGTCGGCTCGAAGTACCCGGCGAACCCGATCCGCGACCGGGCGGGCACGCCGTGCTGGCGCAGCACCCCGAGGGAGAACAGCGTGTGGTCGCGGCAGCACCCGGCGACCAGCTGGGCGGGCTCGCGGTCCGCGGCGAGCGGCCCGGGGCGGCGCTCGACGGCGGCGTCGAGCAGCGACGCCAGCCACCGGCGGTCGACGTCCGCGCGCTGCTCGTCCCGCAGCGGCACCCCGCCGGCGCGGTAGTGCACGATCGTCGCGCACGCCGCGGCGCCGACCGACGCCGGGTCGGGGGCGACCTCCCGGAGCAGCTCGGCGTGCGCGCCGGGGTCGGAGAACGCGCTGTGCCGGGCGTAGTCGGCCAGGGTGGGTGCCGCCGGGCGTGCCGTCGTGTCCATGCCGTGCTGACCTCCGTCGTCGTGGGGACTCATCGGCCCGCACGGACGTCGTCGTCAGCGGCGGGACTCGAAGAAGTCTCGCAGGATTCCGCCGCACTCGTCCTCGCGCACGCCGCCGACCACCTCGACGGCGTGGTTGGCGCGCTGGTCGCGCACGAGGTCCCACACGGAACCCGTGGCGCCGGCCTTGGGGTCCCAGGCTCCGAGGACGAGCCGCCGCACGCGCGCCGCGACGAGCGCACCCGCGCACATCACGCACGGCTCGAGCGTGACGACGAGCGTGCAGCCCTCGAGCCGCCACTCGCCGCGCGTGGTGGCGGCCTGCCGCAGCGCGAGCACCTCGGCGTGCGCCGTCGGGTCCCCGGTCTCCTCGCGCCGGTTGCGACCGAGCCCGACGAGCCGGCCTTCCGCGTCGACGACGAGCGCGCCCACGGGGACGTCGTCGGACGCGAGAGCGTGCGACGCCTCGTGCAGCGCCAGCCCCATGAGCGCGTCCCACACCGCGCGCCGCTGGCTGACCGTGTGCGGCGGGAACTCGCCGTCCGCCCAGGGCAGCGCGAGGCCGGGGCGCACGGGACCGGGCGCGGCGTCGGACGTCACAGGACCAGGCTAGCCGCGGAGAGGTGCCCGGACCCTTCCCGCCGGTACCGTGGGTCCATGCGCCTGCACGTCGCCGACCACCCGCTGGTGGACCACAAGCTCACCGTCCTCCGCGACGAGAACACCCCGTCGGCGACGTTCCGTCTCCTCGTCGACGAGCTCGTGACCCTGCTCGCCTACGAGGCGACGCGGCACGTGCGCACGGAGCCGAAGGAGATCCGCACCCCGGTCACCACGACCACGGGCGTGCGCCTCAGCGACCCGAGCCCCATCGTGGTGCCGATCCTGCGGGCCGGGCTGGGGATGCTCGAGGGCATGACGCGGATGATCCCGACGGCGGAGGTCGGCTTCCTCGGACTGCAGCGCGACGAGTCCACGTACGAGGCCGTCACGTACGCGAACCGCCTGCCCGACGACCTCACCGACCGGCAGGTGTTCCTCCTCGACCCGATGCTCGCCACCGGCGGCACGCTGGTCGCGGCCATCGACTACGTGCTGGAGCGCGGCGCCCGCGACGTCACCGCCGTGTGCCTGCTCGCCACCCCCGAGGGGCTGAAGGTGCTCGACGACGCGATCGGCTCGCGCGTCGACGTGCAGATCGTCGTGGCCGCCGTCGACGAGCGGCTCAACGACCAGAAGTACATCGTGCCCGGCCTCGGCGACGCCGGGGACCGGCTGTACGGCATCGTCTGACCGGTCCGGGCCCGGGAGGGCTCAGCGGTACTCGCAGTCCCCGATGCGCTCCCAGGTGCGGCCCCAGCCGTGACCCCGGGCGTGGTCCCCGTCCTGACGCTTCTGCGCGCTGTCCGGGCCGTCCTCGCCGCGGCCGACGTAGCGGTAGTTCGCGCCGCGCCACGACGCGACGTCGCCCACCTCGTACCCACCGCTCCAGCGGACCCGGTCCGCGCACCAGCCGGTCGTGCCCGTGAAGGGGTCGACGGCGAGGTCGGCGGACCAGTCGCCGGCGCGCACGGTGTACCTGGCGCCGTCGCGGCCCCGCACGGTGCCGCCGTCGGCGGTCAGGCTCTGGCGGGCGGGCACGGTCACGTCGACGGACGCGCCGTTCGAGCCGCGCACCGCGAAGTCCTGCGGCACCGACGACCCGGTGTTGTCGAGCACCACCGACACCGCCCGGGTGGACGTCGAGCGCCACCGCCCCTTCTCCACCTGCACGGCGCCCGGGTCCAGCCGCGCCTGCGGGTCGACGACGACGCACGACACGGCGTCGTGGTCGAACGTCCGCTCGACCGACCGCGTGCGCTTCTCGATCTCGCGGGAGAGCCGCACCGTGACGTGGCCGGCGTCCGCCGTCAGCCCGCCCGGGGAGGTGCGGAGCGTGGCGGTGGAGCCCGGCTCGACCGACGTCCCGTCCCCGTCGCCGAGGGCCGCCGTCCACGCGACGTCGCCACGGTTGCGCACGTCGACCTCCACCCGCGCCCGGTCGTCGACGCACCGGGTCACGGTGGACACGTCCACCGATCCGGGCCAGGTCACCGTGGCGCAGCTCTCGAAGGCCGGCACGTCAACGGTGGCGAGGTCGCGCCCGTCGGCGGTGACCGCCAGGCTGCGGGTGCCCCACGGCACGGACACCGTGAGGGTGCCGGTGGCGCCGGCGGCGACCGTCGCGGCATCCCCGTTCCCGGCACCGTCCGACGCCGCGAAGCGCACCGCGTGCGTGGAGCCGCCGTTGTCCACGGGGACGGTGACGGTGCGCCACGACCTGTCGGCGGAGGCGTCGAACCGGCACTCGGCCGCGGTGAGCGTCACCGGCCCGCCGACGGCGGGCGCGAGCGTCGCGGCGTCGTACGACGCCGTCGGGGCGACGGCGGGCACCACGCCCTGCGCGGGCTCGTCGTTGTCGCGGTCGGCCACCCAGCGGTACAGCTGGAACTCGGCGGCGCCCGCGGAGAGCGACGTGCGGTCCGTGGCGGCGACGAAGGTCGCGCTCTCGCCCGGCGCGAGCCGCTTCGGCTCGGTGCTGACCCCGGCGGCGGTCATCGCGACCCGCATCGCCTCGTCGCTGGTGTTGGTGAGCGTGCCGCGCACCTGCAGGCGGCCGTCGACGTTCACGGTCTCGGCGGTCTTCGAGACGGCCCAGCTCGGGTCGTAGCACTCCGCGGAACCGTGCGTCCCGGCGGGCACGCTGGTCCGGTACGTCTGGCCGCCGAGGGTCGTCGCGACCGTCCACGTGGCGCCGCCCGCGGGGACCCGGAGCCCGTCGGGCACCCGCACGGTGACCGACGCACCCGGCGCGACCTCCTGCGCCGCCGCGGCGGTGTCTCCCGCGGCGTCGAGCCGCACCGCGAGGCTCTGGTCGGTGAGGTTGACGTACGTGCCCTCGACCACGGCGGAGGCCGTGGCCACGCCGCCGACCGCGGCGCACCGGGCCTCGACCGCGCGTGCCCCCGAGGCCGCGCCGGCCCACGACTGCGCCACCGTCACCGCGGCGTTGCCGCCCACGGTGTGCGGGGAGCCGGGCAGCTGCGGTGCGGCGGAGACCGCCATCGGCCCGGGCGTG
>JADHZE010000246.1 GCA_026934365.1 Isoptericola sp. QY 916 | reverse complement strand
GCCGACAGCCCCGGCGCGGCCACTCCGCCCCCGTGGCCGGAGCACGCGGCGTGGGTCCGAACCATCGAGGCCAGCCCCCTGGTGGCCGTCGGCGCGGGCGGCCCCGAGGACCGGCCCGCGCGCTGGGTGGGCGGCCGGCTGTACCTCGACCGGTACTGGCGGGACGAGCTCACGGTGCGGCGGCTGGTCGACGCCCGGCTGCAGGCAGCTCCCCTGGTGCCCGCGGGCGCGGGCCGGCTGGAGGCGGCGCTCGCGCGACTGTTCCCGGAGGCGGGTGATGTGCGGCAGCGGCTCGCCGCCGCGCACGCCGCCGGCCGCAGGCTCACGGTGCTCACCGGCGGTCCGGGCACGGGCAAGACGACGACGGTGGCGAGGCTGCTGGCCGTGCTGCAGGACGTCGCCGGCGAGCCCGCCCTGCGGGTCGCGCTCGCCGCCCCGACGGGCAAGGCGGCCGCCCGGCTGCAGGAGGCGGTCCGCGACGTCGTCGGCGCCCTGCCGCCTGAGGACCGCGAGCGCACCGGCCGGCCCGAGGCCACGACCGTCCACCGCCTGCTCGGCTACCGCAGCGCCACCCGGTTCCGGCACCACGCCGGGCACCACCTGCCGCACGACGTCGTCGTGGTCGACGAGACGTCGATGGTGCCGCTGTCCCTCATGGCGCGGCTGCTGGAGGCGCTGCGCCCGGACGCGCGGCTCGTCCTCGTCGGCGACCCGGACCAGCTCGCGTCGGTCGAGGCGGGGGCCGTGCTCGGCGACCTCGTCGCGCGGCCGGCGGTCGTCGAGGACCTTGCCGAGCACGTCACCACCACCCGGGCCGTGATGGAGCCCGTCGAGGACGAGACCCTCGCCAACGGCGTCGTCCGGCTCGTGACCGTGCACCGCCAGGACGAGGACTCCGCGATCCTGCCCCTGGCGGCCGCCATCCGGGACGGCGACGCCGACGCGGTGCTCGACGTCCTGCGCGCCGGCACGGGCGGCGTCGAGCTCGTCGAGGCGGACACCGAGCGCCTCGACGAGGCCGCCGTGGAGGGCCTGCACGAGGACGCGATCGACGCCGGCCGACGGCTCGTGGCCGCGGCGCGGGCCGGCGACGCGGCGCGCGCGCTGGAGGCGCTGGGCGCGCACCGGGTCATGGTGGCGCACCGGCGCGGGCCGGTCGGCGTCGCTCGCTGGGCGGCGCAGGTCGAGGCCTGGGTCGAGGAGGCGACGGCGGACGGCACCCTGCCGCCGACGGTCCCCGGCTCGCCGTGGGTCGTCGGCCGCCCGCTGCTCGTCACGACCAACGACGCCGACGTCGGCCTCTACAACGGCGACACCGGCGTGCTGGTCGCCGAGGGCGACCCGGCCGACGGGGCGGTGGTCGCGGCGTTCGGCGACCCGCGTGCCCCGCTGCGCGTGCGCACCCACCGGCTGCCGCCCGTCGAGACGGTGCACGCCATGACGGTGCACCGCGCGCAGGGCAGCCAGTTCCGCCGCGTCTCCCTGGTGCTGCCGCCGCCCACGTCGCCGCTGCTCACCCGCGAGCTGCTGTACACGGCGGTCACCCGCGCCCAGGAGTTCGTGCGCGTCGTCGGCACCGCCGACGCCGTGCGCGCGGCGGTCGCGCACCCCGTCCGCCGCGCGAGCGGGCTGCGCGACCCCCTCCCCTGACGTGGTGGGCGCTCCTGTGGCGCTGTTCGCTCCACGGATAGCGCCGAACGAGCGCCCACCACGTCACGGAATAGGGCCCGGGGTCGCGCGGGTTGTCCCAGGCGATGAACGCCGACGCCCCCGCCCCCGCGCCCACGTCCCCCCGACTGTCCGTGCTGGACCTGGTCCCGGTCCGCACGGGCCAGTCCAGCCCGCAGGCGCTGGCCGCCTCGCTCGCGCTGGTGCGCCGGGCGGACGAGCTGGGCTTCGAGCGGTACTGGTTCGCCGAGCACCACAACATGCCCGCGGTGGCGGCCTCGACGCCGCCGGTGATGATCGCGGCGGCCGCCGCCGTCACGGAGCGCATCCGCGTCGGCTCGGGCGGGGTCATGCTGCCCAACCACGCTCCGCTCGTCGTGGCGGAGCAGTTCGCCGCGCTCGAGGCGCTGGCACCCGGACGGGTGGACCTCGGCCTCGGCCGCGCACCCGGCTCCGACCCGGTGGTCACCGCGCTGCTGCGCCAGTCCGGCCCGACGTCCGACGTCGAGCGGTTCCCGCAGCACGTGCGCGACATCCTCTCCCTCATGAGCCCCGACGGCGCCGCCCTGCGCCTCGGCGACGGCAACCTCTACGACGTGCACGCCACCCCCGCCGCCGACGGCACGCCGACGGTGTGGCTGCTCGGCTCCAGCGACTACTCCGCCCGCCTCGCCGCCGAGCTCGGCCTGCCGTACGTGTTCGCGAACCACTTCTCGGGCGCGGGCGTCGACCAGGTGCTCGCGCTCTACCGCGACGGCTACCGCCCCAGCCCCGCCCACCCGGAGCCGCAGACGTTCCTCACGGCGAACGTCGTCGTCGCGCCCACCGCCGTCGAGGCGCACGAGCGCGCCCTGCCGCAGCTCCGGTCGATGGCCCGGCTGCGCACCGGCAAGCCGATGGGCCGCGCGGAGACCGTCGAGCAGGCCGCCGCCGAGCCGCTCGACCCCATGGCGGAGCAGATCGTCGCCGACATGCGCGCCCGCTGGGTCGTCGGCGAGCCCCACCAGGCCGCCGCCCAGCTCCGCGACCTCGCCGCCCGGCACGGCGTGGACGAGGTCATGGTCGTGCCCGTGGCCGGCTCCTACGAGTCCGAGCCGCTGGACGCCACGCCCGGCCGCGTCCGCACCCTCGAGCTGCTGGCCGAGGCGCTCGCCGTCTGACGCCCGCGCGTCAGACGGCGGCCGCCGCGAGCTCCGCCTCGGCCCGGAACAGCGCGTCGGCCCGCGCCCGCGCCTCTGTCGTGTCCCGCACCGGCCCCGGCTCGTCGAACGCGGCCGCGCGGTCGAGCTCGGCGTCCACGAACCGCTCGAGCACGGCGGGCGGCGTCGCCGCGCCGAGCTCACGGGTCACCGCCTTGAGCGCGACCACGTCGGTCACGGCCGCGCGGACGTTGGCCGGCAGCGAGCTCTCGGCGACGAGCGTCGGCAGGTCCATCGGTGGGGTGACCGCGCCCGGGTGGTCCGCCAGCCACCGCAGCGCGACCGCCGGGCGCAGCGCGTACAGGAACTTCTTCAGCGAGGGACCGAGGAGCCGCTGCTGCCGCGCGACGTGCAGGTAGTGGCGCCCCACCGCCCCGCGGTCCACGACGTCGTCGGCGAGCGCCAGCAGCCGGTCCCGGAAGCCGGGGTCGCCGCGGTAGACGATCGGCGAGCGCAGCCACTCGACCGTGGTGACGTTGCCCTTCACCAGCAACCGCACGGCCTTGGCGAGGTCCCACCCGTTGACGTCGAAGACTTCGTCCAGGGGCGTCTCGATCACGTCGCGCCCGGGCCAGAGGGACAGGTACCGGTCCGCGGGGTGCACGTACAGGAACCGGCAGTCGTAGTCGCTGTCCGGGGACGGGAAGCCCCAGGCCCGGCTGCCCGACTCGATCGCCCACCGGACGCTGACCCCGGACGACGCCTCGACGCCCAGGAGGCGCGTGTCGATCTCCGCGACGACGGCGGGGTCCAGGGTGGCGGGGACGGCTCGCATCGCGCGACCGTAGCCGGACGACGGGCGTCGCGTCGCGGGAATTCCGGCGGTCTGCGGCGCCCGGTGACTCGACTACCGTGGACGCGCCGGGTCGGGCACCGACCACCACCGACGCACGAGAGCGAGACGCGCATGCCCCACGTCACCGTCGTCCGCGCGGACAACCCCGGCCCGATGACGCTCGACGGCACGCGCTCGTATGTGCTGCGAGCACCGGGCTCGACGTCGTGCGTGGTCGTGGACCCGGGCCCCGACGACGAGCGGCACCTCGCCACCCTGGCCGAGGCGGGCCCGGTGGACCTGGTGCTGGTCACGCACCGGCACGCCGACCACACGGCCGGGTCGGCGCGCCTGCGCGCACTGACCGGCGCCCCGGTCCGCGCCGTCGACCCGCAGCACTGCCACGGCGGCGAGCCGCTACGCGGCGGCGAGACGATCGACGCGGCCGGCCTCCGGGTCGACGTCCTCGCGACGCCGGGGCACACCGCCGACTCCGTGTCGTTCGTCGTGGCGGCGCCGGGCCCGTCCGGGACGAGCGAGCCCGTGGTGCTCACGGGTGACACGGTGCTCGGGCAGGGCACCACGGTGATCGCCGAGCCGGACGGGTCCCTGCGGGACTACCTCGCCAGCCTGGACGCGCTGGAACGGGTGGGCGACGGCCGGGTCGGCCTGCCGGGGCACGGACCCGGGATCGAGGACCTTGGCGACGCCGTGCGGGTCTACCGGCGTCACCGCCTGGAGCGGCTGGACCAGGTGCGGTCCGCGCTCGCGACGCTCGGCCCGACGGCGGACGCCGACGCGGTCGTGGCGCACGTGTACGCCGACGTGGACCCGTCGGTGCGCCGCGCGGCGCGGCAGTCCGTCGTCGCGCAGCTCGCGTACCTGCAGGACGATCCCGCCTGACCGGTGCGGCCCGGCGGGACCGGGCGGGTGTCGGTGTCCCGCGGCACGATGGCGTGATGACGGTCACGCCTGCCCCGGAAGCCCGCCCCGCCGTCCGCCTCGGCGTCGCCTTCGTCCCGACGATGACGCCCGAGTCGCTGCGGTCCCTCGCCACCTCCGTCGAGGCCGCCGGCCTGGACGACCTGTGGGTGTGGGAGGACTGCTTCAAGCAGAGCGGCGTCGCGTCGGCCGCGGCCGCGCTCGCCTGGACCGAGCGGGTCCGGGTCGGGATCGGCCTGATGCCCGCGCCGCTGCGCAGCACGGCGGTCACGGCGATGGAGGTCGCCACGCTCGGGCGCATGTTCCCCGGCCGGTTCGTGCCGGCCGTCGGCCACGGCGTGCAGGAGTGGATGGAGCGGGCCGGGGTACGGGCGAAGTCGCCGCTCACCCTGCTGCGCGAGCACACCGAGGCGCTCCGTGCCCTGCTCGCCGGCGAGGAGGTGACGACGTCGGGGCGCTACGTGACCCTCGACCAGGTCCGTCTCGACTGGCCCGCGCCGGAGGTCCCGCTGGTGCTCGGTGGCGTCGGGCCCCGCTCCCTCGCCCTGGCGGGCGAGCTGGGCGACGGCGTGATCCTCGCCAACGCCCTCACCCCCGACGACGTACGCACGGCCGCGGACACGGCCGGCGCCGCCGCGCAGGCCGCGGGCCGGCCCGCGCCGGGCGTGTACGCCACGCTCATCGCCGCGACGGGCGACCGGGCGCAGCAG
>JADHZE010000245.1 GCA_026934365.1 Isoptericola sp. QY 916 | reverse complement strand
GACCGTGTGCGCGGCCCCGGCCCGGCGCGCGGACTCGAGCGCGCCGTCGTGCCGGTCGACGGCCACCACCCGCGCGCCGAGCGCGGCCGCGACCATGACGGCGCTGAGGCCCACGCCGCCCGCCCCGACCACGACCACCCGCTCGTCCGGGCGCACGCGGGCCCGGCCCGCGACGGCGCGGTACGCGGTGGCGAACCGGCACCCGAGGCTCGCTGCGGTGGCGTCGTCCACGTCGTCCGGCAGGGCGACGAGGTTGGTGTCGGCGGCGTGCAGGACGACGAGCTCCGCGAACGACCCGGCGTGCGTGAACCCCGGCTGGGTCTGGTCGGGGCAGACCTGCGCCTGCCCGGAGCGGCACCAGCCGCAGCGCCCGCAGCCGCACACGAACGGCGACGTCACGCGGTCGCCCACGCTCCAGCGCGTGACGCCGTCGCCCACCGCCGCGACGACCCCGGCGAGCTCGTGGCCCGGCACGTGGGGGAGGGCGGTGATGTCGGTGTCGTGGCCTGCCCACGCGTGCCAGTCGCTCAGGCACAGGCCGCTCGCGTGGACGCGCACCACGACGCCGCCGGGCGGCGCCGCGGGGTCAGGCACCTCGCGGACCGTGAGGGGGCCGCCGAACCGGTCGAACGTCATCGCGCGCACGGGGCGATCCAACCATCGATCCACCAGGCGGTCGGACCGCCGTCCAGGCGGCGGTCCACGTGAGACGGCGCGTATCACGATTGGGACACGGCGCGCGGGCGCCGCTAGCGTGCCCGGGTGACCCAGACCCGGTCGCGGGCGACGTCGCTCGCGTGCTCCCTGTTCCTGCTCGTCCTGGCCGCGCTCGCCGTCTGGTCGGTGCTGCCGCCGTCCCCGCGGTCGGCGGACGCCGCCGCGGACGAGTTCAGCGCCGGGCGCGCCTTCGCGACCGTCGAGGCGGTCGGCGGGGAGGTGCACCCGCACGGCACGGCCGCCGCGGCCGCCGTCCGCGACACGATCGTGGCGGACCTCGAGGAGCTCGGGCTCGACCCGGAGGTGACCGACGGCGTCGGCATGTCCGGGCGCCTGGGCGACCAGAGTCGCGTCGCGGCCACGAAGAACGTCGTCGCCACGATCCCGGGGACCGACTCGACGGGACCGGTCTTCCTCGTCGCGCACTACGACTCCGCCGAGGTGTCGCACGGCGCCAACGACGACGGCGCCGGCGTCGCGACGCTCCTGGAGACGGCCCGCGCGCTCGGGGAGGGCGAGCCGCTGCGCAACGACCTCGTCCTCGTGTTCACCGACGCGGAGGAGGCGTGCCTGTGCGGTGCGGAGGCGTTCGCGCACGCCGACCCGCGCGCCGCGGACGGGGGAGTCGTGGTCAACGTCGAGGCCCGCGGCTCGTCGGGCCCGGCGATCATGTTCGAGACCTCGGACGGCAACGCGGCCCTCGTCGACGCGTACTCCCACGTGCCGTACCCCGTGGGCAGCTCGATGGCGGTCGAGGTCTACCGGATCCTGCCGAACGACACCGACTTCTCCCCGTTCCTCGACGACCCGGAGGGGCGCTTCACCGGGCTGAACTCGGCGTACATCGACGGGTCCGCCACCTACCACGCGCCGCAGGACACGCCCGAGCGGATGTCGACGGCGAGCCTGCAGCACCACGGTGCCAACATGCTGGCCCTGGCGCGCGAGCTCGGCGACGCCGACGCGGTGACGCTCGCCACGCCGTCGGCCGACGACGCCACCTACTTCCCGCTGCCGGGCGGGGTGCTCGCGCGCTACCCGGGCCGGCTGGTGTGGCCCCTCGCCGTCGCCGCCCTGCTCGCGGTCGGCGCGCTCGCCGTGGCCGTCGCCCGCCGGCGCGAGGTGCGGGGCGAGCGGACCACCGCCGGCGCCCTCGCCCTGGGCTTCGCGTCCGCGCTGCTCCCGCTCGCGGGCGCCGTCGTCGGGTCGATCGCCCTGTGGTGGGTCATGGGCCTGGTGCGGCCCGGGTACGACGAGATGCTCGACCCGTGGCGCCCGTGGGGCTTCCGCGTCGCCCTGCTCGGCATCGTCGCGACGGTGTGGACCGCCTGGTTCCTCGGGCTGCGCCGGTCGCTCGGCGGGGCGGCGCTCGCCGTCGGGGCGCTCGGCTGGCTCGCCGTCCTCGGCGTCGTGCTCGCCGCCGTCACGCCCGGCGGCTCCTACCTTGCCGCGCTGCCGGCGCTCGCGGGCGCCGTCGCCGGGCTCCTCACGCTGCGGGTGGCGCGCGGCGTCGTGGGCCGCCGGGTGGTCGTGACCCTGGGTGCGGCCGTGGGCGTCGTCCTGCTGGTGCCCATCGTGCTGCTGTTCTTCCCGGCGCTGGGCCTCGCGACGGGCGCCGCGCCCGCGGTCGTCGCCGCGCTGCTCGCGCTGGTGCTCACCCCCGTCCTCGCGGTGCTGTGGCCCCGCGGCCGGCGCCGCGCGCTCGGGCTGGTGGGCGGGTGCGCGGCGGTGGGCGTCGTCGCGCTCGTCGTCGGCTTCGTCGTCGACCCGTTCGACGCCGAGCACCCCGAGCCCACCCGGCTCGCGTACGCGCTGGACGCCGACACGGGCTCGGCGCACTGGGTCTCCGACGAGGGCACCCCGAGCGACTGGACCGCGCAGTTCGTGGACACCGAGACCGACCTGTCCGAGCCGTTCCCGATGTTCGACGGCGAGGTGCACGCCGGCGACGCCGAGGCGGCCGACCTGCCCGCCCCCGTCGTGGACGTCGAGGACGCCGAGCCCGCGGGGGACGCGCGCGTCCTCACGCTGCGCGTGACCCCGGGCGAGGGGGCGCCGATCGGCACCGCCGGCGCCCTGCGCTACGTGCAGCTCAACGCCGCCGGCGTGGAGAGCGCCACGGTGGCGGGCCGCGAGGTCCCGGTCGGCGGCGGCGCCCTCGACACCCGCTTCTACGCCCCGGGCGACGACGGCTTCGAGGTGACGCTCACCGTGCCGGCCGGGCAGCCGCTGGACCTGCGGGTCGTCGCCGCCGGCGGCGGGCTGGAGGGCCTGCCCGGGTTCGTCGAGCGGCCCACCGGCGTCGGCGTGGCCGGGTCGCACACCTCCGAGCTGGTGCTGGTCGGGACGTCGGTCTCGCTCTGACCGGTGTCAGCCGGCGGTCGCCGCGCCGTCGTCCGGCGGCTCCGGCCGGTCGACGGCGTCAGCCAGCTGCCGCGGCGCCTGGAGGCAGTAGGAGTCGGTGAGCAGCTCCGCCATCTCGTCCCAGTCGGTGGCGTCGTCCAGGACGACTCCGACGACGTTGGCGCCCCAGCCGGCGCGGAAGTACGGGTGGCCGAGGTGCTCGAACGCCCGGACCTCCTGCGGCTCGGCGCGGAACGTCACGCGGAAGAGCTGGTCCTCGCCGCCGAAGACGTGCGCCACCGTGGCCTGGCGCACCCGCCACCGGACGCCGGTCCAGGCGTCCTCCTCGGCGCACTCCGGGAACTCGAGCAGCCCGCGCAGCCGAGCGACGAGCGCGAGCGGGACGTCGGGGCGGTCGGGCATGCCCCGAATCTCGCACGGCCCACCGACAGCGCCGGGTCGAGCCGCGCGAGGACCGGAGGCCGGCTTCGGACGGGCGGAAGCGCGCCGGGGTTCAGCCCAGCCGGGCGCTGAGCACCAGCTCCTCGCCGACGTCGAGGCGCACGTCCGCGAGGCGGACCCCGGGCGGCAGCGCGGCGGCGAGGTCGACGCGGCGGTTCGCCGCCGCCTCGACGCGGCCGCGGACGGCGCCGAGCATCGCGGCGACGAGCGGGTTGCCGCTGGAGATGCGCACGTCGCCGACGGTCAGCACCATCGCCGCGTCGACCGACGCCGACGCCGTGGCGGAGACGCCGGCGGACAGGAACCCCTTGCGGACCTTCGCCTCGATCCGGACGCCCGCCGCGCGGGGGCCGTGCGACTCGAGGTGCACGTCCAGGTCGCTCAGCGTGATGCCCTGGGACTGCAGCGAGACGGCGAGCAGGCCGTGCACGGTCGCGACCAGGCCCGCGCGGGAGACGGCGACGCGGGCGTGCCCGGTCACCGGGTGCGCATCGTCGGGCTCGACCGGCTCGAACCCGACCTGGCCGTCGGCGCCCTCGACCCAGGTGAACCGCAGCCCCTCGGCCTCGGCGGTGACGTCGACGGGCAGGTCGACGGCGGTGAGCGGGTGGGCGTCGACGCGCAGGCGGCGCACGGTGCCGTCCTCGCGCGCGGTGATCGCGCCGGGCTGCCACACGGCGCCAGGCGCCTTCTGCTGGGCGCCGAACGCCACGCCGGTGAGGTCCGCGTCGAGCGACGTGACGTCCGCGCCGTCCAGCGTCGCGGTGAGGTGCGCCCGGTCCAGGCCGGTCACGCCCGCCCCGGCCGCCCTGGTCGCGAGGGCGCGGAGCCGGTCGGCGAGGTCCTCGCCGGTGGCGGGTCGCGGGGCAGGGCCGAGCGGCAGGGGGTGCGCTGAGGTCATGCGGCGAGCCTAGTGGTCGGCCGTCAGAGAGGACGCGGAGCCGAGGCCGACGAGCGTCCGGTTGCCCCACCCGTCGTCGTGGGTGAGGTGGGTGATCGCACCCGGCGACGTGGCGAAGGTGGCGAAGCCCGCCGCCTCGACGAGGAATGAACTCGCCGCGCGGCGAGCCGTGCGTGCGGTCGACGACGCGCGGCGGCGGTGTGTTCCGCGTGCGGACGGGTGACGACGAACAGGTGGCGGCGACTCGTGCGGCCGTCCTGCCCGTCGTACCGTGCGCGCGAGTCGGTCAGGGGGTCGACGCCAGCAGGTCGGCGTCGATGGACGCGGCGGCGAGCTGCCCGGCCGCCATCGCCGCGGTCACGGAGCTCACGGGCATGGGGAAGTCGGCGGTGTGGGCCAGGTCCCCGGCGGCGAGGACCCCCGGGAGGCTCGTGCGCGCCATGGCGTCGACGGCCACGCAGCCGGACTCGCGCAGCTCGAGGCCGAGCCGGGCGGCGAACGGCGCCGCCTGGTGCAGCGTCGGGGCGACCATGATCCCGCCGAGGTCCTCGGCATCGCCGTCCAGCACGGCCCGTGCGCCCGGGTGCCCGCCGGGGAGGGTCAGCGGCTCCAGGCGGAGCACCTTCTCGGGCCGGACGGCGACGCCGCGGGCGTCGAGCGCCGCGCGGACCTGCGGGTCGACGTCCGCGCCGTCGGCGAGCACGACGACGCGGCTCGCGATCCGCCCCAGCAGCCCCGCGACGCGCGGCGCGTGCGGGCCGGCGCCCAGGATCGCCACGGGCGTGCCGGAGAACTCGTGGCCGTGGCAGTACGGGCAGTGCGCCGCGACCGTGCCGAACAGCTGCTCCAGCCCGGGTGTCGCGGGCAGCTCGTCGCGCACGCCGGTGGCCAGCAGCAACCGCCGGCCGGCGACGTCGCCGGCGTCGGTGCGCAC
>JADHZE010000244.1 GCA_026934365.1 Isoptericola sp. QY 916 | reverse complement strand
CGCGCGGCAGCGGGAGCTCGAGGCGGTCCGCACCGACGCCGACCGGCTCGCGGGCGAGCTGCGCGACCTTACCGACGTCGCGCACCGCGACGAGGTGGCGCGCGCCCAGCAGGTGGCGCGGCTCGAGCAGCTGCAGGCCCGGGCGGTGGACGAGCTGGGCAGCGACCCCGACGTCCTGGTCGAGGAGTTCGGCCCGCACCGCGACGTGCCGGTGGCGCGCCCCGCCGACGCCGCCGAGGAGGAGCCGGACCCGGAGCCCGTGCCGTACGTGCGCGCGGAGCAGGAGAAGCGGCTCGCGACGGCGGAGCGTGCGCTCGCGCGCATCGGCGCGGTCAACCCGCTCGCGCTGGAGGAGTTCGCGGCCCTGGAGGAGCGGCACCAGTTCCTCACGGAGCAGCTGGCGGACCTCAAGAAGTCGCGCCAGGACCTGCTGCACATCGTCGAGGAGATCGACGAGCGGGTGCAGCAGGTCTTCGCGGAGGCGTTCCGCGACACCGCGGAGCAGTTCGAGCGGGTCTTCGGCCGGCTCTTCCCGGGCGGCGAGGGGCGCCTGGTGCTCACCGAGCCGGGTGATCTTCTCACCACGGGCATCGAGGTCGAGGCGCGCCCGGCGGGCAAGAAGGTCAAGCGGCTGTCGCTGCTGTCCGGCGGGGAGCGGTCGCTCACGGCGGTCGCGTTCCTCGTGTCGATCTTCAAGGCGCGCCCCAGCCCGTTCTACGTGATGGACGAGGTGGAGGCGGCGCTCGACGACGTGAACCTGGGCCGGCTGCTGGAGATCTTCCGCGAGCTGCAGGAGGACTCCCAGCTCATCGTCATCACCCACCAGAAGCGCACGATGGAGGTCGCGGACGCGCTGTACGGCGTGACCATGCGCGGCGACGGTGTGACGACCGTCATCTCCCAGCGGATGCGCGAGACCGTCGATGCGCGGGGAGAATAACGCCATGCTCACGTTCGTCCTCTGGGTCCTCGGGTCCCTCGTTCTCGCCGCGGTGGTATTCCTCGTGGCCAACGTCATGGAGCGTCGTGAGGGTCAGGACGACGAGGCACCCGGCCTCGGTCGCTTCCTCCGCGACTTCCGGTCCGGGCTGCGCCGCAGGCGCGTCGCGCCCCCTGCCCCGGTCGAGACCGGGATGGACGAGTTCTTCGCCGCGACGGTCGAGGACGCCCCGGGCTACGTCGACCCGGAGGAGCTCACCGACGCCCTGCACCGCGCGCGCCTGCAGGCGCGCAGCTCGTGGCACGTGGGGAGCGTCCGCAAGCCGGAGTGACCCCCTCGTCCGGGGCTCCGCCGGCGGTCCTCGCCGGGCGGTGCGGTCGCGCGCTTCTGGGAGACTGTCCGCGTGACTGATCAGCTCTGGCTCTGGATCCTTCTCGGCGTCGTCGTCGTGGTCGGCGGCGGTGCCGCACTGCTCGTCCCGAGGTCGCGCCGCCGGCGCCCCGACCAGCAGATCGACCAGCAGGTCGACCAGCCGGTCGACCGGCGGGACGACGGCGTCACGACGGTGGCCCCCGCGCCGGAGGGAGCGTCGGTCGACGCGGGCCCCGCGGCGGAACCGGCGGCGCCCGCGCTCGAGACGCCGGAGCCGGTGGCCGGGCGCCTGGTGCGCCTGCGCGACCGGCTCGCCCGGTCGGGCTCGCCGCTCGGCGCGCGGCTGCTCAGCGTGCTGTCCCGCGACCACCTCACCGAGGACGACTGGGACGAGCTCGAGGAGACGCTCCTGCTCGCCGACATCGGCGCCGGACCGGCCGAGGAGCTGCTCGAGGCCCTGCGCACGCGCGTGCGCGTGCTCGGCGTCCGTGACCCGAAGACCGTGCGGGACCTGCTGCGCGAGGAGCTGCTCAAGGTCGTCGACCCGGCGCTGGACCGCGACGTCGCCACGACCGGCCCGGTCGGTGACGACGGCGCGCGGCTGCCCGCCGTCGTGCTCGTGGTGGGCGTCAACGGCACGGGCAAGACGACGACGGTCGGCAAGCTGGCGCGGGTGCTGGTCGCGGAGGACCGGTCCGTGGTGCTCGGGGCGGCCGACACGTTCCGCGCGGCGGCCGCCGACCAGCTGCAGACCTGGGGCGCCCGCGTGGGCGTGGAGACGGTGCGCTCGGACCGCGACGGCGCCGACCCGGCCGCCGTCGCGTTCGACGCGGTGAAGCGCGGCAAGGCCGAGGGCACGGACGTCGTCCTCGTCGACACCGCGGGCCGCCTGCAGAACAAGGCGGGCCTCATGGACGAGCTGGGCAAGATCACCCGCGTCATCACCCGGGAGGCGCCGCTCGCCGAGGTGCTGCTCGTGCTCGACGCCACGACGGGGCAGAACGGCCTCAACCAGGCCCGCGTCTTCAGCGAGGTCGCCGGCGTCACCGGCATCGTGCTCACCAAGCTCGACGGGACCGCCCGCGGCGGCATCGTCGTCGCCGTGCAGCGCGAGCTCGGCGTGCCGGTCAAGCTCGTCGGGCTGGGGGAGGGCCCCGACGACCTGGCGCCGTTCGACCCCGAGCAGTTCGTGGACGGCCTGCTGGGCTGACCACCGCCGCACCCGCGGCACCCCGCGGCACCCCGTGACAAGGCCCCGTTAACGCAAAGTTGACGCGTGACGGGGCCTTGTCACACCCGCGAAACACCAGAACACTCCAGGCGAAACCCCGCCCGACCACGGTAGTGCCCGACCCGGCCGCCCGGCTGGTGAGGGAGGAACAACTCATGGAGCTGGACACCGGAGCAACCGCGTGGATGCTGATGTCGGCATCTCTCGTGCTCCTGATGACCCCTGGACTCGCGCTCTTCTACGGCGGGATGGTGCGCGGCAAGTCCGTGCTGAACATGATGATGATGTCGTTCGGCGCGATCGCCGTCGTCGGCGTCGTCTACGTGCTGTGGGGCTGGTCGATGTCCTACGGCGCCGACCTCGGCGGGATCGTCGGCAACCCGTTCGACCAGTTCGGGCTGTCCGGCGCGATCTACGACGCCGCGGGCGAGTTCGCGATCGACGACTTCGGCGTCCCCGGGATCGTGGGCGTGGGCTTCCAGGCGACGTTCGCCATCATCACCGTCGCCCTGATCTCCGGCGCGATCGCCGACCGCGCCAAGTTCGGCACCTGGATGGTCTTCGTGGCCGTGTGGGTGACCCTCTGCTACTTCCCGATGGCGCACATGGTCTGGGGCGGCGGCCTGCTGTCCGGCGACGGGCCGTTCGCGTCCATCGCGACGCCGATCGACTTCGCCGGC
Source organism: Isoptericola sp. QY 916 (assembly GCA_026934365.1). Lineage (GTDB taxonomy): Bacteria > Actinomycetota > Actinomycetes > Actinomycetales > Cellulomonadaceae > Isoptericola > Isoptericola nanjingensis. The sequence continues at coordinate 2,213 of JADHZE010000244.1, read as the reverse complement.
GGCACCGTGGTGCACATCAACGCCGGTGTGGCCGCGCTGGTCCTCGCCCTGGTGGTCGGCAAGCGCAAGGGCTTCGGCTCCGAGCCGATGCGCCCGCACAACCTGCCGCTCGTCATGCTGGGCGCGGCGCTCCTGTGGTTCGGCTGGTTCGGCTTCAACGGCGGCTCCGCCTTCACCGCCGACGGCTTCGCCGGCCTCGCGTGGGTCAACACGACGGTCGCCACCGCGGCCGCGGTGCTCGGCTGGCTCCTGGTGGAGAAGCTGCGTGACGGCTCCGCGACGTCGCTCGGTGCGGCGTCGGGTGTCGTGGCCGGGCTCGTCGCGATCACCCCGGCCGCCGGGTCCGTCAGCCCCGTGGGCTCGATCGCGGTCGGCGCGATCGCCGGCGTGCTCTCCGCCTTCGCGGTGGGGCTGAAGTACAAGCTGGGCTACGACGACTCGCTCGACGTCGTGGGCGTGCACCTCGTCTCCGGCCTCTGGGGCACGGTCTCCATCGGCTTCCTGGCCACCGAGACGGGCCTGTTCTACGGCGGCGGCCTGAACCAGCTCGCGGTCCAGGCGATCATCGCCGTCGTCGCGATCGTCTTCTCCGGCATCATCACCTACCTCATCGCGATCGCGCTCAAGGCGGTCATGGGCTGGCGGGTCTCCGAGGAGGCCGAGGTCGGTGGCATCGACCTGGCGGTGCACAGCGAGTCCGCGTACGAGACCGTCCCGCAGGGTTCCGCCAGCGGCCAGATCAAGAGGGAGATCCGCGCATGAAGCTCGTCACCGGGGTCGTCCAGCCCCACCGCCTGGACGACGTGAAGTCCGCCCTCGAGGCCGCCGGCATCCGCGGGATGACCGTCAGCGAGGCCAGCGGCTACGGACGCCAGAAGGGCCACACCGAGGTGTACCGGGGCGCCGAGTACACGGTCGACCTGGTGCCCAAGGTCCGCGTGGAGGTCCTCGTCGCGGACGAGGACGCGTCCACCGTCGTGGACGTCGTCGTCAAGGCCGCCCAGACCGGCAGGATCGGGGACGGCAAGGTGTGGACCACGACGCTCGACGACGTGGTGCGCGTGCGCACCGGCGAGCACGGCGACGCGGCCCTCTAGGAGACGCGGACAGTGCTCCCGGACGACCAGCCGGGCGCGACCGAGCCCCGCACCCCGGACGCCGGGGTGCGGGGTTCGCGCGTCGACGACGGCGCCACCACGACCCCTGCGGTGGGCCCCCTGCGCGCGGACCTGCTCGCCGCCGCCGACGGCCTGACCGGCCCCGGCCGGTCGGGGGTCGCGCGCCGCACGGCCCTGCAGCAGCTCGTCACCGACCGGCTCACCCCCCTGTACGAGACCGCCACGGCCGACGTCGACCCGACGGGCCTCGCGCTGGCCGCCGTCGGCAGCCTCGGCCGCGGCGAGCTCGGTCCGCTGTCGGACCTCGACCTCGTGCTCGTGCACGACGGCCGCACCCACAAGCCCGACGAGCTCGCCCGCGTCGCCGACGCGCTGTGGTACCCGCTGTGGGACTCCGGCGTCGACGTCGACCACGCCGTGCGCTCGCTGAGCCAGACCCGTCGGCTCGCGTCCACCGACCTGCCCGCCGCCGTCGGCTGGCTGGACGTGCGGCCCGTGGCGGGGGACGCGGTCGTCGTGCACCGCGCGGCCTCCGCGATCCTCACCGACTGGCGCTCGGCGTCCCGCCGCCGGCTGCCCGAGCTGCTGCACAGCGCCCGCGACCGGGCCGAGCGCGCGGGGGAGCTGGCGTACCTCATCGAGCCGGACCTCAAGGAGTCGCGCGGCGGCATCCGCGACGCCGTCCTGCTGTCGGCGCTCGCGGCCACGTGGCTCACCGACCGCCCGCACGGCCGCGTGGACCGGGCGTACGCGCACCTGCTGGACGTGCGGGACGCGGTGCACGTCGTGACGCGGCGCCGCTCCACCAAGCTGCTGCTCGCCGACCTCGACGAGGTGGCCGCCCGCTGCGGGTACGACGACCCCGACGAGCTGCTGGCCAGCCTCGCCGAGGCCGGTCGGGAGATCTCCTACGCGCTGGACTCCACCGTGCGCCGCGCCCGGCAGGCGCTGCAGCGTCCCGCGGTCCGCCGGCCCGTCATGGTCCGGGGGCGGCGGTCCGCGCCGCGGCTGCGGTCGGTGGGCGACGGCCTCGTGGAGCACGACGGCGAGCTGGTGCTGGCCGTGGGGGCCCAGCCGGCCGAGGACCCGCTGCTG
>JADHZE010000243.1 GCA_026934365.1 Isoptericola sp. QY 916 | reverse complement strand
CCTCGACGTCGTGCGCGGTCGGTCCGCGCGTGCCCGACAGCGCGGCGGCGGCCGGCGCGACGAGGCCCGCACGCAGGACGTCCGGACCTCCGAGCAGCACCCGCAGCGCGCCCGGGCGCAGCTTGGTGCCCAGCACCGCGCCCGATCCCCGCAGCGTCCGCGAGAACAGTCCGCCGGGGATCCCGTGCACGGCGAACCCGTCGACCTCGGCCACCACGTTGGCGTTGGGGTGCGGGATCACGACCTGCGTGAACTCGGCCCCGGGCGGCAGGTCCCAGCGGACCACCCAGTGCCGCTCCACCAGGTCCGCCAGGTCGGGCGCCGGGTCGAGGCGCACGAGCGTGAACCCGCCGCGGGCCGCGGCCGGGTCGACCAGCCCGCGGGTGGTCGCCGTCGGGCGCTGTTCGAACACCTGTCGCATTCCTCCAAGACTGCACCCACCCGCCGACACCAGCATGGGAACGCACGCCGGGACCGCCCGGACGCACGCTGGAGGGAGAGCCATGGACCTGTCACCGCTGCACCCGAACCTCACGGTCGCCGACCCGCGCGCCGCCATCGACTTCTACGTCGCCGGCCTGGGCGCCGAGGTGATCGACACCATCACCGCGGGCGACGCGATCATCCACTCCGACCTGCGGATCTCCACCGCCGCCGGCTCGTCCACGTTCACCGTCGCCGCCGCGTTCCCGGCCGAGGGGGCGGTGGTGCCCGAGCCGGACGGCCCGACCACCGGCTCGTTCACGCTGAACGTGGACGACGCCGACGCCGCGCACGCCCGTGCGGTCGCCGCGGGCGCGACGAGCACGCAGGAGCCCGGCGACTGGTTCCCGGGCTTCCGGCAGGCGGCCGTGCGCTGCCCGGCCGGGCACCGGTGGTTCTTCGCCCAGGTGGCCGACGACGTCACGTCCGACGACGTCCAGCGTGCCAGCGACGCGTGGATGGCCGAGCAGTCCTGACGACCGACGGAGTCAGTCCTGCCGCACGAGCCGCTCGTGCCACTGCAGGGCCGAGACGTCGGTGAGCGACGCGACCTGGTCGACGACGACGCGCAGCCGCGCATCGTCGTCAGCCGCGGCGCGCCAGTCGGCGGCGAACGGCGTCTCCAGGACGTCGGGGGCGCGGTCGGCCAGGACGTGGACGAGCTCGCCGACGATCTCGCGCTGGGCGCCGTACACCGGCTCGGACTCGCGCGGCGCCATGACGTAGGCGACCGCGACGCCCTTGAGCGCCAGGATCTCGTCCGCCGTCTCCTGCGGCACGACGAGCCGCGCCACGTAGCGGGTGAGCGGGCCGTCGCCGAACACCTCGCGCGTCGCGTCCTGGGCCGCCCCGCTGAACCGGCCGATGAGCTGGCTGGTCGCGTCCTTGAGCCGGGCGAGCGCCCGGCGGGAGCCGTCGAAGTCCGTCACCAGGTAGCCGGTGTCGCGCAGCCGGCACAGCGCCGCGTCGATCGCGTCGGGCTCGTGCCAGCTCCCGTACCAGGCGCGCACGTGTGCGGCGACGCGCGCCCGCTCGTCCGCGTCGTCGAGCACCCGCAGGTCGAGCCGGCCGCCCACGACCGCGTCCTCGACGTCGTGCACCGAATAGCTGATGTCGTCGGCGAGGTCCATGACCTGCGCCTCCATGCACCGCACCCGGCTGCCGAGCGCCCCGCGCCGCAGCCACTCGAAGACCGGCCGGTCGTCCGGGTAGACGCCGAACTTCGGCGTCGGGGCGCCGTCCGGGCGCGCGGGGCCGGTGCCGAACGCCCAGGGATACTTCACGCTGGCGTCCAGGCTCGCGCGCGTGAGGTTGAGGCCCCGCGGCGAGCCGTCGCCGGCGAAGATCTTGGGTTCCAGCCGCGTGAGCAGCCGCAACGTCTGCGCGTTGCCCTCGAAGCCGCCGATGCCCTCCGCGACCTCGGCGAGCGCCCGCTCGCCGTTGTGCCCGAACGGCGGGTGGCCGAGGTCGTGCGTGAGGCACGCGGTGTCCACGAGGTCCGGGTCGCAGCCGAGCGCGCGCCCCATCTCCCGCCCCACCTGGGCCACCTCGAGCGAGTGCGTCAGCCGCGTGCGCACGAAGTCGTCGCTGCCGGGCCCCAGCACCTGCGTCTTCGCACCCAGACGACGCAGGCCCGAGGAGTGCACGACGCGGGCGCGGTCGCGCTCGAACGCCGTCCGGTGCTTCGACTTGGGCGGCTCGGGGTACCAGCGCTCGGTGTCCTGGTCCGTGTACGAGCCGAGCCACTCCTCGCCCGTGTCCGGGCGCGCCGCCGGACCCAGCACGTCGGCGTCGAATGCGCCCTGCTCGAACGTCTGCACGGGGGCAGCCTAGCGAGCCCCGCCGACGCCCCGACTCACGACGCCGTGACGACCCGACCGCGGTAGACCGCCGTCCGCAGCTCCTGCTCCCACTCCGCGTACCGGGGCATGCCCCGCTCGCGCGCGACGGCGAGCTCGGTCTCGACGTCGTAGGGCACGCGCACGTGCTGGACGCCGAACGGCGCAGGGTCCGGAGAGTCCGGCACGCCCTCGAGGATCACGTACACCGGGGTCGGGTCGTCCAGCGGGTTGCCCACGCTCCCGGTGTTGAACAGCGTGCGGCCGTGCCGCGTCTCGAGGTACGCGTCGTGCACGTCGCCGTACCCCACGACCGCGGGCTCCGGCCCCGGCCCGGTGAGGTCCGTCGCGGCGAACATGCCTGCGAACTCCTCCGGCGTGTGGTGGAAGTGCACGCGCGTGTGCACGCTCGTGGCCGACGCGTGGAACAGCCGCACGCGGCGTCCCGACAGCAGCAGGTCATGGCTCAAGGGCTTGTCGCCGAGCCACGCGAGCTGGTCCGGTCGCAGCTCGTCGCGCCACCACACCATCTCCGCCGGCGCATGGTCCTCGAGGTGCGGCAGGAAGTCGTCCCAGTTGCCGCGGACGTCCGCCTCGCACACCTCGCGCAGGAGGTCGACGACGGCGCTGCCCCGCGGCCCCTTGCCCGCGTCGTCGCCGAGGTTGACCACCCGGGTGATGCCGCGGGCCCCGACGTCTGCGAGCACGGCCTCCAGCGCGCCGAGGTTGCCGTGGACGTCGGAGATGACGGCGATGCGGTCCAGGTCACGGTCCAGGTCGTGGGGCACGCTCCGATGCTGCCACGACCGCCCGCGCGGACCATGCACCTGTGCAGGTTCTGAGCGCTCAGAGGGTGCACAGGTGCATGGTCGCCGTCAGGCGAGGCGGACGACGGCGACGCCCGGCCCGTCGCCGGCGACGGCCAGGCCGTCCGCGGTCGCGCGCACGGGGAGGCCGCCGTACAGCACCTCCGGCTCCGCGCCGGGCGCGAGCAGGTGTCCCGGCAGGCGCACGCCCGGCCACGGTGCCCGGGCCAGCACCACGAGCACGCGCTCGTGAGGCGTCTCGCGCAGGTAGGCCACGGCGTCGTCGTGCACGGCGGCCCAGCGCAGGCCGCCGTCGCGCAGGGCGCCGGACGACGAGCGCAGCGCGGACAGGCTCCGGTAGACGTCCAGCGTCGCGGCGTCCCACCGCGGGCCGCCGCCGCGCGCGGCCTGGTCCCACGCCATCGTGGTGCGGGCGTGCTCCCCGTTCGTGCCGGTGGCGCCCACCTCGTCGCCCGCGAACACGACCGGCGCGCCCGGGTAGGTGAACAGCAGCGTCGCCGCGACCTCGACCAGCTCCCGCGAGCCGACGATCGAGCGCAGCCGCGGCGTGTCGTGCGAGCCCAGCATGTTCCACTGCGTGGCTGCCACCTGCCAGGGCACCAGGGCCGCGACCTCGCGCATCGTCTCCACCATGGCGGCCGCCGGACGGCGCGGCACCGGCACGGGCAGGTCGAGGAACGGCACGTCCGAGCCCCCGGGCACCAGCCACGACCAGGCCGGGCGCGTGAAGCCCGCGTAGTTCATGGTCGCGTGCCACCCGTCGCCGGCGAGGTCCCCGGCGGCGTCGTGGAAGTGCTCGGCGACCAGCGCGCCGTCGGGACGCTCCGCGAGGATGCGCTCGCGCAGCGCCCGTGCGACGGCGTGCGTGCGGTCCGCGCTCCCCCGCCGCCCGGTCATGTTGGCCACGTCCACGCGCCACCCGTCGAGGGCGAACGGCTCGCGCAGGTACCGGGCGATCACGGCGTCCTCCCCGGTGACCATGCGCCGCCACGTCTCGTCGGCCGCCCAGTCGAGCTTGGGCAGCGACCCGTGCCCGAGCCAGCCGACGTACGGGTCCCCGCCGTCCGGCCGCACGACGTCGGGCCCGCCGTCGTCCCACAGGTACAGCCCGCGCTCGGGCGAGGCCGGGTCCTCGAGCGCCCGGGCGAACCACTCGTGCCCGTCTCCGGTGTGGTTGGTCGTCACGTCGCCCATGAGGCGCATCCCGCGGTCGTGCACGGCCCGGGCCAGGCGCGCGTACGCGGCGTCGCCGCCGAGCAGCGGGTCGACGTGGTCGAAGGTCGCCGCGTCGTAGCGGTGGTTCGACCGGCCCGGGAAGACCGGCGTCAGGTAGAGGGTGCGCACGCCGAGCGCCTGGAGGTGGTCGAGGTGCAGGGCGACGCCGTCGAGGTCGCCGCCGAAGAGCTGCGTGCCGGCCAGCGGCCCGGTGCCGGCGGGCTCGTCGTCCCACGCGGCGGGCACGGCCCATCCCGGGACGTCCCGGCCGTCGGCCGCTGCGGAGCGCGCGAAGCGGTCGGGGAAGACCTGATAGGCGAGCCCGTCGCGCAGCCACCCGGGCGCCGGCGCGTGGGTGGTGAGGCGGAAGCTCGCGGCGTCGGGCACCTCGCGGTCGTGCACCCCGCGCCCGTCGAGCCACCGGTAGCCGCCCGGCACGTCGAGGAAGAAGCGGTACGAGGTCACCGGGTGGTGCACGACGACGTCGGCCGCGTACCAGTCCTCGTGCGCGTCGCCGCCGTCGCTGTGGGCGGGAAGCAGGCGGGGCTCGCCGTCGCGCACGGTCCGGACGCGGACGTCGCGCACGCCCGCCCCCTTCGGCACCCGCACGCGCACGGTGACCTCGTCGCCGAGCGCCGGCGTCGCGGTCGGGGCGAACAGCGCGGAGCCGTCGTGGTGGGGCGCGTCCAGGAGGGCATGGACGGCGCCCGGGGCGGTGCTCGGAGCGGTGGTCGGGGTGGCGTGCGTGGTCATGTCGTCCTCTCGTCGGTCCGGCGGGCTGCACGCCCGACCGACGCGGGACGACGGTCAGTGGCGGCGGCGCCCGATCGCCCACCCGGCGGCGAGCGCGATGGCGATCCCGACGACCTGACCGCCGAGGATCACCCTGTTGAGGTCCAGCACCGGCTGGTAGCGCGTGCCCTCGGCCGAGACCACGAAGACGCCCAACGGCTTGACGCGCAGCCCGTAGCCGCCGCCTCCGCCGCCGCCCTCGCCGTGCCCCTCGCCGTGGGCCTCGCCCTGCAGCTCGCCCTTGGCGTCGCCCTGCGCCTCGCCCGACGCGTCGCCGCGCGCGGACCCGCTGCCGCGCGG
>JADHZE010000242.1 GCA_026934365.1 Isoptericola sp. QY 916 | reverse complement strand
GACTGCTGTCCCTGGGCGGCGCGGTCGGCCTCCTCGGCAACGTGTACGCGGGTCTGGTGGGCGACCCGGAGACCGGCTCCACCCGTCCAGCGGCGACGGGTCGGCGCCCGCGCCCTCGGGCAGGGTGCGGACGACGTCGATCAGGGCGGCGAGCGCGGCGTCCGCGTCGGCCAGGGCGTGCGCGCGGGCGGTGTCAGGGGTCGTCACGGCCACAACAGCTCCTTGGTCCAGGTGGGGTCGTTCTCCGTCGTCCTCGGGTCGGTGCGGTAGCGGAGGCGGGACTGGCCCTCGTCGTCGCTCGCCGCCCAGAACTCCACGGTGGCGGGGGCCAGCACCCAGGCGGTCCAGGAGGGGGCGACGACGGCCGGGTCCTCGCGGGTGTCCCCGAGGCGGCGGGCGAAGGCGTCCCAGTACTCCTGGCGGGAGCCCAGCGGCTCGCTCTGGTGGCCGACGAGCCCGGCCGCGCGCGAGCCGTCCGGGCGGGCGTGGAAGTCCGCCGCTCCTGCCTCGGGGCCGGCGGAGGCCGCGTGTCCGGTGACGCGGACCTGCCGGCCGAGCTCGCGCCAGAACACCGTGAGCGCCGCGTGCGCGTTCTCGGCCAGGTCGCGGCCCTTGGGGCTGGTCGCATGGCCGGCGAACCACCAGCCGTCGGCGGTGACGTCCTTGATCACGAGGGTGCGCGCGTGCACGTGGCCCTCGGCGTCCGCCGTCGACAGGGTCGCCGCGTGCGGGGCCCCGACACCCGCGGCGAGCGCGTCGTCGAACCACTGCGCGAAGAGCTCCTGCGGCGTGGCGGGGGCGGTGGCGAGGTCGTCCAGGTCGACGCCGAACGGCGGCAGCCCGGGCGGGAAGGTCGGCAGGGCGCGCAGGCGCTCGCGGAAGGTCACATGGTCTCCTGGGTGGGGTCGGTGTGCCGGTCGTCGGGAAGGTCGGTCAGGAGCGTCACGAAGCCGCGCACGGCGGCCTGCATCGCCTCGGGGTCGCCGGTGGCGCGGGCGAGCACGTAGCCGCCCTGCACGATCGCGACGGCGGCGTGCGCGCGGTCGCGGGCGGCGTCGTCGGCCAGGCCCGCCTCGCGCAGGGTCGTGGCGACGACGTCGAGCAGGCGGACGAAGTAGGCGGTGACGACGTCGCGCAGGCCGTCGTCGTCCATGACGGCCTGGTCGCTGGTGAGACGGCCGACCTTGCAGCCGGCCAGGGCGTCGCGGGGGCGCTCGACGTAGGCGACGACGCGGTCGAGGGCCGGCGCCGTGCCCTCGAGGTCGCGGCGCGCCGCGGTGAGCGCGCTCTCGACGGTGGCGCCGACGGCGGCTGCGGCGAGGTCGTGCTTCGTCGGGAAGTGGTGGTACAGGCTGCCCTGCCCCACGCCGCTGGCTGCCAGGACCTGGCGGGGGCTGGTGGCGCCCACGCCCTGGGCGGCGAACATCTCCTGCGCGGCGGCGACGAGGCGGTCGCGCGCATCGGTCGACGTGCTCATGCGGTCACCATACCTACCTCTAGGTATGGCGGCTAGTCCTCGCGCGCCCGCGCCGGGAGAAGGCGCGCACGAGGGCGACGCCCGCCGTCCCGCCGACGGCGGCGCCCACCGCGGACCAGAGCAGGGCCGTCGGGGAGAAGGCAGGGTCGAGCACCGGGGCGAGGGCGGGCCACCGCTCGGCGAGCGCCCGGGCAGCGGGGTCAGCCCCAGCAGCTCGACCGCCGCGCAGAGACCGAACCCGGTCAGGCCCGCCGCGAGCGGGTGCATCCCGGGGCGGACGACCAGGACGAGGACGGCGACGAGGGCCGCGGCCAGCACGCCGCCGAGCGCGTCGCCGACCGGGTCCGGGAGCCGGTGCTCGGCCAGCCGCCCGATGCGCGCGACGACGACCGCCAGCAGGAGCAGCGCGAGCCGGGGTGCGAGCGCGCGGGCCACGGTGGCGGAGGCGGGAGCGCGGCCGGGCACGGCAGAGCGCCTCAGAAGTAGTCGCGCACGTGCACCTGGCGACCGCCCCACAGGGCGTCCCAGAGGGCGTCGTGCGCGTCGGGTCCCGAGACGCCGCCCGCGAGCCGGGCGTTCGCCGTCGACTGCGCGCCCGCCCACGTCGCGGCCAGCCCGGCGGACGTGAACGTCAGGCGGTCGCCGGCGGTCGCGGCGTCGTCGGGCGAGACCCGCACCGCGCCGTCGGCCGCCTCGAGGGTCCACGCGCCCTCGAGGTCCGGCGTCCGCGGGTCGACGACGGCGAACGGGACGCGGGCCGTCACCGGGGCCACGCGGGAGGCGCCGAGCGCGCCGGGCACGTCGAGCAGGCGCAGCATGTACGGGCGCGGCGCGGAGGTGGCCGCGTGGTCGGGCAGCACGAGACGCGACACGTCGATGCCGGACCAGCCGCCCGACGTGCAGACCTGCACCCCGCCCGCGACCGACGCGAACGAGGCGAGCACACGCCACAGGACGCGGGCAGCGTCGGGGACGAGCGCGACGAGGTCGTCGACCTCGATGGTGTTGGTGCGGTCGTAGCCCTGACCGCGCGACCAGCTCGCGAAGCCCAGCACCTCCTCGTCCGCCCCCGCGCCGCGCACCGCGAGGCTGACGCCGGTGTACTCGGCGTCGGGCCCGACCATCTCGTCGGCCTCCATGGTGAACGGCGTCTCGCCGCGCGAGAGCGGCCCGTTCTGCGCGGACGCCCACTGCTCGTACACCCGCCGGACGGCGGGGACGTCGGCGGCGGTGGCGCGCCGGGCACGCACGCCCTCGGCGGGCCGGGGCACGGCCGCGAGCGCCGCCATCGGGATCTGCACGTCCTCGAAGGCGCCGACCACCTCGTAGCCCAGCCCGCGGTAGATGCCCGCCGACGACGGGTAGAGCGTCGAGACGACGTCGCCGAGCGCGCGGGCCTCGGCGAGCGCGGCCTCCATCAGCGGGCGGAGCAGCCCGGAGCCCCGGTGCTCCGCGGCGACGGTGACGCCCGCGAAGCCTGCGGTGGGCAGCCGGGCGCCGTGGAACCACGACGTGAACGACCGGACGCCCAGCCCGGCGACGACCTCTCCCGCGTCCGTCGCGACCCAGGGCCGGATGTTCGGCAGGGGCCAGGCCGCCGGGTCGGGGTCGGGTGCGGGCGTGGACGGGACGCCGAACGCCTCGGCGCCGAGGCGCCGCGAGGCGGGGACGTCGGTGATGGCGGTGCGCCGGAACTCTGGTCTCGCGTCGCTGCTCACGTCGGTGACGGTAGCGCGCCGCAGCGGGCGCGTCACCGGCATTGCGCCGTACCGTGATCCGGTGAGCACACCGTCCGTGCCCGACGCGACGCAGGCGCGGCTGCGCAGCCGCGTCCTGGTGGTCGCGATCCTGGCCTCGTTCGTGTCGTTCCTCGACGGCACGGTCGTGAACGTGGCCCTGCCCGCCATCGGCGACGAGCTCGGCGGCTCGGGGGAGGCGCGGCTCAGCCTGCAGCAGTGGGTGGTGGACGGCTACCTCGTCACGCTCGGTTCGCTCATCCTGCTCGCGGGGTCCCTGTCGGACCTGTACGGGCGGCGCCGGGTGCTCGTCGCGGGGCTGGTGGGGTTCGCCGCGGCGTCGGTGCTGTGCGCGCTCGCGCCGACCGGCCCGGTCCTCGTGGGCGCCCGCCTGCTGCAGGGGGTGGCCGGGGCGCTGCTGGTGCCGAGCTCGCTGGCGCTCATCATCTCGACGTTCGAGGGTGAGGCGCAGGGCCGCGCCATCGGACGATGGACGGCCTGGACCGGGACGGCGATGATCGTGGGCCCGTTCGTCGGCGGCGGCCTGGTCGACCTGTTGTCCTGGCGCTGGGTGTTCTGGATCAACCTGCCGGTCGTCGTCGTCACGCTGGTGCTGCTGCGGCCCGTGCCGGAGGTGCACCAGACCACCGGGCGCCGGCTCGACGTGCCGGGCGCCGTGCTCGCCGCGACCGGCCTCGCGGCGGGCGTGTACGGGCTCATCGAGCGGACGTGGGCCGCCGTCGCCGTCGGCGCGGTGCTCCTGGTCGCGTTCGTGGTCTACGAGCGGCGGGCGCGCGACCCGATGATGCCGCCCCGCCTGTTCGCCACGCGCAACTTCGCGTGGGGCAACGTCGCGACGTTCGCCGTCTACGGGGCGCTCTCGCTCGGCGGGTTCGTGCTCGGCCTGTTCCTGCAGCAGGTGGCGGGCTACTCGGCCACCGCCGCCGGGGTCGCGCAGCTGCCGTCGACCCTCGCGATGCTCGCGCTGTCGACGCGCTTCGGCACCCTCGCCGCCCGGTACGGGGCTCGGTGGTTCATGACGATCGGGCCGGTGGTCGCGGGCGCCGGCTACCTGCTGCTCCTCACGATGGACGCGAGCGCGCACTACGTCACCCAGGTGCTGCCGGGGCTGCTCGTGTTCGGCCTGGGCCTGTCCATCACGGTCGCTCCGCTGACGGCGGCGATCCTCGGGGCGGCGCCGCCCGCGGACGCCGGCATCGCCTCCGCGGTGAACAACGCCGTCTCGCGCGTGGCCGGGCTGCTGACCGTCGCGTTCGCCGGCGTCATCCTCGGCGGGGTGCTCGACGTCGCGTCGTTCCACCGCGCGCTGCTGGTCACCGCGGGGCTGCTCGTGCTCGGCGGCCTGGTGAGCATGGTCGGCATCCGGGACGTGCGCCGCCCGGCGGCGTCCGGCGCGGCGGACGCCGACGGTCCCGACGTCACAGGGGCAGCTTGAAGCCCTCGTGCGACTGCGCGTAGCCGAGCGACCGGTAGAACCGGTGTGCGTCCGGGCGCTGCTTGTCCGACGTGAGCTGGGCCAGGACGCAGCCGCGCTCGCGGCCACGCTCGTGGGCGTGCGCCATGAGCGCCCGGCCGAGGCCCTGACCCCGCAGCGCGGCGTCGACGCGCACCGCCTCGACGAGGAGCCGCGTCGCGCCGTTGCGCGAGATGCCGGGCACGAACGTCAGCTGCATGCAGCCCACCACCGCGCCGTCCAGCTCGGCGACGACCAGCTCGTCGTTCGGGCTGGCGTCGACCGCCTCGAATCCCGCGACGTGCGCGGGGCCGAACACGCCGGTCCGGGCGGCGGCGACGGCGTCGTCGGCGATGAGCTCGACGACGCGCGGCAGGTCGTCGCGGGTCGCGAGGCGGAAGGTGACGGCGGGGGCGGGGGAGTCGGGCACGCCCGGACGCTAGCAGGCGGCGCCAGCCTCGCCCGCCGCTCAGCTCGGCGGGACGTCGACGCGCGCCGGCGCGACCACCGAGAACGGGCTGCTCGTCGACGGCCGTCTCCGCAAGATCCACGACGAGCTCCCACGACCGCGTGAGCCGCACCCAGCCGGGCATCGTGGCGTCGTCCACCCACCAGCGCTCCGGCACCTGGTCGGGCCGGATCACGACCGACGACGGCGCACGCCTCGACGTCGGCGGCCTCGACGGTGGGGCGAACGCCGGCAGGTGGATGTTCAAGTGGTACGGCGACCTCGAGGGCAGCCAGACCGTCCAGGTCGACCCGCCGCACCCCGACACCGTC
>JADHZE010000241.1 GCA_026934365.1 Isoptericola sp. QY 916 | reverse complement strand
CGTCGCCGGGGCGGTCGCCGGTCGTGCCCGTGACGTCGGGCTCGACGTCGGGCTCGGGCGCGGTGGCGTCGCCGACGGGCTCCTGCCGGACGGTGTCCTCCTCGCCCGGGCGGCCGGGCTCCAGCGGCTCCGCGACGGGTCCGGTCGTGGGGCCGGCGGGCGTGGCGGCCTCGGGCGCGGCCTCCGGCTCAAGCGGTTCGGCGACCGGGCCGGTGCCCGGTGCGGCGGCCGGAGCCGCGGGCGCGCCGAAGACCTGCTCCTCCGGCGTCGGACCGGCGGCGGGGACGGCCCCGGGGGCGGCCTGCGCGGCGAGGGCGGTGTCGCCCGCCGCGGTGCCCGTGACCGGGGCGGGGCGGCGGTTGTTCCGCACGACGAACCACACGACGAGGCCGATGACGACCAGCCCGACGACGAGCCCGACGATCCACCACGGGAAGCTGCTGCCCGCGGTGGCTGCGCCGACGGCGTGGATCTCGGCGTTCTCGCCGACCTTCGGCGTCCAGGTGACGGTGTTGCCGTCGATGGCGCCGGTGGCGTCGCTGACCGGGCCGGGGAAGGTGATGGCGAGGCTGACGTCGAAGGCGTCCTGGACGTTCTGCGGCAGAGACTTCAGCTGGTCGGCACCCTCGGAGAGGTTCATGGTGCCGTCGACGACGTAGTTGTCGCCGTCGCGGGTGATGGTGAGGTCCTCGCCGCCCTCGCCCGAGATCTGGCTGATCGGGGCGTCGGTGAAGGTGTACCGGGTGCCGGTGTACTCGTCGTCGGAGTACGGCTCCTGGGACGTGCCCTCGGGCAGGTTCTGGGACAGCTCTCCGCCCGCCTGCTTCCACAGCTCGCCCGGCTCCATCCCCATGGTCTCGGCGAGGCTGTTGGAGACGGCCATGACGATCGAGCCGGAGACGGTGTCGTCCTCGGACAGCGTCATGTCCATGTCGACCTTCATGCACCCGGCGAGGGCGAGGAGGCCGACGGCGGCCAGGACCGCCGCGATCGCGGTGCGGAGGCGGCGCACGGGGCCGCGGGCTGGAGTGGTCACCGGCCCAGCATCCCGCAGCGGCGGTCCACGAGCCACCCGGCGCCCCGGGCGGCTTGCGATCAAACTTGAGCGGAATAGACTCAACTTTGGCGGCGTTCCCCCGACAGACGTTTCTCCCGTGTCATCGCACGTCATCCCGGAGGTCCCATGGACATCAAGCTCACGACCATGTCGCAGCAGGCGCTCGGCGACGCCGTCCAGTCGGCGTCGGCCGCGGGCAACCCCCAGCTCGAGCCCGTGCACCTGCTGCAGGCGCTGCTCCAGCAGTCGGGCGGCGTCGCCGTCGGCCTGCTCGACGCCGTCGGCGCGAACACCCAGCAGATCGGCCAGCGCGCCCGCGCGGCCCTCGTCGCCCTGCCGCAGGCGAGCGGGTCCGCCGTCGCGCAGCCCGCGCCGTCGCGCGCGACGAGCGCCGTGCTGGAGAACGCAGCCAAGGAGGCCGAGGCGCTCGGCGACGAGTACGTCTCGACGGAGCACCTGCTCGTCGCGCTCGCCGCCGGGCAGTCCGCCGCCGCCCAGGCGCTGACCGAGGCGGGCGCGACCGCCGACGCCCTGCGCGCCGCGCTGCCCGCCGTCCGCGGCTCGTCCCGCGTCACCAGCCCCAACCCCGAGGGCACGTACAAGGCGCTGGAGCAGTACGGCAGCGACCTCACGCAGCGCGCCCGCGACGGCCAGCTCGACCCGGTCATCGGCCGCGACTCCGAGATCCGCCGCGTCGTGCAGGTGCTCAGCCGCCGTACCAAGAACAACCCCGTGCTCATCGGCGAGCCCGGCGTCGGCAAGACCGCCGTCGTCGAGGGCCTGGCCCAGCGCATCGTCGCGGGCGACGTCCCGACGTCCCTGCAGGGCAAGCGCCTCGTCGCGCTCGACCTGGCGGGCATGGTCGCGGGCGCCAAGTACCGCGGCGAGTTCGAGGAGCGGCTCAAGGCCGTGCTCGAGGAGATCACCGCGTCCGACGGCGAGGTCGTCACCTTCATCGACGAGCTGCACACCGTCGTCGGCGCGGGCGCCGGCGGCGAGGGCGCCATGGACGCGGGCAACATGCTCAAGCCGATGCTCGCCCGCGGCGAGCTGCGCCTGGTCGGCGCCACGACCCTCGACGAGTACCGCGAGCACATCGAGAAGGACCCGGCCCTCGAGCGCCGGTTCCAGCAGGTGTTCGTCGGCGAGCCGTCCGTGGAGGACACGGTCGCGATCCTGCGCGGGCTCAAGGAGCGGTACGAGGCGCACCACAAGGTGACGATCGCCGACTCCGCGCTCGTGGCCGCTGCCGCGCTGTCCGACCGGTACATCACCGGCCGCCAGCTGCCCGACAAGGCGATCGACCTCGTCGACGAGGCGGCGTCGCGCCTGCGCATGGAGATGGACTCCTCGCCGGTCGAGATCGACGAGCTGCAGCGCGTCGTCACGCGCCTCGAGATGGAGGAGGTCGTGCTCAAGGAGTCCGACGACGCCGCCTCCACCGAGCGCCTCGAGCGGCTGCGGGCCGACCTCGCCGACACGCGCGAGAGGCTGGCCGCGCTCACCGCGCGGTGGGAGTCGGAGAAGGCCGGCCACAACCGCGTCGGCGACCTGCGCGCCCGCATCGACGAGCTGCGCACCGAGTCCGACCGGCTGCAGCGCGAGGGCGACCTCGAGTCCGCCGCGCGCCTGCTGTACGGGGAGATCCCGCAGGTCGAGCGCGAGCTCGCCGACGCCGAGCAGGCCGAGGCGTCGCAGGGGGCCGACGAGGCAGCCGCGCACGAGGCGCCGATGATCGCCGACAAGGTGGGCTCCGACGAGATCGCCGAGGTGGTCTCCGCCTGGACCGGCATCCCCGCCGGGCGCCTGCTGCAGGGCGAGTCGGAGAAGCTCCTGCACATGGAGGACGTCATCGGCGAGCGGCTCATCGGCCAGACGGCCGCCGTGCGCGCGGTGTCCGACGCCGTGCGGCGCTCGCGGGCCGGCGTGGCCGACCCCGACCGGCCGACCGGGTCGTTCCTGTTCCTCGGCCCGACCGGCGTCGGCAAGACCGAGCTGGCCAAGTCGCTCGCGGACTTCCTGTTCGACGACGAGCGCGCCATGGTGCGCATCGACATGTCCGAGTACTCGGAGAAGCACTCCGTGTCGCGGCTGGTCGGCGCGCCCCCGGGGTACGTCGGCTACGAGGAGGGCGGGCAGCTCACCGAGGCCGTGCGGCGGCGCCCGTACTCCGTCGTCCTGCTGGACGAGGTGGAGAAGGCGCACCCCGAGGTCTTCGACATCCTGCTTCAGGTGCTCGACGACGGCCGACTCACCGACGGCCAGGGCCGCACGGTCGACTTCCGCAACGTCATCCTCGTGCTGACGTCGAACCTGGGCTCGCAGTTCCTCGTGGACCCGGCGCTCGACGACGCCGCCCGTCGCGAGGCGGTCATGGCGGCCGTGCGCGCGTCGTTCAAGCCGGAGTTCCTCAACCGGCTCGACGACGTGGTCATCTTCGACGCGCTCAACGTCGAGGAGCTGGGGGAGATCGTCGACCTCCAGGTCGCGGCGTTCGCGAAGCGGCTGGCCGACCGGCGCATCACGGTGGACGTCACGCCCGCCGCGCGCGAGTGGCTGGCGCTGGAGGGCTTCGACCCCGCGTACGGCGCCCGCCCGCTGCGTCGCCTGGTGCAGCGCGAGATCGGCGACCGGCTGGCCAAGGAGCTGCTGTCCGGCGCCGTGTCCGACGGCGGCACCGTCGTCGTCGACCGGGCCCCCGACTCTGCGGGGCTCGTCGCCTCTCTATCTCGGCGGGGGTCAGACCGCCTTGCTGCTGACCCGGATGAACGTCGGGTTCGACTGCCAGATGCTGCGCTTGACGACGCCGACGCGCGGGTTGCCGGCGTCGATCTGCTTGCCGTCGCCGATGTAGATGGCGACGTGGCCGGGCGACCAGATCAGGTCGCCGGGCTTGGCGTTCTTGCGCGAGACCTTCGTGCCGACGTGCTTCTGCGCGGACGACGTGCGCGGCAGCTTCTTGCCGATCGCCTTCTTGTACACGTAGGAGGTGAAGCCCGAGCAGTCGAACGAGCTCGGACCGGTGGCGCCGGAGACGTAGCGGGCGCCGACCTTCGTCTTCGCGATCGCCACGACAGGAGAGCCGGGCTTCTTCGCGGTGGTCGTCACGGTGCGGCTGGACTTCGCGAGCAGCCTCGAGCCGCTCGGGTCCACCACCACGCGGACCTTGTTCTTGCCGACCTTGTGCATGGGCCAGCTCGGGTTGAACGTCGCCTTGCCGTGCCGGATCGTCTTGGTCGACTTGACCTTGCCGTTGATGACGAGCTTCGCCTTCCCGGCGATCGTCTTGCCGGCACGCTTGGCGGTGACGGTGTACACGGGGCGCTTGGACTTCCCCGAACCCTTGATCAGCGTCGTCTTGGTGGCCTTGAGGCTGACGGACGGCCGGGGCTTCGACGACGTCGAGGCCGCCTGGACCGCCGTGGCGGCCGGGGCCGCCGAGGCGTGGGGGGCGACGGCGACAAGACCGCCGCCGGTGAGGGCGCCGGCGACGGCGAGGGCGATGATCGCCCGGCGGGGCCGGCGAGCGGCCACGGCGGCGGTGCCGGGGCGCGCGGGGGCAGGGGACATGGACATGGGGCGTGACCTCCAGCCTGCGAGATGAGCTGTCGGGTGAGGCCGAGATCGTTGGCCCGCCACCAAGGTGGCTGAACCCCAAGGCCGGGAGCGTCCGGGCGGTGTGCCCGGGCGGCCGGCCGGAAGTGGGTCTCCCGCTGCTGCCGTGAGTTTCGTGGTCACCGGGACGCCGGCAGCACTCGGCTGCGTCCCGGTCGGCCGGCACCCGTTGCTAGGTGCGGTCGAGGGACGCTAACCCTGAGGACCCGTCGAGGTCACGTTCCGATAACAGGTCCGGCGTGTCGGTGGCGCGGGGGTCGACAGGCATCGGCGCTGGACGAGTCCGGTCAACACAGGCCGAACCGGACGCCGTGCCGTGATACCAGATGTGACGAAGGTCACTGTAAGAATCCACCCGTGGGGGGATATCAGAGACGTCGACCGGTCCGTGCGTCCGACCACGGTCGCAGGCTCAGCGCAGCAGGTCGGCCGTCCCCGGCGCGGCGGAGACCGCGACGCACAGCCCCGTGCGGTCGCCGGCCGCCCAGCCGTCCTCGGACGGGGTGAGGACGACGAAGGTCGGCCCCTCGTCCTCGCGGCCCGCGGCACCCAGCAGCCCGGGCCCGCAGTCCGCGGAGGCCTTGCGCACCAGCGCGTCGTGACCGGGCCACACCGCGCCCGCCGCGGAGTCCGTGCGCCCCACCACCTGCGCCCCGTGCTCGCTCGCGCACGGCACGACGGTCACCCGGCCGACGTCGCCGGGAGGCAGCTCCCGCAGGCACGACCCGAGCACGAGCTGCGCCGCGTTCACCTCGCGCGCCCCGGTCACCGCGGCCGGCACGGGGGCGGTCGCCCGGTCGTGCGCC
>JADHZE010000240.1 GCA_026934365.1 Isoptericola sp. QY 916 | reverse complement strand
GCCGGCGTCCTCGTCGTCCGTGCCGCCCGTCGCGCGGACCTCCAGGCGCGAGCCGTCGACCGCCGTCAGGCGAGCGCCCCGCGGGGCGGACAGCCCGCCGATCGCCGTGCCGTCGCTGCGCACCGTGACGCTGCCGTCGACGCGGGTCTCGAACGCGCCGCGCGAGACCAGCGTGATCGTCGGCGGGTCGGCATCGCCGACCGCGGGCCGTTCGAGGGTCACGGTCGCCGTGCCGGCCTGCTCGTCGGGGGTGACGTGCACGCCCGGGTCGTCGGGAGTCGCGTCGGGGACCGACACCTCCAGCGTCACGTCGCCAGCCGTCACCTCGACCCGGAGCGGCTCCTCGGGGGTCGCGGACGGCGCCGCGCTCGTCATCGCGCTCGGCGCCGCGGTCGGCGCGGGCGTCGACGGCGTGCAGGCGGCGAGGGCGAGGAGCGTGACGAGCGCAGGGAGCGCGGGGAGCGCGCGCGACCGGAGGCGGGGCTGCACGGTCCCAGTCTCGGGCACGAGGCCGTCCGCGACATCGGACAGAAGCTGGTCAACGAGGTGAGGTTCGCCTAACCTTACCGACGTGAGCACCCGAACGCTGTCGAAGCCGGTCGACCCGCACGTCCTCGTCGCCGAGGTCGTCACGACGAAGCGACTGAGCCCGCACCTGCAACGGGTCACGCTCGGCATCGGCGACATCGACCGCCTCACTCTCGTGGGCGACGACCAGTGGTTCCGACTCTTCCTGCCGCGCCCCGGCCAGGACGCGCTGAAGCTCCCCACGCGCACGTCGAACCTCGGCTGGTACGCCCAGTACCTCGCGACCCCTCGCGCCCGCCGCCCGCTGGTGCGCAACTACACGATCCGCGCGGCGCGGCCCGAGCTGCACGAGATCGACGTCGACTTCGTGCTGCACGGCCACGACGACGCGGCGCCCGCGGGGCCGGACGGCGGCCACGAGCCCCTCGGCCCGGGTGCGGGCTTCGCGCTGTCCGCCCGCCCGGGGGACCGGGTCGGCATCCTCGACCAGGGCACCTACCACCACCGGCAGGCAGCGTGCGACTGGCGGCTGCTCGTCGCCGACGAGAGCGGGCTGCCCGCCGTCGCCGGTATCTGCGAGGCGCTGCCCGACGACGCGCGTGGCGTCGCCGTCGTCGAGGTGCCCACCGCCGACGACCGGCAGGACTTCCGCGTCCCGGACGGCGTGGACCTGCGGTGGGTCGAGCGCGACCGTGCCGCCGCCGACGACCCGGCCCTCGGCGAGGTGCCCGGCCGTGCCGCTCTCGACGTCGTCCGCGGGGCCGACCTGCCGGCGGGCGCCGGGTATGCGCTCGTCGCCGGCGAGCAGGCGCTCGCGGCCGGCGTGCGGCGGCACCTGGTGAACGACCGGCAGTGGCCGAAGGCGGCGGTCGACTTCGTCGGCTACTGGCGGCACGGCAAGGCCTCGCCCAGCTGACCTGCCGGTCGACCCGGCTACTCGACGACGACCACCTCGTGCGGCGAGGTGTTGAGCCGCACGCCGGCATCGGGAGTGTCGGCCAGACCGGGCACCCCGGCGGGGAACGCGACGACGATGTCCTCGATGCGCACGCCGAACTCGCCCGGCAGGTAGATCCCCGGCTCGACGGAGAAGCACATCCCGGCCTCGATCGGGGTGCTCTCGCCCTCCACCATGTACGGCGGCTCGTGCGTCGTCAGGCCGATGCCGTGACCCGTGCGGTGCACGAAGAACTCGCCGAACCCGGCGTCGGCGATGACGGTGCGGGAGGCGCGATCGACGTCCTGGCAGGTCGCGCCGGGACGCACGGCGTCGACGCCCGCCTGCTGCGCCGCGCGCACGACGTCGTGCACCTCCTGCTCGCGCGCGGTGGGCGCGCCGACGTGCACCGTGCGGGTGGTGTCGGAGCCGTAGCCGTCGGCGAGCCCGCCGAAGTCCATGACCACCATGTCGCCCTCGCGGATCACCCGGTCGCCGGCCTCGTGGTGCGGGTCGGCGCCGTTCTCGCCCGCGCACACGAGCGTGAAGTCGACCTGCTCGTGCCCGTGGGAGCGCAGCAGGGCGTCCAGGTCGTCGGACACCTCGCGCTCGGCGCGGCCGGCGAACCGGCGGGTGACGATCTCGGCGAACACGGCGTCCGCCCCGGCGCCCGCAGCGGCGAGCCGGGCCACCTCCTCGGGCGACTTGGCGGCGCGCAGCATCGGCAGGGCGTTCGTGACGGCGGCGTACGACGACGCGGGCAGGGCGCGCTGCAGGCCCAGCACGTGCAGCGCCCACGCCGCGTCGCTGATCGCGTACCGGCCGTCCGGGCGCAGGAGCCGGCCGGCGACCTCGTGCTCGTCCTCGCCGTCCGACCAGGTGACCGCCTCGATGCCGCCGACGGCGCCGACCTCGAGGTCGTGGGCCTCGAGCTTCGGCACGACGGCGACGGCGTCGCTCCCGCCGTCGTCGGACGCGGGGATGGCGAGCAGCGTGAGCCGCTCCGTGTCCGCGGCGGGGGTGTAGCCGAGGAAGTAGCGCAGGTCGGGGCCGGGGGTCACCAGCACCCCGGCGAGGCCGGCGGCGGCCGCCTGGGCGGCGGCGCGGCGACGGCGGTCGGCGTACACGGCGGGGGCGAAGGGCGTCATGTGCCCAGGGTGCCGCGTGCGGCCCGGGCCTGCACCACCACGGTGGGGAGGACGGTAGGGAGGACGGGAGGACGCGCGGTGGGAGGCGCCGTCAGACGCGCACCACGATCTTGCCGCGCCCGTGGCCGCTCTCGCTGGCACGGTGGGCGTCGGCGGCGTCGGCGAGATCGAAGACCTGGCCCACCTCCACGGCGACCTTGCCGGCGTCGATCAGCGCGCCGAGGGCCTCCAGGTCGGCGCTCGACGGGCGCACCCACACGTAGTGCCCGCCGTGCTCCGTGCGCGCCGTCGCGTCCGTGATGGACGTGACCGTCCCGCCCGGCGCGAGCAGCGCGGCGCTGGTCGCGACGGCGTCGCCGCCCACGTAGTCGAGCGCGACGTCGACGCCCTCCGGGGCGAGGGCGCGGACGCGGTCGGCCAGCCCGTCGCCGTAGGTGACGGGCTCGGCGCCGAGGCCGCGCAGGAAGTCGTGGTTGGCCTCGCTCGCGGTGCCGATCACGCGGGCGCCGAGGCCGCGCGCGATCTGCACGGCGAAGGAGCCGACGCCGCCTGCGGCCGCGTGCACCAGCACGGTCTGGCCCTCCCGCACCCCGGACCGCAGGATGGTCTGGTAGGCAGTGAGCCCCGCGAGCGGCACCGCGGCCGCCTCCTCGAAGCTCAGCGACGCGGGCTTGCGCGCCAGCGTCCGCACGGGCGCGGCGACCAGCTCGGCGAACGTGCCGCCGTGCACCCAGTCCTTGCGGACGTACCCGTACACCTCGTCGCCGACCTCGAACTCGGGGGTGTCGAGGCCCACCTGCTCCACGACGCCCGCGACGTCCCAGCCGGGGACGACGGGGAACTGCGTGTCGAACAGCCCGTCCAGGTAGCCCTGGCGGACCTTCCAGTCGACGGGGTTGACGGACGCGGCGCGCACGCGCACGACGACGACGTCCGCCCCGGGGCGCGGGTCGGGCTGGTCGGTGAGCTCGAGGACGTCGGCGCCGCCGAAGCGGGAGTAGGTGATGGCTCGCATGCCCGGCACAACAGACGACGGGCCGCGAGACTTCCCGCGCCCCGGCCCCGATGTCGCCCGCTCGTCGCTCCCGCCCGCCGCCCGAGGCGTCAGGCCGTGACCCGGAAGCGCTCGCGGTACCGCGCGGGCGTGGTGTCGAGCCGGCGCCGGAACGCGCGGGCCAGGGTGTCGGTCGTGCCGAACCCGCACGCGGTCGCGACGCGCTCCAGGGTGTCGTCCGTGGTCTCCAGCCGCTGGCGCGCCGCCTCGACCCGGATCGACTCGACGTAGGCCGCGGGCGTGGTGCCCAGCTCGCTCTTGAACAGCCGGGTCAGCTGTCGTTCGCTCACGTGCGCGCGCTCGGCGAGCCCGGCGACCGTCAGCGAGGACGCCACGTTCCGCAGGACGTGCTGGCGCAGGTCGTCCACGCGCCGCGTAGTGGCGCGGGGGTCGGTCGCGACGGAGAACTGGCTCTGCCCTCCCGGCCGCTTGAGGTACATCACCAGCTGCCGGGCCACGCGCATCGCGACCTCCTGGCCGAGGTCGTCCGCGACCAGCGCGAGCGTGAGGTCGAGGCATGCCGTGAGGCCCGCGCCCGTCCAGATGCCGCCGTCGCGGACGAAGATCGGGTCCGGGTCGACGTGCACCTCGGGGTGCTCGTCGGCGAGCTGCCCTGCGGTGGACCAGTGCGTGGTGGCGCGCACGCCGTCCAGGAGGCCGGCGTCGGCGAGCACGTGCGCGCCCACGCAGACGGACGCGAGGCGCCGGGTGCGCGGCGCCAGCTCCCGGACGCGCCGTACGACGGCGGGGTCGACGACGGCGCGCACCCGCCGGTCGTCGTCGAGCTCGACCGCTCCGGGCACGACGACGGTGTCGACGGCGCGCCCGGCGAGGTCGTCGAACGTGGCGTCGGGCAGCACCCGGACACCGGCCGACGTGGTCACGGGGTCGAGCGTCTCGGCGGCGAGGACGACGGCGTAGCCCGGCGGCTCGTCGGTCTCCCGCCGCACGAGCGAGAAGACCTCGGCGGGCCCGGTGACGTCGAGCAGGTCGACGCCGTCGAACAGCGTGACCACCACGAGGCGCTCGATCATGGGGATGTCCGAATCTGCGGCTTGCATGTCATTGCCGACACGGTAATCCCGTTCGTAGCGTGGAGGGTCGCCGCCCGGCGGCGACCGACCGACCGACCTCCCGGAGGGACCTTCATGACCAGCACCACGCTCCGCGACCTCAGCGGCCTCGACCCGACCCCGGCCTCGCTCGCTGCGTCGACCGTGATCCTCGTCGACTACCAGACCACGTACACGCGGGGCGCGATGGAGCTGGAGGGCTGGGAGCCCGCGCTCGACGCCGCCGCGGACCTCCTGGCCCGCGCCCGCGCGGCGGGCGCCACGGTGGTCCACGTGCAGCACGACGGCGGCGCGGGATCGCCCTACGACCTGGCCACCGAGCTCGGGCAGATCCACCCGCGCGTCGCCCCGAGGCCCGGGGAGGCGGTGGTCACCAAGACGGCCCCGGACTCCTTCGTCCGCACCGAGCTGGGCGACCTCGTCGCCGCGGCCGGGCACGACGACGTCGTGGTGGTGGGGTTCATGACCCACATGTGCGTGACGTTCACGGCCCAGGGCGCGTTCCTGCGCGGCCTGCGGCCCACCGTGGTCGCCGACGCCTGCGCGACCCGGTCGCTGGCGAGCGCGGCGGGCGAGGCCCCCGCGGCGCAGCTGCACCGCGGGGCCCTCGCGACCGTCGCCGACCTGTACGGGGTGGTCGTGGCCACGGCCGACGACCTCACCGGGCAGGCGGCGGCCGCCTGACGCAGGCGGTCAGACGAGCACCTCGCCGTCGCGCACGGTGAAGCTCACGTCGTCCACGAGCA
>JADHZE010000024.1 GCA_026934365.1 Isoptericola sp. QY 916 | reverse complement strand
AGGACGCGGTGCGCGTCCTCGTCGGCCTGCGCGGGGAGGGTCGCCGTCCCGCCCGCGCGGGGTACGACGTCGTGCAGCGCGGCCTCGACGGCGCGGTGGGAGCCGTCGTCGGCCACGTGACGTCCGGCGCGCCGTCGCCGACGCTCGGCTACCCGGTGGCGATGGCGTACGTGACGCCCGAGGTGTCGGCCGAGGGCACCGCCCTCGCCGTCGACGTGCGCGGCCGCGCCGAGCCGTTCGTCGTCGTCCCGCTGCCCTTTTACCAGCGGTCGTAGGACGATCGTCCTGACCTCGTCCTGAGCCCGACCGTCGTCAAGCACGCAGAACCCGAAGGAGCAGTCCCCATGGCCGACTTCCCCGAGAACCTCCGCTACTCCGCCGAGCACGAGTGGGTGGACGACGCGTCGCCCGCCACGATCGGCGTCACGTCCGTCGCCGCCGACGCGCTGGGCGACGTCGTCTACCTCGAGCTGCCCGAGGTGGGCGTGACGATCGAGGCGGGCGCCGTCGTCGGCGAGATCGAGTCCACCAAGTCCGTCTCGGAGCTGTACTCGCCGGTGAGCGGCACCGTGGTGGAGGTCAACCAGTCGGCCGTGGACGACCCGGCCGTCGTGAACTCCGACCCCTTCGGTGCGGGGTGGCTCTTCAAGGTCGACGTGACCTCCCGCGGGGCCTTGCTGACGGCCGAGGAGTACGCCGCCCAGGCCGGCTGACGCTTTCCCGAATCTCGTGACCGAATCGTGACCATCGGGCCCGAAATGCGTTGATTGCCTGGGATAACCGCGCTGACCTGCGACGACATGGCCGGCCGCGCCCTTCGAGGGGGCGCGGCCGGCCGTCGTCGTCCTCGGGCGACAGCGATCCGCAGAATTTCGCGTCATGAGAGCGGCCCGTCCGCATCTTCATCCATGACGGCTTCCCCTGGTCGACCTTCGGTCGGCGGCCGTCGACGGAGGAAGAACGATGAGCACGATCGAAATGGCCCCGGTGACGAACCGTCTGCTGACGCGCCGCGAGCGCGTGGTCCTGTCCAACCTGTCCGAGGACGTCACCCTCGAGCAGATCGCGACCAAGCTGTTCGTCACCCGGAACACGGTGAAGTCGCAGGTGCGCAGCGTGTATCGCAAGATCGGTGTCTCCAACCGGGCGGAGGCCGTCGCATGGGCGCGACAGGCCGGCCTGGGAGTCGGCTGACAGCGGGTAGGTGCGAGCCCCGCCCGACGACAGGGGAGGTCGTCGGCGCGGGGCTCTCGCACGTCCGGGGACCGGCCACGACACGGTGCGCCGGGACACGGATGGCAGACTTTCCGTCATGACAGCCCGCCGCCTCGTGGTCGCCGCCGCGATCGTCGACGACCTCGACCACCCGGCGCGCCTGCTCGCCGCCCGGCGGAGCCGGCCCGAGCACCTCGTGGGCCGGTGGGAGTTCCCGGGCGGCAAGGTGGACCCGGGGGAGACGCCGGCCGAGGCGCTGCACCGCGAGCTCATGGAGGAGCTCGGGGTGCGGGTCGATCTCGGCCACGAGCTGCCCGGCCCCGACGACGGCGGCTGGATCATCACCGACCGGCACGTGCTGCGCCTCTGGCTGGCGGTCGTCACCGACGGTGACCCGCGGCCCCTCGTCGAGCACGACGACCTGCGCTGGCTGGACCGTTCCACGCTGCTCGACGTCGACTGGCTGGACGGCGACGTCCGGATCGTCGAGGCGCTCGACGCCGTCCTGCACGACCGGGTCGACACCGCGCGCTGACACCTCGGCAGGCGACTCGACGGGCGGTCTCGTCCCACCCCGCCTACGTTCGGACCAGACCCGGACGAAGGAGCACAGGTGGGCGCAGCGATCGGACAGTCCCTCCCGGTGGCGGTGGGCGTCCTCATCAGCCCGCTGCCGATCGTCGCCGTGGTGCTGATGCTGGTCAGCCGGCGTGCCAAGGCCAACGCCGCCGCCTTCCTGATCGGCTGGTTCGTCGCCGTCCTGGTCGTGGTCGCGCTCGTCGCCGTGCTCGCCGGTTCGGCCGCCCCCGACGAGGAGGGCACGCCCCTGTGGGCGGCGATCGTCAAGATCGTGCTCGGCGTGCTGCTCCTGCTGCTCGCGGTGAAGCAGTGGCGCGGCCGGCCGCGCGAGGGCGTCGAGCCGGAGACGCCGAAGTGGATGGCGGCCATCGACCAGTTCACGCCCGGCAAGGCGCTCGGCCTCGCCGTCCTCCTGTCCGCGGTCAACCCGAAGAACCTGCTGCTCGTCGTGTCCGGCGGTGCCGCCATCGCCTCGGCCGCACCGGGCGACACGAACGCGCAGGTCGTGGCCGCCGTCGTCTTCGCGCTCATCGCCAGCGCCGGCGTCGTGACCCCGCTGGTCATCTACCTCGCGATGGGGGAGCGCGCCGCCCACGTGCTCGACGGGCTGAAGACGTGGATGGTCCAGAACAACGGCGTGATCATGGCCGTCCTGCTGCTCGTCATCGGCGCCAAGGTGCTCGGCGACGGCATCAGCGCGCTGTGAGGCCGCGGCCGACCAGACGGTGACGGTGCTCCGCCGCGCTGCTGGAGACCCCCGGCTCCTCAGGCCGGGGACCCAGGGCGCGCACCCAGCGCTCGACGTCGCGGCGGCGGCGCAGCCGCACGACCTGCACGTGCGGCGCCTCGCGCGTCAGCCGCCGGTCGAGCCCGCGGAGCTTGTGCCGGGTGCGCCACGCCCACCGGAGGATGTGGTCGCGGTCGGAGAGGACGGTCCGCAGGGGCGGCTCGACGTTCCCGTTCCACAGCTCCGTCCGCCGCAGCCTGCGCCGCACGGTGCGCCGTCCGACCTGCCACAGCACGACCGGCACCGGCAGGTCGAGCCACACCAGCAGCTCGGCGCGCTCCAGCAGCAGCGGCCGCACGGGCGTGTACTGCCACTCGCTGACCCAGGCGTCCTGCGCGACGACGGCGCGGACGTCGTCCTCGAACTCCGCACGGGGCGTCCAGCCGGGGCCGTGGAACAGGCTGTCCAGCTCGGTGTACGGCAGGTCGAGGGCGGCCGCCACGCGCCCGGCGAGCGTCGACTTGCCCGCCCCGGACGTGCCCGCCACGAGGATCCGGCGGGCGGTCACGGGTGAGGGAGGGGCGTCGTGCGGCACCCGCCGAGAGTACGGTGTCGCCAGCGCCTCACAGCCCTCAGCCACGCCCGCGGTCGACGTCGACCCGGAGGACGGAGCACCCGTGCCGCACGACGAACCCGCCGGCTTCGAGCTGCGGACGGACCTGCTGACCCGGGTGGCGCACGCGCACGACGCGTCGCACTACCTGCTGCGCCCGGAGGTGGTGGTGCGGGCGCACGACGTCGACGGGGTGGTCGCCGCGATGCGGGAGGCGAGCCGCCGCGGCCTGCCGGTGACGTTCCGCTCGGGGGGCACGAGCCTGTCGGGGCAGGCGTCGGGCGCGGGGATGCTGGTCGACACGCGCACGCGGTTCACGCGGGTGGAGGTGCTCGACGGCGGGGAGCGGGTGCGCTGCCAGCCCGGCGCCACGCTGCGGCTGGTCAACGGGCACCTGGCGCGGCGCGGGCGGCGGCTGGGGCCGGACCCGGCGAGCGAGATCGCGTGCACCGTCGGGGGAGTGGTGGCCAACAACTCCTCGGGGATGTCGTCGGGCACCACGCGCACCGCGTACCGCACCGTCGAGGCGATGACGGTGGTGCTGCCCGGCGGCACCGTGGTCGACACGGGCGCGCCCGACGCCGACGCGCGCCTGGCGGCCCTGGAGCCGGACCTGCACCGCGGCCTCGCGGAGCTGCGCGACCGGGTGCGCGGCAGCGCGACGATGCGCGCCGAGGTGGAGCGGCAGTTCGCGATGAAGAACACCATGGGCTACTCCGTGAACGCGCTGCTGGACCACGACAGCCCGGTGAAGATCCTCGAGCACCTGATGATCGGTTCGGAGGGCACGCTGGGGTGGGTCGCGGACGTCACGTTCCGCACGGTGCCGCTGCTGACACAGGTCGCGACGACGCTGCTCGTCTTCGACTCCCTCGAGCGCGCCACGGACGCGCTCGTGCCGCTGGGCGCCTCCGGCCCCGAGGCGATCGAGCTCATGGACCCCGCCTCCCTGCGGGTCGCGGCGGCGGACCCGAAGGCGGACCCCTCGATGCGGTCGCTGGCCGCGGGCGCCGGCATCACGGGCCAGACGGCGCTGCTGGTGGAGTACCGCGCCGCGACCGACGAGGCGCTCGCCCCGCTGCAGGACGCCGCGCGCGCCGTCGTCGACGGCCTCGCGCTGGAGCTGCCCGCCACGCTCACGACCGACCCCGCCACGCGCAAGCGGCTGTGGCGCGTGCGCAAGGGCCTGTACACGGCGGTCGCGGGAGCCCGCCCGGCCGGCGCGACGGCGCTGCTGGAGGACGTCGTGGTGCCCGTGGCCGACCTCACCGCCACGGTGCGTGACCTGGGCGGGCTGTTCGCGCGGCACGGCTACGACGACGCGGTGACGTTCGGGCACGCGAAGGACGGCAACCTGCACTTCATGATCTCGCCGCGCCTGGGCGACGCGGCGGAGCTCGACCGGTACGCGGCGTTCAGCGACGACCTCGTGGACCTGGTGCTCGGCCGCGGCGGCTCGCTCAAGGCCGAGCACGGCACGGGTCGCATCATGGCGCCGTTCGTGCGGCGCCAGTACGGCGACGACCTGTACGCCGTCATGCGCGAGATCAAGAGCCTGTTCGACCCGCGGGGGCTGCTCAACCCGGGCGTCATCATCACGGACGACCCGCACGAGCACCTGCGCGACCTCAAGGTCGAGGCCTCCGCCGGCGGTGAGGACGCCCCGCTCGTCGACCGCTGCGTGGAGTGCGGGTACTGCGAGCCGGGCTGCCCCTCGCGGACCGTCACGACGACGCCGCGCCAGCGGATCGCGCTGCTCAAGGAGCTCGCTGTCGCGCCCGAGGGCGAGCGCGAGGAGCTGCAGAAGGCGTACCGGTACTGGGGCGTGCAGACCTGCGCCGCGGACTCGATGTGCGTCGAGGCGTGCCCCGTCGGCATCGACACCGGCGTCGTGATGAAGGGGCACCGGGCGCGGTCGAACCCCGCCGTCGTGCAGAAGGGCGGCGAGGCCCTCGCGGGGTCGTGGGGCCCGGTCGTCGACGTGCTGCGCGGCGCGCTGGGCGTGGTGGAGAAGCTGCCGACGCCCGTGGTGCGCGTGGCCTCGGAGATCGCGCGCGGCGTCGTCGGGACCGACGTCGTGCCGCGCGTGGACGACGACCTGCCCGGCCCAGGCCTCCGGCGCGAGGCCGACGACCTCCGTGCCGCCACCGGCGGCGCACCCCGGGCCGTCCTGTTCTCGTCGTGCATGGGCGAGCTGTTCGCCCCCGCCCCCCGGGGCCTGCCGGACGTCGACGGGAGCGCGGTGGGTGCCGAGGACGCCCTGCGCGTGCTGTGCGAGCGCGCCGGGATCGGCCTGGCCGTGCCGGAGGGGATCGGCGGCCTGTGCTGCGGCACCCCGTGGGCGAGCAAGGGCCTGCCGGGCGGCGCGGCGCGGATGGCGCGACAGGTGCTCGACGCCCTGTGGGCGGCGACGCGCGGCGGGGCGCTGCCGGTCGTGTGCGACGCGTCGAGCTGCACGCACGGCCTGGTCGAGACGCCGCACCACCTCTCCGGCGAGGACGCCGAGCGGTTCGCCCGGCTGCGCATCGTCGACGCCGTGACGTTCGTGCGCACCGACGTGCTGCCCGCCCTCGCCGCGCAGGGCGTCGCGATCGAGAAGCAGGGCAGCGTCGTCGTGCACCCCACCTGTGCGACGGTGCACCTGGGCGCGGTGGACGACCTGCGCGCCGTCGCGGCCGCCGTCGCCGACGACGCCGTGGTGCCCGCCGCGTGGGGCTGCTGCGGCTTCGCCGGGGACCGCGGGATGCTGCACCCCGAGCTCACCGCCGCCGCCACGCACGCCGAGGCGACCGATGTCGCGGCGGGGGAGCGGGCACTGCCCGGCGGCCGGTACGACGCCTACGTCTCGACCAACCGCACCTGCGAGATGGGGATGTCGCGCGCCACCGGCCGCGACTACGTGCACGTGCTGGAGCTGCTGGAGGCGGCCACGCGCGGCTCGGGGCCCGGGGTCCCCGGCGCGCCCTGACGGGGCCTGGTCCTCCCTCCCGCGTTGACGAGCGCGACGCTCGCCAGCACGAGACCGATCCCGAGCGTCTGGGACCCGGTGAGCACCTCGCCCCCGGCGAGGACCCCGAGCGTGACGCCGGTGACGGGGTTCAGCAGGCCGATCACGCCGACGGCCCCGGCCGGGAGGTGGCGGAACCCGCTGAACCAGCAGACGAACCCGAGCGCCGTCGCGACGAGGCTCACGTACGCGAACGCGAGGGACTCGGTGACCGAGAGCGCGGGCGGCGCGCCCTCGATGAGCGCCGCGGCGACGAGCAGCTCGAGGCCGCCGACGACGAGCTGCCACGCGGTGACCGTGAGCACGGGCGTCCCGTCCTGCCAGCGCTTGGTGAGGACGGCGCCGACGGACGAGAGCACCATCGAGGCGACGGACGCCGCGATGCCCCAGCCGTCGAGCGCGCCGGTCGCGGTGCCGACGATCAGCAGGACGCCGGCGCCGCCCACGGCGGCCGCGACGACGACGCGCGGCGTGGGCCGTTCACGGAGCAGGAGCCACGCCGCGCCGGCGATCGCGATCGGGCTGAGCGACATGAGCGAGGCGGCGACGCTGGACGGCAGCAGCTGGGCCGCGACGTACACGAGGCAGAAGAAGATCCCCATGTTCAGGGTGCCGAGCACGACCGAGCGCCACCACCACGACCCGCGGGGCAGCCGGCGCGCGACCAGCAGCAGGACGACGCCTGCCGGCAGCGCGCGGATCGCCGACCCCCACAGGGGGGAGCCCCCGGGGAGGAGGTGGTGGGTCACGACGTAGGTGGACCCGAACGCGACCGGCCCGACGGCCGCGACCAGGGACCAGCGGACGCGCAGCCAGGCCCGGCGCGGCCCGGAAGAAGTTTCCATGGAAAGCATCTTACTTTCCGTGGAAAGTAGGATGGCCCCATGGCTGAGGTCGATCGCGTCGCGACGTTCGTCGAGCAGTGGCGCAGAGAACGCCCCGACCTCGACCCGAGCCCGATGGCGGTGATCGGGCGGATGCGTCGGATCTCCGACGACTTCACCGCCGCGCTCGTCGCGAACTACCGGCGGTTCGGGATCGGGGAGGGCGAGTTCGACGTCCTGTGCGCGCTGCGGCGCGCGGGCGACCCGTTCGCGCTCAACCCGGGGGAGCTCGCGGAGCACACCATGGTGACGGCCGGCGCGACGTCCAAGCGGGTCGACCGGCTGGAGGCCGCCGGGCTCGTGGCCCGGCAGGCGCGGGCCGGCGACGGGCGCGGGCGGGTGGTCACGCTGACGCCCGAGGGGCGCCGGCTCATCGACGAGGCGTACCCCGCGCACCTCGAGCTCGAGGAGGGCCTGCTGGGTCCCCTCTCGCGCGGGGAGCGCGAGCAGCTGGAGGCGCTGCTGCGCAAGCTCGTCGGCGGCTGACGCCGGAGGTCGCTGCGCCCGCGGGCATGAGGACCCGGCCCGGGGTGCTGGCCGGCGTCGGGCTCGCCGTGCTCGTCGCCGCCCTCCTGGAGCAGCACGAGCAACCGCCGCGGCTGCAGCGCCGACGCCTCACCGGTCCGCCGGGTGCACCACCATCGCGGCGCCGCCGCCGCGCCGTCGCGGCTCGGAGACGGCCGTGAGCAGGCCGTCGTCGCCGAGCTGCACGGCGGTGGCGGCCCCGATCTCGGCGGCGGAGGTGAACGCGTCGCCCGACGGCACGAGCGTGTGCCCGTACTCCTCGAGCGCCGGGCCGTAGGCCTCGATGAACTCCGGCTCGGCGGTGACGGACGCCGTGTTGCGCTGCGCCGCGCGCGGCGCGGCGAGCGCCTCGCCGATCGGCATGCCGCGGTCGAGGTGGTTGGTGAGCGTCTGCAGCACGGTCGTGATGATCGTGGAGCCGCCGGGCGAGCCGAGGGCGAGGACCGGCTCGCCGTCGCGCAGCACGATCGTCGGCGCCATCGACGACCGCGGGCGCTTGCCGGGCTCGATGCGGTTCGGGTCGTCCGCCGCCCACACGGTGGAGAAGTCGGTGAGCTCG
Organism: Isoptericola sp. QY 916; assembly: GCA_026934365.1. GTDB lineage: Bacteria > Actinomycetota > Actinomycetes > Actinomycetales > Cellulomonadaceae > Isoptericola > Isoptericola nanjingensis. The sequence continues at coordinate 21,432 of JADHZE010000024.1, read as the reverse complement.
TTGTTCAGCAGGAAGCCGCGGCCCGGGACGAGCATCCCGGAGCCGCCGGTCTGCTCGATCGTCAGGGTGTACTCGACGACGTTGCCGTCCCCGTCGACCACGGTGAGGTTGGTCGTCGAGACGTTCTCCGTGTCGGAGTCCGCGGGGGCGATCGTCTCCCCGCACGCCGCGTCGTCGGCGTCCACGTCGCCGGGCGCGACGGGCTTGGTCGCCGCGGCCTCCGGGTCGAGCAGGCACGCGCGCTCGGCGGCGAAGTCGTCCGACAGCAGGGTGTCGAGCGGGACGTCGACGAACGCCGGGTCGCCCACGTAGGCGCCGCGGTCGGCGAAGGCCAGGGCGCTCGCCTCGAGGTAGTGGTGCAGGTAGGCGGCATCGTCCATGCCGGCCAGGTCGAACGTCTCGAGGATGTTCAGCGCCTCGCCCACCGTGGACCCGCCGCTGGAGGACGGCGCCATGCCGTAGACGTCGTAGTCGCGGTAGTCGGAGACGGTCGGGTCCTGCAGCAGCGCCTCGTACCCGGCCAGGTCGTCGAGGTCGAGGTAGCCGGGCGGCACGGGCAGGTCGGTGTCCGGCGAGGTCTGCGGGTGCTGCACGACGTCCACCATCTCGGCCGCGAGCTCGCCGCCGTAGAACGCGTCGGTGCCACGCTTCGCCAGCAGGTCGTACGTGTCCGCCAGGTCGCGGTTGCGGAACACGCTGCCGACGGCGGGCGGCTCACCGCCCGGCAGGTACAGCTCCGCCGTGGCGGGGAACGCGGCGAACCGCTCGGCGTTGCTCGCCGTCTGGTCGTGGAACGTCTGGTCGACGACGAACCCGCGCCGCGCCAGCTGCGTCGCCGGCTTCAGCGCCTTCTTGAGGGAGTAGGTGCCCCACTCGTCGAGCGCCGTCTGCCAGGTCGCGGGCGTGCCCGGCGTGCCGACCGAGACGCCGCTGGTCACCAGGTCCGGGGTGAACGGGTACGGCTTGCCGGTCGCCGGGTCGACGAACGCGTCGTTCGGCATCTCCGCCGGCGCCGTCTCCCGACCGTCGATCGTCTGCACCTCGCCGCTGTCGGCGTCGTAGTACACGAAGTACCCGCCGCCCCCGACGCCGGCGCTGTACGGCTCGGTCACCCCCAGCGCCGCTGCCGCCGCCACCGCCGCGTCGACCGCGTTGCCGCCCTTGCGCAGCACCTCCAGGCCGACGCGGCTCGCCTCCGGGTCCACCGTGCTGATCGCGCCGCCGTACCCGACGGCGGTCGGCACCTTGATGTCGTCGCGCGGGGCGGCGCTCGCCGTGGACGCGGCGGTGGTGCCCACGACGGCGGTCGTCGCGGTCAGCGCCGCCGCGCCCAGCGCGGCGAGCGCGCGGGTGCGACGGGCGGGGCGGGAGGAGGAGCGTCGGCGGTCCATGCGTTCCACCATGGCGGATCCGGACGTCGGTCGCGCGCCGTGCGGCGGCGTTTCGGCGCCCGCTCGACGGCGAAAAGTTTCCCTGCTGGTTGACAGCGTGAAAGTTGGTGGCAACCTGGTCGCGGGACGCTGCGACGGCGCACGTCCCGGCCCGACCAGCGGAGGATCCCCCAGTGAGCCGAGCACAGAGCCGAGCACTGCCCCCTGCCCGACGGACCGTGCCCCTCGGGGTCGGTCTCCTGCTCGGCCTGGCGATGGCGGTGCCCGCGGGCGCCGCCGCGGCCGCGACGCCCGATCCCGACCTGCCGCTCGCCACCGCCGGCGTCGCGCCCGCCACGGCGGGCACGGTCTCCGACGACGTCGCCGACCTGCCGCTGGACGACGCGGGCGCGGCGATCGTCACCGAGCGCGCGGAGCGGCTGATCGCCCCGGGGCTGGAGCTCACGGAGTTCGCGCGCGTCTCCGCGGAGGGCTGGCTGAGCGGCGAGGTGCTCGTCGCGCACCTCGGCCGGGACGACGGGCCGCGCCTCGGCTACCTCGGCCCCGACGCCGTCGCCGGCAACGCGACCGTGAGCGAGATGGCCGCCGACCGCAGCGCCGTCGCCGCGATCAACGGCGACTTCTTCGACATCAACAACTCCGGCGCCGCGCTCGGCGCGGCCGTGGACGACGGCACGCTGCTCAAGTCCGCCGCCCCCGGCCGCGAGAAGGCGCTGACGGTCGACTCGTCGGGCGTCGCGCGCCTCGCCGAGCTGTTCCTGGAGGGCACCGTCACCCTCGGGACGGGAGACGACGCGCCCGAGCTGCCCGTCGCGGGCCTCAACGTCACCGCCGTGCCGGCGGGCGGCGTCGCCGTCTTCGACGCCGCCTGGGGCGACGCGGCCCGCACCCGCCCGCTCGGCGCGGGGGAGCAGGGCGTCGAGGTGCAGGTCCGCACCGCACCCGGGAGCGACGAGGGCGCGGCCGGGACCGTCGTCTCCGTGGGCGCTCCGGGATCCGGTCGCCTGCCCGCCGACGTCCGCGCCGTCGTCGCCCGGCCCGGGGCCGCGGCCGACGCGCTGGCGGCCCTCGCGCCCGGCGACGAGGTGACGCTCGCATATGGCCTGCGCGACGACCTCGGCGAGCTCCGCACCGCGATCGGTGGCGACCCCGACGACTGGCTGCTCGAGGACGGCGAGGTCACGTCGTCCACCAGCGACTTCGCCACGCTCCGGCACCCCCGCACGGCGGTGGGCCTCAGCGGGGACGGCACGACGGCGTACCTCGTGGTCGTCGACGGCCGGCAGGCGCAGAGCATCGGCGCCTCCCTGCCCGAGCTGGGCCGGTTCCTCGATCAGCTCGGCGCCGACGACGCGATCAACCTCGACGGCGGCGGCTCGACGACGATGGTCGCGCGGCTGCCCGGGGACGCGGGGACCAGCGTGCTGAACAGCCCGTCGGACGGCGGCGAGCGCCTGGACGCGAACGGCCTCGGGCTGTTCACCCCCGAGGGGTCCGGCGAGGTGCACGCGTTCGACGTGCGCGCGGCCGTGCCCACGGGCGCCGCGCCCGCCGGCGACGCGCTGCGCGTCTTCCCCGGCCTGCACCGCACCCTGACCGCGGCGGGGTACGACGAGTCCCGCGCCCCCGCCGACACCCGTCCGGACGACTGGACGACGACCGACGCGGCGGTCGCCGCCGTCGCCCGCGCCGACGACGGCGCGGGGGTCGTCACCGGCGTCGCGGCCGGCACCGCGACCGTCCGCGCCGCGACCCCCGCGGCGGACGGGGTGGCGACGGGCTCCGCGGAGCTCACGGTGCTCGGCGGCCTCGAGCGCCTCACCGTTCCCGAGCCGGTCGTGACGCTCCCGGACGCGGACGCGACGGCGTCCCTCACCGTCGTCGGGCACGATGCCGACGGGTACGCGGCGCCGGTCGAGGCGCGCGACGTCGAGGTCATGGGCGGCGATGGCGTCGCCGCGCTGGAGCCGGCGGCCGACGGGTCGTTCACGGTGCGGGCGCTGCAGGGCGCGGGCGCCGCGAGCTTCACGCTCGCGGTCGGGGACGAGCAGGTCGAGGTCGCCGTGGCGGTCTCGCTGGAGGACGTGGTCGTGGCGGACCTGGCGGACGCCGACCGCTGGACCTCGGCGCACGACCGCGCGCCCGGCGGCTCGGTCACCCCCGCCGAGGGCCACGAGGGCGCGGCGGGCCTGACGCTGACCTACGACTTCACGCAGTCCACCGCGACCCGCGGCCAGTACGCCGTCGCGCCGGGCGGCGGGATCGTGGTGCCCGGGCAGCCGCGCACGCTCACGGCGTGGGTGCACGGCGACGGGAACGGCGCGTGGCTGCGGCTCCAGGTGCGCCAGGGCGACGGGGTCGTGACCAACCTCGACGGCCCGACCGTGTCGTGGGAGGGCTGGCGCCAGGTGCAGGTCGTCGTGCCCGAGGGAGTCGCGTTCCCGCTCACGCTGCAGCGCCTGCGCCTCCTCGAGACGCGGGCGGCGGAGCAGTACACGGGCGAGGTCGTCGTCTCGGACCTGCGCGCGCAGGTGCCGCCGGACGTCGACGCGCCGGTGGCGGAGCGGGTCGAGGACCCGGTGGTCGTGGCCGACGGCGCGACGGACGACGCGCCGCTGCGCGTCGCGGTGCTGTCGGACGCGCAGTTCGTCGCCCGGGACCCGGGGTCGGGGGCGGTGCTGGGCGCGAAGCAGGCCCTGGCGGAGATCGTCGCGGCCGACCCGGACCTGCTCGTCATCAACGGCGACCTGGTGGACGAGGCGTCGCCCGCCGACTTCGACCTGGCCCGCGAGGTGCTCGACGAGGGCCTCGCCGACGCCGACTTCCCCTGGTACTACCTGCCGGGCAACCACGAGGTCATGGGCGGGTCCATCGAGAACTTCGAGGACGAGTTCGGCGAGCGGACGCACGTCGTCGACGTACCCGACCCGCGCGGCGACGGCGGCACCACGCGCCTCGTCATGCTCGACTCGTCCAGCGGTCGCCTGGGCAGCGACTTCGCCCAGCTCCGCGCCCTGCGCGACGCGCTCGGCGACGCGGCCGCGGACGACGCCGTGACGGGCGTCGTGACCTTCTTCCACCACCCGCTCGACGACCCGCTGCCCACGAAGGCGAGCCAGCTCGTCGACCGGGTCGAGGCGGAGACGCTGCGCGGCTGGTTCGAGGACTTCCGCGAGACGTCGGGCAAGCAGCTCGCCTCCGTCGGGTCGCACGTGGGCGTCTTCCACGCGGCCACCGCGGACGGGGTCCCGTACGTCGTCAACGGCAACTCGGGCAAGAGCCCGGCGAGCACGCCCGGAGACGGCGGGTTCACCGGCTGGTCGACGATCGGCGTCGACCCGGCGGCGCAGGGCACCGGCGACGGCGGCTGGTTCTCCTGGGAGGTCGAGGCGCGCGCCGAGAGCGTCGCGGTGAGCGGGCCCGAGGAGCTGGCCGTGGGCACGTCGGGCCAGGTCAGCGCGCTGCTCACGCAGGACGGCACCCGCCAGGTGCCGGTCGCGTGGCCGGTGTCGTCCCGCTGGGGCGGGGAGCGGGTGTTCGTCGGCTCGCCCGACGACGCGCCGTCGGGCGCCGTGCTGGCGCTGGACCCGGCGACGCACGAGGCCACCGCCGTCGCGCCCGGCCGCGCGACCGTCGAGGTCGAGGTGAACGGCGTCGTCGGCACGCTCGACGTCCTGGTGCCCGCCGGGGCGCCGGGTACCGCCCGGATCAGCGACGACAACGGCTGGGACACCGGCCTGCGCGACGGCGACTACCGCGTGCTCGTCGACCTGTGGTGGGGCGAGAACGCCACCGGCCTGCGGCTGTACGAGGACGGCGCGCTGATCCACTCCGAGAAGCTCAAGCACGGCGGCACGGACGCCCAGCGGATCGCCGTCCCCGTCACCGGGAAGAAGAACGGCAGGTACGAGTACACCTGCGAGCTCGTCAACGCGGCGGGGACGACGCCGTGCGCCGGCCCCCACACGGTGCGGGTGACCGACGCGAACCCGGGCACGCCCACGCTGTCGCACGACAACGGCGACGGCGACGGGGACTACGTCGTCGCGATGGACAAGTGGTGGGGCACGCAGGCCACCGGCTACGTCCTCTACGAGGACGGCGTCGAGGTGGACCGGCAGGAGCTGGTCCCGGGGACCGGGGGAGAGGCGCAGTCCGCCGCCACCGTGCTCGCGGACCGGGAGCACGGCACGCACCGGTACGTCGCCGTCCTCACCAACGCCGCCGGCGAGACCCGCAGCAAGGAGATGGCCGTCCGCGTGCGCCGCTGAGCGCCGCGGCACCGACCGCGGCGGGCGTTCGCCCCGCCCGCCGCGGTCGGCATATCCTCGGACCATGAGCGACTTCCAGGTCAACCCGCGCGTCAAGTCCGAGCCCACCGGCGCCGTCCTCGGCCGTTTCCTCGGCGCGCTCGTGCTCTTCCTGGGCGGTCTGGTGCTGCTCGGCTCCGGCGCCTCCGGCGGGAACCCGACCCTGGACCCCTACATGGTCGTCGGCGGCATCCTCGCCGTCGGGCTGGCCTTCGGCCTCCCGATGATCGGCGCGCACGAGCGGGGCTGACCCGCAGCCCACCACCTGTGTCGTGACGCCGTCCGGTCAGCGCCGCGTGACGACGAGGACCTCCGAGAGGTTCCCCGCGCGGTCCGTCGCACGCGCCTCGACACGGTCGTGCGGGTGGATGCGGATCGTCCCGCCGTAGGTGGTCCACTCGCCGCGGCCGACCCGGTACTCCACGAGCGCGACGCCGGACGCGTCGTCCGTCGCGTCGAGGGTCAGAGTCTTCCGGTTCGGGTGGGCCCACGCGGACGTGACCTCCGGGGCGGTGACGTCCGGCAGCAGGTAGGCGCCGACGCCCTGCGCCGCGGTCCGGGTGGTGTCCTCCAGCAGCCACCGGGTCGCGGCGGCCGGGTCCGACAGGGTGAGCGAGACGCCCGACGCGGTGTGGCCGTCGACGTCGAGAGCACCGCCGGTGGCCGCGTTGACGAGCTGCCCGTCGTGCTCCTGCTCTGTCGAGGCGTCCGGCGCGAACGTCCACCGCTGCCGCGGGTCGTCCGCGTCCGCCCGGACGCCGGCGTACCGGACCTCGGTGTCCGAGACCGCGGCGAGCGCGCCGGAGCCGTCGGACGCGGCGATCGTGTACGCGCCGCCGCCGACAGGGGCGAGCGACCACACGCCGTCGCCCCACCTCGACCAGACGACCATGTCCCGCTCGGGGTGGTCGCCGTCGCCCGCGTACCGGTCGATCTGGTACTCGGTGCCGATCCCGTCGGTGACGATCCGGAACGCGTCCGTCGCGAAGTCGACGCCCTCGGCGGTGACGCGCTCGGGCGCCTCGGGCACCTGCGTGAAGTCGCCGTGGTAGACGTCGGGCGCCGGCTCGTCCCACGGGGCCGGGAGCGTGAGATCCGCGGGGTAGACCTTGGCGAACAGCGCGTAGGCCTGCGGGTCGTACTCCTTCAGCTCCGCCCGGGTGTTGATCGGGCTGCGCACCCCGTCCGTCCAGTCGGGCTTCTCCGCCATGACGTCGAACCAGATGGCCGACAGCGTCGCGAAGTACTCGTCGATGTTGCCGATCGCGTACGTGTTCGGCCACCGGCCGGTGGACCACGAGTTCTCGTACGCCCTGTAGAGCTCGTCGGAGAGGCTCTTGTCGGCCAGCGTCTCGATGCCCACGAGCCGCACGGCGTGGCCGAACTCGTGCACCAGGATGTTCTCGTTCCGGTAGCCCGTGTTGAGGAACGCGTTCTCGTCGTCGCGCGTGCGCAGCACGTTGCGCTCGGAGATCGACGACACGCAGCCGTTCCACTCGCTGCCGCCGTACCCCTCGACGTCGTACATCTCGGGGTCGTAGCCGCCGCGATGCTCGGGCACGAGATAGGCGTTCTCGCGCGCCGCGTACACGGCGAGCGAGCAGCCGAAGTCGGCCATCCGCGCCGCGATCCCGTTGTCGGCCTTGCCGAGCTGGACGTCCACCTGCGCGGCGGCCAGGTCGAGCGTGGCGGGGTCGACGCGCGGGTTCGCCTTGACGACGATCCCGGATCCGGTGGTCACGGACTGCGTGTAGTAGTCGAGCCGGGGGACGCCGGTGTACGTCACGTCCTCGGCGGGCCGGCCCTCGGCGTCCTCGATCTGCGACCCGTCGACGGTGAGCGTGAGCGGCTCGTCGGGGTCGAGCGTGCCGGTGTACGCGATGCTCGCCAGGTGCAGGTCGTCGGGCAGGCGCGCCATGCTGTTCGCGTCCGACGCGGCGATCTGCCGGTTGTCCTTGTCGAAGAAGATCGTGTCCGTGGGCCCGGTGGCAGGCTTGGCGGTGAGGGCGACGGTGGTGCCGCCCTGGCTGAGCGTGACGTTCTCGGGGCTCACCGCCGCGGTCTCGTCGACGTACCGGTCCCACGAGATCTCGAGGAACCTGCCCTCGTTGATCACGCGGACCTCGGTGACCTGGGGGCCGTCGTACGTCGGGTCGACGGCGACGGTGCCGTCCGCCGCCACGGGGATCTCGGGCGGCGCGTCGGCCGCGGCCGCCGTGCCCGCTCCCACGAGCAGCGACGCTCCCACCGCCGCCGCCGTCGCTGCTGCCGTCAGGGCGGGCAGCCCGCCCCGGTCTCGTCCGTTCTTCACACCAGTTCCCTTCGTCTGCGGAGGTCCTGCCTGACGGGGGTGACGCGGGTGTTGCTCGGCCCCGCCCCGGCATGCGCCGGGGCGGGGACGCCTCAGACGGCGGCGGGCAGCAGCGCCGACGTCCAGGCCTCGACGCCGGCGGCGTCGATGGGCAGGGCGTCGGAGAGCACCTCGTGGCCGTCGGGGGTGACGAGCAGGTCGTCCTCCAGCCGCACGCCGATGCCGCGCAGCTCCGGCGGCACGGTGAGGTCGTGAGCGTGGAAGTACAGGCCTGGCTCGACGGTCATGACGACGCCCGGCTCCAGGTCGGCGCCCATGTACTGCTGCCAGTCGCTGTGCGCGCAGTCGTGCACGTCGAGGCCCAGGTGGTGCCCGATGCCGCACACGAGCCAGCGGCGGTGATGCTGGCCCTGCGGCGACAGCGCCTCGTCGACGGAGACCGGCAGCAGGCCCCAGTCGTGCAGGCCCTGCGCGATCACCTCCATGGCCGCGTAGTGGAAGTCGAGGTAGTTCACGCCCGGCTTCACGTGCGCCATGCCGGCCCGGTGGCTCTTCTCCACCAGGTCGTGCACGGCGCGCTGCTCGGGGCTGAACCGGCCCGACGGCGGCACCGTGCGCGTGACGTCGGCGGTGTAGAGGGTGGTCGTCTCGACGCCCATGTCGAGCAGCAGGGCGGCGTCGGGGAGCACGGGGCCGTCGCAGCGCACCCAGTGCAGGGTGGGGGCGTGCGGGCCGCTGCCGACGATGCTGGCGTAGCCCGGCCCGTTGCCGGTGGTGCGGGCGTGCCGGTCGAACGTGCCCTGCAGCCAGCGCTCGCCGCCGGACCGCACCGCCGCGGGGATCTCCCGGGCCACGGCCTCGAAGCCCGTCACCGTGTGGTCGACGGCGGCGCGCAGCTGCGCCACCTCCCAGGCGTCCTTGACCATGCGCAGGTCCGCGCACGCCCGGGCGAGCTCGGCCGAGGGCTCCAGCCCGTGCCGCGCCACGACGTCGTCCGGCACGGCGCGCCCGGCCCACCAGCCGGAGCCGTGCGCCAGGGCGTCGTCCAGGTCCGCGAGCGGGCGCACCGGGACGCCGAGCGCCCGCGCCCACTCGCCGAGCCCGGGGGAGGCGCCCACCCACAGCTCGCCGTGCATCGCGTCGGAGAAGAAGGCCGGGTCGCCCGGTCGCGCGGGCGGCGGCGCGTAGAGCACGGCGTCCGCCCCGTGCAGCACGACGACGGCGTCCTCGAGCTGGCAGCCCGTCAGCCACACGAAGTCGCTGTCGGCCCGGAAGTCGTACGACGTGTCGTTGCTGCGCACGGGCGCCCGGCCCGCGCCGACGACGACGGTCCGCCCGCCGAGCCGCTCCGCCAGCCGGGCGCGGTGCGCCGCGGCGGCCTCGGCCGCGCCGTCGGGCACCCGGGCGGGCACGACGTCGGTGGACCAGCCCTGGGCGATCATCTCGGTGAAGGCCGGCACCTCCGTGAGGCGCGGGGTGCGGTTCCCCGAGTGCGGGGGCCGGTGGTCGTGGGCCTGCTGCGTCATCGTCGTTCTCCTCCTGCGTCCCGGACCAGCTCCCGCAGGCGCCGCAGCACCCGAGGGTCGCCGATCCCGTCGTGCTCGTACTCGTTGGTCACCCAGGCGTGCGAGCCGCCCAGCCTGGACAGGGTGTCGAGCTGCAGCCCCGAGTCCACGTACATGTCGTCGAAGTAGACCGCCGCGGCCAGCGGCACGTCGTTCGCGGCGAGGCGCTCGACGTCGTACAGCGGGCTCCACTCCCGGCGCGCGGCGAGCTCGTGCACCGCCGGCGCGAACGGTTTGAGCAGCCGCACCTCGTCGAACATCCACGGGAACGCCATCTCGCCCGTGAGCAGCAGCGGCCGCTCGTCGGGCCCGAACTGCGGCCGCTCGTCGCGGGCGCGCTGCGCCGCCCACGCCGTCGGGCCGTTCGCCCCGTCGCCGTAGATGGACTCCTGGAGCGTCCAGAACAAGGGGTTCGACGCCGACGACGAGCGCACCAGCACCTGCTCCAGGAACGCGTGCGACAGGCGGCCCGGGCGCACGAACGCCTCGTCGACCAGCCAGTGCAGGCGCTCGGACCCGGGCTTCATCCCCAGGTCGATCCCCAGGGACTGGAACCGGTGCACGGTGAGCGCGTCGCCGTCGGGCAGGCGCACGTCGCCCTCCGCGAGCCGGTCGGCGATCGCGGCCACGGCGTCGACGTCCTGCGGGTACAGGTCGTAGTACCGGCGCGTCTTGGCCTCGGCGCGCGCGAACGTGCGCCGGTAGACCTCGTCGGCGCTCGCGGGCGTCCCCGGGATGCCGCCGGTCACGTAGCAGGCCGCGAGACCCTCCGGCGCGTCCGAGAGGTAGGCGAGCGTGATCCAGCCGCCGAACGACTGGCCCAGGCTCGCCCACCGGCGGCCGTCGTAGTGGGTGCGGCGCACGTGCTCCAGGTCGGCCACGATCGAGTCGGCCCGGAAGCATGCCAGGTAGTCGGCGCCCGCGACGGCGTCGCCGCGCGCCGCGACCGCCTCGCCGTCCAGCGGCGTGCTGCGGCCGGTGCCGCGCTGGTCCGGCAGGATCACGCGGTACGTGGTCAGGGCCTCGTCGAGCCAGCCGTCGCGCTTCAGGGGACGGGGTGACGCGCCGCCCGGCCCGCCCTGCAGGTAGACCAGGAGGGGCAGGTCGTCGCCGCGGCGCTCGGGGTCGACCAGCTCGCGCCAGAAGACGTCGATCTGCTCGCCGTCGGGCCGGGCGTGGTCGAGGGGGACCGCCGTCGTGCGTTCCGTGACGTGCAGCCCCGGCAGGTGATAGGTGGTCACGCGGTCGTCTCCTCCTCGGTGCCGGCGGCCTCGGCCTCGCGGTCGGGCGTGGCCGTCGCGGCCCGCGCCTCCGCCGCCTCGCGCCGCGCCCGCTCCCACTCGGGGCGGATGCGCGGCACGGCAGCCAGCAGGGTCCGGGTGTACTCGTGCTGCGGGTCGTCGAAGACGGCGTCGCGCTCGCCCTGCTCGACGATGCGGCCCTTCGACATCACCGCCACGCGGTCGGCGATCTGCCGCACCACCGCGAGGTCGTGCGCGATGAAGAGGTAGCTGAACCCCTCCTCGCGCTGCAGCCGGCGCAGCAGGTTGATGATCTGCGCCTGCACGGACACGTCGAGCGCGGAGACCGCCTCGTCGCAGACCACCAGCCGAGGCGACACGGCGAGCGCGCGGGCGATGCCGATGCGTTGCGCCTGGCCGCCGGAGAACTGCGACGGGTAGCGGCGGTGGTGGTCGGGGTCCAGGCCCACGCGCTCCATGAGCTGCTGCGTGAACGCCCGGGTGCCGCCCGGCACCTCGCGCCCCTGGTAGACCAGCGGCGCGGTGACGATGCGCTCCACCGTGTGCCGCGGGTTGAGCGACGAGTACGGGTCCTGGAACACCACCTGCACGTCGCTGCGGAACCGCCGCAGCCGGTCGCCCTTCGCGCGCGTCACGGGCTCGCCGTCGAAGACGACCTCGCCCGACGTCGCGTCCGTCAGCCGTGCGACGATCCGCGCCGTCGTCGACTTGCCGGACCCGGACTCGCCGACGAGCGCCAGCGTCTCGCGGGCGCGGACCTCGAGGCTCACGCCGTCGACCGCCCGGAACGTGTCCGCCCGCCCCAGCAGCCCGCCGGTGCCGGGCACCGCGAACTCCTTGACCAGGTCGGTGGCGCGCAGCAGCGGCTCGGACGACTGCGACGTCGGGGCCGTCGGCGCGCTCGCGGGGGCGACGGTGCTCTGCCCGGTGCTCTGCCTGGTGCTCTGCCCGGTGCTGGTGGCGCTCATGGCTTCCCTCCCACGCCGGCGGCGGCGTCGATGCCGCGCAGCTCGCCGATCTCGTCGTCGATCCGGGGGACGGCGTCCAGCAGCGCCCGCGTGTACGGGTGCTGCGGGTCGGAGAACAGCCGCTCGGCGGGGGCCTGCTCCACGGCCACGCCGTGCCGCATCACGACGACGTCCTCGGCGATCTCCGACACGACGGCGAGGTCGTGCGAGATGAGGATCAGCGCCGTCCCGGTCTCCCGGCGCACCTCCTGGAGCAGGTCGAGGATCTGGGCCTGCACGGTGACGTCGAGCGCGGTGGTGGGCTCGTCGGCGATGAGCAGGTCCGGCTCGGTGGAGAGCGCCATCGCGATCATCACGCGCTGGCGCATCCCGCCGGAGAACTGGTGCGGGTAGTGGTCCACCCGCCGGGCGGCGTCCGCGATGTGCACGCGCTCCATCGCCTCGACCGCGACCTTGTGCGCCTGCCGCCGCGTGACCCCGGGGCGGTGCGCCCGGTAGGCCTCCTCGATCTGCATCCCCACGGAGTAGTAGGGGTTCAGCGACGACAGCGGGTCCTGGAAGATCATCGACATGCGGTCGCCGCGCAGGCGCCGCACCTTCGACTCGGGCAGCGACGTCAGGTCCGCGCCGTCCAGGGAGACCCGGCCGCGCAGGCTCGCCGTGGGCGGCAGCAGGCCCATGACGGCCAGCGACGTCATCGACTTGCCGGAGCCCGACTCGCCGACGATCCCCAGCGACGCGCCCTGTTCCAGCGTGAACGAGAGCCCGTCCACGACGTCGACCGGCCCGTGGGCCGTCCGGAATGTGATGGTGAGGTCCTCGACCTCGAGCAGCGTGCTCATGCCTGCCCCCTCATGCCCTCGCTCCGATCCGGACGCGCGGGTCGATCGTCGTGTAGACGATGTCCACGATCACGTTCCCGACGATGACCAGGAAGGCCGCGACGAGCGTGACGCCCATGATGACCGGCTGGTCGTTCTTGGTGATGGAGTCGGACGCCATCTTGCCGATGCCGTTGAGGCCGAAGACGGTCTCGATGATGATCGCGCCGCCCAGCAGGCCGGCGAAGTCCATGCCGAACAGCGTCACGACCGGCGTCAGCGCGGGCCGCAGCGCGTGCCGCCGCCACACCAGCCGCGGGGCGAGGCCCTTGGCGCGCGCCGTGCGGACGAAGTTCTCGTCGAGCGTGTCGAGCACGTTCGCCCGCGTGAGCCGCTGGTACATCGACGCGTAGGTGAACGCGAGCACCAGCCACGGCATGACGAAGTTGAGGAACCACTGCCCGGGGTCGGCGGCGAACGGCACCGCCTGGGGGAACGGCAGCCACCCGAGCCGCACCACCAGCACGTACTGCAGCACGAGGGCGAGCACGTAGTTGGGGATGGAGACGCCGCCCAGCGCGGCGCCGGTCGCGGCCCGGTCGAACCAGGTGCCCTTCTTGATCGCGGCGATCATGCCCCCCGAGACGCCCATGAGCAGCCACAGCACGGCCGCGCCCACGGCGAGCGTGGCCGAGACGCCGAAGCGCTGCTCGAACATCTCGAGCACGGGCTGCCCGGTCTGGAAGGAGTAGCCCAGGCACGGCGCCGCGCAGTCGATCGCGTTGGCGCCCGTGCCGTACGTCGTCCCGACGAACAGCCCGGACAGGAAGCCGAGGAACTGCTCGTAGAACGGCCGGTCCAGGCCCAGGTTGGTGCGGATCTGGTCGATCAGCTCCGGCGTGCAGTTCTTGCCGCAGATCTGCACCGCGGGGTCGGGCGAGAGCGCGAAGAAGATCGCGTACGTGAACAGGACGACGAGGAACAGCACGCCCACCATGCCGGCGAGCCTCGTCACGAGAAAGCGGACCATCAGCGCCTCTCCCCCGCGTCGACGACGTCCTTGAGCCGGTCGCCCAGGACCGTGAAGGACAGCACGAGCAGGAACAGGAAGGTTCCGGGGATCAGGAAGTACATCGGGTCGACGGCGTACCAGCTCATCGACTGCGCGATCATCTGCCCCCAGGACGGGGTCGGCGGGACGACGCCCACGCCGAGGAAGCTCAGCCCGGCCTCCGTGCCGATGTACCCGGGCACGGCGAGCGTCGTCATGACGATGATCGTGGAGCGCAGGTTCGGCAGGATCTCCAGCAGCACGATCCGCCAGCCCGACGCACCGGACGCCCGGGCCGCCTCGACGAACTCGCGCTGCGTGATCGTCATCGTCTGGCCGCGCACCACGCGGGCGAGGTAGGGCCACCCGAACACCGAGATGACGAGCACGAGCAGCGGCGCGCGGTTGCTCGCGGGGAGCGCCGACAGGATCGCGATCATGAAGATCAGGGCGGGGAACGCCATGAGGAAGTCCATGACGCGCGACACGACCTGGTCGACCTTGCCGCCGTGGTACCCGGCGAGGAGCCCGAAGAGGACCCCCAGCAGCGTGGTAAGCGTGGTGGCGGCGAGCGCGATGAGCATGGAGGTGCGCGCTCCGTAGACGATGCGCGCGAACAGGTCGCGGCCGGTGCCGGGCTCGACGCCGAACCAGTGCTCGGCGCTGATCCCGCCGAGCGGACCGATCGGCAGGCCGCCGAGATTCGGGTCGATGGCGGTCTGGTCGAACTCGTACGGTCCCCAGCCGGAGAGCTTGACGACGAGCGGCGCGGCGACGGCCAGGAGCGCGACGAGCGCGATGTACGACAGGGCCAGCACCGCCCCGCGGTGGCGGAGCAGATGGTGCCAGACGCCCTGCCGGGGCGCCGGGGGCGCGACGCCGACGGACGGCGCGCCCCCGGTCTCTGCCTCGAGCGTGGTCATGCTGATGGTCATGGCTCAGCCCTTGCTCGGGTCCTTGAGCCCGACGCCGGTGTAGTCGAGCCCGCCGGTCGCGACGCCGGGGCTGGAGTACACCCCGGTGACGTTCTCGCCGGGCAGCAGCACGACCTTCTCCACCAGCAGCGGCACGATCGGAGCCTCGGTGAGGACCTGCTCGTCGAGGTTGCCCCACGCCTCGTTCGCCGCCGCAGGGTCGGTGATGGCGAGCGCGTCGTCGATGGCGGAGTTGATCGCCGGGTCGTCGATCTGGGCGAGGTTCGAGTTGCCCTTGTCGGTGATGCGGCGCCCGTCGAACAGCGGCGGGATCACGGTGCTCGCCGACGACGCCCAGTCCGGGCACCAGCCCGTGATCGCGGCGTCGTTCTGCAGCTTGGGCGTGCCGATCGTCTCGTAGAACTTCGAGGTGTCGATCGGGTTGAACGTGACCTTGATGCCCACGCGGGACAGCGACTGCTGCACGGCTTCGGCCTGCGCCTGCAGCTTGGGCTGGGTGCGCATGTCGAGCGTCATCTCGAAGCCGTCGGGGTAGCCCGCCTCGGCGAGCAGCTCCTTGGCCTTGTCGACGTCGCCGGCGTTCCCCTCGCTGGGGTAGAGGTCGAAGTCCTTGAACCCGGCGACCGACTCCGGGATCGTCGTGCTGGCGATGTCGGCGAGCATCGTGCCGCCGGTGCCGTTCTGCACGGCCGCCTTGTCCACCGCGTACGAGATCGCCTGGCGCACCTTGACGTCGTCGAGCGGCTTCTTGGTCGTGTTCAGGCCCATGTACGTGGTGCAGACGCCCGGCCAGTCGACCAGGCGGTCCTTGTACTTCGGGTCCTGCAGGCGGGCGAGCGTCGCGGGCTGCAGGTTGCCGCCGATGGCGTTGACGTCGGTGCCCTGGCCGGCCAGCAGGCGCTCGTCGATGGTGGCCGGGTCGAGGCCGAGCTGGAAGTTCCAGCCGTCCGGCTTGGCGGTGCGCACCTCGTCGGTGGCCGCGTCCCAGTTCTCGTTGCGCACGAGCGTGATCACGCTGCCGGGGGTGTACTCGTCGAGCGTGTACGGGCCGGACGCGACGATGTCGTTGAGGAACTCGTCACCGGCGCCGGAGCCGACGGGGAAGGGCGCGAAGTTCGGCTGCGACGCGACGGCGGGGAAGTCGGGGAACGGCGCCTTGAGGTGGAAGACGATCGTGGTGTCGTCGGGCGTCTCGATGGTCGGCAGGTCGCCGGACTTGTACGGCCCCTCGTAGTCCTTCGGCGCGTCGATGACCTGCTTGGCGTACGGGGAGCCGATGCCGATCTCCGGGTCCCAGGCGCGGGAGACGCCGAACTTCACCTCGGCGGACGTGATCGGGTCCCCGTTGTCGAACTTCAGCCCGTCCTTGAGCGTGAACGTCCAGGTGAGGCCGTCGTCCGACACGGTGCCGGTGTCCGTGGCGAGGTCGGGCACGATCTCGTTCGGGTCCTCCGCGCTGCCCGACGCCGGCGTCGTGAGCGTGCGGTACACGAGGCGGTAGAAGTTGTTCACGCCGCCGTCCCAGCCCTTGGCCGGGTCGAGGTAGGAGAAGTCGGCGTTCTGCAGCACCTGCACGACGCCGCCCTCGGCGGGCTCGCCCTCGAGGCCGCCGGCGGTGCTCGCCGTCGAGCTCCCGCCTCCGCCGCCGGAGGAGCACGCGCCGAGGGCGAGGAGGGCCGCGACGCCGAACGCTGCGGCACGGAGGGCTGGTCTGGTCACTCGTCGTGTCATGGAAAACCTCCCAGGGTGGGGATGGTGCGACGGGTCGGTCGGGGAGTGCGATGGAGCGGTGGTGCGGTGGTGCGGGTCAGGACGTCCGGAGGAAGACGCGCATGGCGCCCACCTCGCGGTTGCCCCAGAGCGCGTAGGGCACGAGGGCCACCGGCGCGCGGTGCGTGGTGGGCGCCGTGGCGCCCAGCGGGGGGTACGGGTCGTCGCCACTCGGCGGCGCGACGGCGAGGTCGCCGCGCAGCACGCGCCACGGGTGGTCCTCGTCGACCACGAGCCGGGGCACGTCCTCGGCGGCGAGGAGCAGGTCGTCCACCGGGGCGGGGGAGTCCTGCTGCTCGACGCAGTACACGAGCGGCCCGCGCAGGACGGCGGCGCTGCCGCGCGCGGCGTCCAGGTGCGGGTGCGCGGTGACGGCGCGGACCGGCATGGGCAGGTCGAGCACGACCGTCGCGCCCGGAGCCCAGGTGCGGGTCAGCCGGAGCCAGCCGTCGGCCGGGAGCTCGGCCACGGGCTCACCGTCCACCGCGGCTGTGGCGCCGTCGGCCCAGGCGGGCACGCGCAGCGCGAGCGTCGTGGGGCCGTCGGCGGCGCGGCGCACGCGCACGGTGACCTGGCCGTCCCACGGCAGGTCGGTCGTCACGTCCACGTCGAGCGCGGGGGAGTCGATCGCGGCGCTCGCGTACAGCGCGAGGGTCAGGGAGTCGTCGTCGGCCACGGCCAGGTGGTCCTGGAGCTCCGACGTCCAGCGCACGACGTTGGGCGGGCAGCACGGGCAGCCGAACCAGGCCCGGCGCAGCAGCTCGCCGTCCTTCTCGGCGCCGCTGCGCTGCTCGTGGTCGGGGCGGCGCTGCAGCGGGTTGTCGTAGAAGAAGGCGGCGCCGTCCTCCGACAGCCCGACCGCGTACGCGTTGTGCAGCACCCGCTCGACGTGGTCGAGGACGTCGGCGCGGCCGGTGGCGAGGAAGAGTCTCCAGCCCCACTGCGCCGTCCCGATCGCGGCGCACGTCTCGGCGTACGCGCGCTCGGCGGGCAGCTCGAACCGGTCGCCGAACGCCTCGTCGGAGTGCCGGGAGCCGATGCCGCCGGTGAGGTAGGACTTGCGGGCCACCATGTCGTCCCACAGGTGCTCGAGGTGGGCGAGGAGCGCGTCGTCGTCCGTCTCGAGCGCGACGTCGGTGGCCCCGGCCGCGAGGTAGACCATGCGCACGGCGTGCCCGGTGACGGAGCCCAGCTCGCGCAGCGGCACGGCGTCCTGGAAGTAGTCCGCCGCGAAGATCGTGTGCTCGAGGGTCCCGGCGCCGCGGCGCTCGACGAACAGCCGGGCCTGCTCCAGGTAGCGGCGGTCGCCCGTCTCGCGGGCGAGCTCCACGAGGGCCATCTCCACCTCGGGGTGGCCGCAGTACGCCGGCTCGCCGTCGGGGCCGTAGCGCTCGACGACGAGGTCCGCGAACCGGGCGGCGACGTCGAGCAGGCGGCGGTCGCCGAGCTGGCGGGACGCCGCGACGGCGGCCTGGGCGAGGTGGCCGAGGTTGTACATCTCGTGGCCCCACGAGAGGTCCTGCCAGGGCTCCTTGGGGCTCTGCGGCGACTGGTAGAAGGTGCCGAGGTAGCCGTCGGCGCGCTGGGCCCGCTCGATCAGCGCCACGGACTCCTCGAAGAAGTCGCGGGCCGTCTCCAGCGCCGCGGCCTCGCCCTCGTCGGCCGGCTCGCGGCCGAGCTCGTAGGCGATCCCCTCGAGCGTCTTGTAGACGTCGGTGTCGAGGAACGGGTAGCGCCCGCGGTAGTCGCCGACCGCCGGGTCGTGGAGCCGCCGGAAGTTGTCGAGGTTCCCGGCCTGCCGCACCTCGCGGACGACGTGCGGGACGGTGACGACGCGGTTGCGCCGCTGCCAGTCGTGGAGCAGGCCGCCGGTGAGGCGCACGCGGTCCGTGCCGAGCGGGGTGCCGGCACGACCGGCCGTCGCGACGGCCGGGGCGCGGGTCGGGACGGGAGCCAGGTTCGGGGTGATGGCCACGAAATCTCCTCGGTGGTATATCACATTGCACATGCACGGCCACGTCGCCCAGGGCGAGCCGGCGTGACGTCGTCGTCCGGTACTGCTGCCGCCGTCCGCGTCCTCGCGTCCGCCGGGTGGTCCGCACCCCGGGAAGATGCCCGGAACTGCGCCGTTCCTGCAGGTGGGCCGGGTGCCGGGTCGCGGTCCCTGTGCCCGTCGCCCGGCGGGTCGTCTTGACCTGCCAGCCGATGTGGGCGGTAACATATCATGCACTACTGTGATGTCCACCACCCCCGGACCAGCCCCCGTGAGGAAGTGCTCATGTCGGAAGCCGTCGCGTCGTTCCGCCGCATCGAGGCGCCGGTGAGCCTGCGCGAGACCGTGTCGCGGGCGCTCACCGCGGCGATCGTCTCGGGCGATCTCGCCCCGGGCACGCTGGTCTCGGTGCCGTCGCTCACCGCACGCTTCGCCGTGTCCGCCACGCCGGTGCGCGAGGCGATGCTGGACCTGGAGAAGCGCGGGTTCGTCACCGCGGTGCGCAACAAGGGCTTCCGGGTCACCGAGGTGTCGCCGGAGATGCTGAGCCACATCGCCGAGGTGCGCCAGCTGCTCGAGCCGCCGGCGATGGAGAAGCTGGCCGGTCGATTCCCGCAGGGCGCGCTGCCGGCCCTGCGCGAGCAGGCGGACGCCATCGTCACGGGCGCCCGCTCGGGCGACCTCGTGACCTATCTCGAGGCCGACCGCGACTTCCACCTGCGGCTCACGACCCTGGCGGGCAACCCCCTGCTCGTGGACGTGGTGGCCGACCTGCGCAGCCGCGCGCGGCTGCTCGGCCTGTCCCAGATGGTCGCCACCGACCACCTGGAGCAGTCGGCGGCCGAGCACCACGAGCTGCTCGACCTGCTCGCGGCCGGCGACGCCGCCGGGGCGCGGGACCTCATGCGCCGCCACATCGGCCACACCACCGGCTGGTGGGCGGGGCGACCCGAGGAGGACTGACCCGGCAGGGCCGGCGACGTGGCCGGCCCCTCACCAGCCTTGGTATGTGACATATTACCGAGCATCGACCCAAGGAGCAGCCGATGACCGACGACGTCGTGGTCGTGGGGGCGGGCATCGTGGGCGCCGCGTGCGCCCGCGCTCTCGCGCGCCGCGGGCTCGCCGTGACCGTCCTCGACCGCGGTGGCGCGGCGTCAGGCACCACCGCCCACGGAGAGGGCAACCTGCTCGTCTCCGACAAGGAGCCCGGCCCCGAGCTGGTGCTCGCGCAGCACGCGGCACGCCGCTGGCCGACCCTCGTCGAGGAGCTGGCCGACGAGCTGGGCCCGCGCTTCCCGGCCGTCGAGTACGACCCCAAGGGCGGCCTCGTCGCGGCCACCACGGCCGAGGGTGCGCAGCCGCTGCGCGACTTCGCCGCCCGGCAGCGCGGCGCCGGGGTCGACGCGCGGGAGATCGACGTCGCCCGCGCCCTCGAGCTCGAGCCCGCCCTCAACCCCGGCCTCACGGCCGCGGTCTGGTACCCCGAGGACGCGCAGGTGCAGCCCGTCGCCGCAGCCGAGGCGCTGCTCGCGTCCGCCCGCCGCGCGGGGGCGCGGGTGCGCACCGGCGTCGAGGTGACCGGCGCGTTGCGCCACGGCGACCGGGTCGTCGGCGTCCGCACCAGCGCCGGCGACGTGCCTGCCGGGGCCGTCGTCCTGGCCGCAGGACCGTGGTCCGGCGTCGTCGCCGCACGGCTCGGGGTCGCGCTGCCCGTGCGCCCGCGCCGCGGGATGGTGCTGGTGACGACCCGGATGCCGCACGCCGTGCGGCACAAGGTCTACGACGGCGACTACGTCGGTGCCACGCAGTCCGGCGACGCCGCGCTGCAGACGTCGAGCGTGGTCGAGTCCACCGCAGCCGGCACCGTGCTGATCGGGTCCAGCCGCGAGCAGGTCGGCTTCGACGACCGGCTGCGCGCCGTCGTGCTGCGCGAGATGGCCGCCCGCGCGGTGCGGCTGTTCCCGTTCCTCGCCGACGCGAGCGTCATGCGCACCTACCTCGGCTTCCGCCCCTACGTCCCCGACCACCTGCCGATCGTCGGCCCGGACCCCCGCACCCCCGGCCTGTGGGTCGCGACCGGGCACGAGGGCGCCGGCATCGGGCTGGGGCCGGTCAGCGGCGAGCTGCTCGCCGACCTGTTCACCGGCGCGGAGCCCGAGGTCGACCCCGCGCCGTTCCGCGTCGACCGCCCGGCGGTGCTCGCTGCCGGCTCGCCCTCCGAGGAGCCAGGGGAGGCCTCATGACCACGCACCACCAGGACGCCGAGCCACGCCCGCTGACCATCACGCTCGACGGCGAGCCCTTCGCGGGCACCGAGGGCCAGACGATCGCGGGGATGCTGCTGGCCGCCCGACGGCGGTCGTGGCGCACCACCAGCGTCGACGGCGCCCCCCGCGGCGTGTTCTGCGGCATCGGGGTGTGCTTCGACTGCCTCGTCACCGTCAACGGGGCCCGCGACGTGCGGGCGTGCCTGCGGCGCGCCGCGGACGGGGACGTCGTCGAGACGCAGCACGACCCGCTGCCGGGGGTGACCTCGTGAGCCGCCGCACCGTGGTCGTGGTCGGAGCCGGGCCGGCCGGCCTCTCCGCCGCGCGCGCCGCGGCCCGCGCGGGCGCCGACGTGACGCTGCTCGACGCGTCCGACCAGGTGGGCGGCCAGTTCTGGCGGCACCGGGTGCTCCCGGGCGGCGGGACCTCGCCCGACGAGGCCTCCTTCCACCACGGCTGGGGCACGTTCACGGCGCTGCGCGACGTCGTCGCCGGGCACCCGCGGGTCACGCTGCTGACGTCCGCCCAGGTGTGGGCGCTGGAGCGGCTCGACGACGGCGTGCGGCTGCGGGTGCTGGTCGGCCCCGCCGACGCCGGGGGGCGCGAGCACCTCACCCTCACCCCGGACGCGCTCGTGCTCGCCACGGGTGCCCACGACCGGACGCTCCCGTTCCCCGGGTGGCAGCTGCCCGGCGTCACGACGGCCGGCGCGGCCCAGGCCCTCGCCAAGGCCGAGCGCGTGGCCGTCGGCGACCGCGTCGTCGTCGCCGGCGCGGGCCCGTTCC
>JADHZE010000239.1 GCA_026934365.1 Isoptericola sp. QY 916 | reverse complement strand
CGGCGCCCTCCGCGACGGCACCCCCGTCCGCCGCCTGCTCCGGGGCGCCGACGTCAGCGACGGTGCCGTCGGCCTCCACGCCGGAGGACGCTCCGTCTGCGTCGCCGCCGCCCGACGAGCAGGCCGTCATGACCAGCAGGAGCATCGCTGCCAGGGCCGTGCGGAGCGGTGCGCGGCGGGTCCGGGCCTGGCGCGGGGTGGCGGGCATGGCTCAGAGCGTAGGGTGCGGCGGCGTCGCATCCGGGGGCGGTCCGCTCGATCGTGACCCGACCGTGCCGAGACCGTGACCTTGGCCGATGTCGTCCTGCCGGTCGTCCCGTCGTCGTCGCGCGGGCCCCGGCACGGATCGTCCGTCACGATCCGGTCACGCCTTCCCGCGGGCGGGCGATCGCAGATTGACAGAGGGCTAGTTAAGACGCTGTACTAACAAACATGTCCACGCCGACGACGCGCACAGCACGACGAGGTCTGGGTGCCGGCTTGCGAGCCACCTCCAAGGTGCTCCCCGAGCACGCCCGGGCGCACAACCGCTCCCTGGTGCTCCAGCACCTGTTCCACGAGGGGCCGACCTCCCGGGCCGACCTGGCACGAGCCACCTCCCTGACCCGCGTGACCATCTCCGACCTGGTGAACGTCCTCCTCGCCGAGGGGCTCGTCGAGGAGCTGGGCGTGCAGCCGGGCCGCCGCGTCGGCAAGCCCGCGATCCTCGTGGGGATGCGCACCGACGCCTACCAGATCGTGGCCGTCGACCTGTCGGACGACGCGGTCATGCGGGGCGCGGTCATGACGCTCACGGGCGAGGCCGTCGTGCGCCGCTCGTTGCCGGTCGCCGGCCACGTCGGCGACGAGCTCGTGGACCTGCTCACCCGCTTCGCGCGGACCCTGATCTCCGCCGCCACGCGCCCCGTCATCGGGGTGGGCGTCGGCTCCCCGGGCGTCGTGGACGACTCCGGCCGTGTCGTCGAGGCGCCCAACCGGCAGTGGACCGACCTGCCGCTGGCCGCGATCCTCACCGACCGGCTGGCCCTTCCTGTCCACGTGGCCAACGACGCGAACTCCGCCGCCCTCGGCGAGTACACCTACGGAGGCGCCGCCGACTCGATGCTCGTCCTCACGGTCGGGCAGGGCGTGGGCGCCGGCGTGATGGTGGACGGCTCCCGGGTGCACGGCTCGGCCGACGCCGCGGGCGAGCTCGGCCACGTCACGGTCGTGGACGACGGCGAGCCGTGCGCCTGCGGGCGCCGCGGCTGCCTCGAGACCGTGCTCGCCGCACCGGCCCTGCGCCGCGCCGTCACCGGGCTGGACCCGGCCGCCGCCGACGAGGCGCTCGCCGGCGTCGGCCGCACCCTCGGCGTCGCGCTCGCGCCCGTCGTGGGCGCCCTGAACCTCGGCGAGGTGCTGCTCAGCGGCCCCGCCGACCTGCTCGACGGCGCGCTGCGCACCGCCGCCCTGCAGACCCTGACGGACCGCACGATGCCGGCCACGGCCGCCGGGCTGCGGTTGCGGATGGCCACGCTCGACGAGGACGTCGTCCTCGCCGGTGCGGCCGTCCTGGTGCTGGCCGCCCAGCTCGGCGTCTCCTGACCCCGACGAACTGCCCGCACCGCGCGCGCCGCCCCCGGCGCCGCGGTGCTCGGATCGACCCCAGAAAGATCGAGAGGAATCCCCAGTGAAGAGGACCCGTGTGGTCGCCACCGGCGTGGCGACGAGCCTGACCCTGGCGCTCGCGCTCGCCGCGTGCGCGCCCGCCGACGACGAGGGGACCGGCGAGTCCGGCGGCACCCCCGAGGCCGGCGACATCACCCTGTGGCTCGCCGGCGCCGACACCAACGACGACCTGCGCAAGTACCTGGTCGACACGTTCGCCGAGGAGAACCCCGGCTCGACGCTGACGATCGAGGAGCAGGACTGGACCGACCTGGTCACCAAGCTCACGACCGCGCTGCCCGACGCCGCCAACACCCCGGACGTCGTCGAGATCGGCAACACGCAGGCGCCGACGTTCACCTACGCGGGCGCGTTCCGCGAGATCTCGCCGGAGCTGTACGACGAGCTGGGCGGCGACAAGCTGCTGCAGTCGTTCGTCGACGCGGGCTCGATCGACGAGACCAAGTACGCGCTGCCCTACTACTACGGCTCGCGCTACATGTTCTACCGCAAGGACATCTGGCAGAAGGCCGGCCTCGAGGTCCCCAAGACGTTGGAGGAGTTCGGCGACTCGGTCAAGGAGCTCACCTCCAAGAAGCAGTCCGGGTTCGCGATGGGCGGGCAGGACTGGCGCAACGGCATCTCCTGGGTCTTCGCGAACGACGGCGAGCTCGCCGTCAAGGACGGCGACCAGTGGACCTCCACGCTGTCCGACCCGAACACGGTCAAGGGCCTCGAGCAGTGGCAGGACGTCTTCGAGAACGCGTCGAACCTGCCGGCGACGGCCAAGGACGAGGCGTACTGGGACTTCATCAACGACGGCACCGACGGCGGCGCGCCCGAGGGCGCGACCATCATGGCGCCGGGCTGGGCCCGCTGGTCCATCGGCGACCTGACGAAGGGTGACGACGGCAAGGAGGTGCGCGACGGCATGGCGGACGACAAGAAGTTCGACATCTTCGCCCTGCCCGGCGTCGACGGCGGCGTGGCCCCCGTGTTCGCCGGTGGCTCGAACGTCGCGGTGTCCGCGAAGTCGCAGCACCCGGAGCTCGCCGAGAACCTGCTGCGGATCATCTACTCGGACGAGTACCAGACGATGCTCGCCAAGGCGGGCCTGGGCCCGGCCAACACGGACTTCAACAAGCTCATGACCGTGGACGCCGACGGCAACCCGGACAAGTTCGGCGAGGTCGCCGTGGCGACCGCCGAGGCGTCGAAGCTCACCCCGGCCGCACCCGGCTGGGCCGCCGTGGAGGGCGCCTCGGTCTACGAGGAGCTCTTCCAGAAGATCGCCGAGGGCGGTGACGTGACGGCTCTCGCCAAGCAGTACGACGAGAAGCTCACGCCGATGCTCAACGGCCAGGCGGGCTGACCCCTTCAGCCCCACCCCTGACGGGCGGAGCGGTGCCACCTCGCTGGTCCCCCCACCAGCTCCACCGCTCCGCCCGTCATCCACGACCACCGGGAAGGAGGACCGCATGACCATCGCGACACCCGCGTCCACCATCGCGATCCGCCGTCGGCGCCAGCCGGCCACCCCCTACCTCCTGCTGCTCCCCGCGGTGCTGATCCTCCTCGTCGGTCTCGGTTACCCCGTGTACTGGCAGGTCGTGACCTCGCTGCAGGAATACGGGATGATGCAGCAGTTCGGCGCGCCCCCCACCTTCGCCGGGCTGGACAACTACGCGCGGATCTTCTCCGACGAGCGGCTGCTGCCCGTCGTGACGCGCTCCCTGATCTTCTGCCTCGTGAACGCGTTCCTCACGGTGGCCATCGGGCTCGGCCTCGCGCTGCTCATGAAGGCGGTGCACGGCGCGGTGCGCATCACCATGCAGGTCGTGCTCCTGCTGGCCTGGGCGACGCCGCTCGTGGCCGCGGTGACCGTCTTCCGGTGGCTGTTCGACTACCGCGCCGGCGTCGTCAACTGGCTGCTCGTGCAGATCGGCCTCGACCAGTACCAGGGCTACGCCTGGCTCGCGCAGCCGCTGACGTTCTTCGTCGTCGCGACCCTGGTCATCGTGTGGATGTCGGTGCCGTTCGTGGCGATGTCGCTGTACGCCGGCCTCACGCAGGTCTCCGAGGAGGTCCTCGAGGCCGCCCGGCTCGACGGCGCCAGCCCCGCGCAGATCCTGCGTCACATCCTGCTGCCGCTGGTGCGCCCGGTGCTCGCCATCGTGCTGCTGCTGCAGATCATCTGGGACCTGCGCGTGTTCGCGCAGATCCGCCTGCTGCAGGACGCCGGCGCCCCGATCTCCGAGACGAACCTGCTGGGCAACTTCATCTACGAGCTCGGCATCGGCAGCCAGGACTTCTCCGGCGCCGCCGCCGTCTCGATCTTCGTCCTGCTGCTCACGGTGCTGCTCGCCGCGCCGTACGTGCGCAGCCTCATGAAGGAGGACGCCGCGTGACCGCCGCGACCGAGACCGGAACCGGGGTGGCGGCGCCGGCCGCCGCGCCCGCCGTGCGCGACGCCGCCGCGGTGGCGCGCCGCCCCCGACCGCGGGTCGGCAAGATCCTGCTGGGCGCCCTGGGCGTGGTCCTGTCCCTCGTGTGGGCGTTCCCCGTCTACTGGATGCTGCTGTCGGCCGTGACGCCCGACGCGCGGCTGCGGGCGGACACGCCGAGCTTCCTGCCCACGCACTTCACCCTCGCGAACTTCGGCAGCGTCCTGACAGGCTCCGGCTTCGGCGGCGCGCTGCGGATGAGCCTCATGGTCACGCTCGTGACGATCGTGCTCGTCCTGGCCTTCGCCTTCCTCGCCGCCCTCGCGATCAGCCGGTGGCGTTTCCGCGGGCGGACCAGCTTCGTGCTGGCGGTGCTGTTCATCCAGATGCTGCCCGCCGAGGGCCTGTTCATCGCCCAGTACAAGATGCTGTCGACCGTCGGCGCGAGCGCGCCCGTGCTCGGCCTCAACTCGGTGCTCGGCATCTCGGTCCTGTACACCGCGATGCTCGTGCCGTTCACGATCTGGATGCTGCGCGGCTTCGTCGCCGGCATCCCGGCCGAGCTCGAGGAGGCGGCCATGGTCGACGGCCTCTCACGCACCAAGGCCTTCCTGCGGATCACGTTCCCCCTGCTCGCGCCGGGACTCGTGGCGTCCGGGGTGTACGCGTTCCTGCAGGCGTGGAACGAGTTCACGACGGCGCTCGTGATCCTCCCGGCCGAGAGCCGGCAGACGCTGCCGATCTGGCTGCGCAGCTTCCTGTCGGCGTCGGCGAACCGCGGCATCGACTGGGGCGAGGTCATGGCGGCCTCGACGCTCATCGCCGTGCCGGTGATCGTCTTCTTCCTCTTCGTGCAGGGCCGGATGACGTCCGGCCTGGTCGCCGGGGCGGTGAAGGGCTGACGTGGACGACGCCACACCCCTGAACCCGCCGGGCCCCGCGGGCCCCACCGTCGGTCTCGACATCGGCGGGACCAAGACCCTCGCCGTCCTGCTGGACGCTGCCGGCGCCACCGTGGCGCAGGCCCGGCTGGCCACCGAGCGCGGCCCCGCCGGCGTCGTCGCGGGCGCGGCCCGCGCCGTGCGCGGCGTCGCGCGGCAGGCCGGCGTCGAGCTCGCGGACGTCGTCGGCGTGGGCGTGGGCATGCCCGGTCTCGTCGACCCGGCCGCCGGGACGGTGCGGCACGCCGTGAACGTGGGCGTGGACGCCTCGCCGCTGGCGCTCGCCCGGCTGCTGGGCGACGAGCTCGGCGGCATCCCCGTCGGGCTGGAGAACGACCTCAACGTGGCGGCGCTCGGCGCCGCGCACCTGGAGGCCGCCGCGGCGGGCACGCCGCGGGCGCGGGTCGACCTCGCGTTCCTCGCGCTCGGTACGGGCCTGGCCGCGGGCCTCGTGCTCGACGGCG
>JADHZE010000238.1 GCA_026934365.1 Isoptericola sp. QY 916 | reverse complement strand
GCGTGCGGGGCGGGCGTCGCGGTCGGCGCCGACAGCGACCCGACCGGGCGGGACGAGGTACGCCGCGGCGGGGCGGCGTTCGGCAGCACCTGCGTGCCGTCGCCGTACCCCCCGGGCGACGGCGCGGACGGCAGCACCTGCGTGCCGTCGTCGTACCCGGAACCCGCCTGGGCCCGCGGCAGGACCGCCGTCCCGTCGACGTACCCGCCGAACTCCTGCGCGGACGGCAGCACGGTCGTGCCCTCGTCATGACCGCTCGCCCCGCGCGCCGGCAGCACCTGCGTGCCGTCGTCGTAGCCGCCCAGCGCCTGCGTCGCCGGCAGCGCCGACGTGCCGTCCTGGCGCGGCGGGATCACCTGGGTGTGCGGGGCATCGGGGGCGTCGTACCCGCGCGGCTGGCTCATGGTCCTCCTGGTCGGATCGTCTGTCGGCTCGTCGGGGATCACGGACGGTCGGCCGCCGTCCGGTCCGCGATGCTACCCACCCGCGAGGGCCGCGCGGCCGTCCTGACCGGCGTCTTCGCCGGACCCCCACACGACCGGCAGCCGGCGGCCCCACCTGCGAGGGCGGGGCCGCCGGCCGGCGCGCGGGCCGTCGGCCCGGCTACCTCCGCGCGGGGGCGACCGGCGCCGAGACGACCGTGACGGCGTCCAGCCCGCGGGCGTGCGCCGTCACCTCGACGCTCACCTCGTGCCCGACGTCCGCCCCGCCGACGCGGTAGGTCGAGCCCGCGACGGAGAGGAGCGCCTCCGGGTCGGCCTTGCCGCGCAGCACCTGACCGGTCACCTCGAGCAGGCGGGCGAGGTCGGTCAGGGCGCCGAGCTCACGACGGACGGGGTCGCCGTCCCGCAGCCACCGGTACGTGTACCGCACGCGCTCGCCGTCGGGCGAGGTCCACTCCCCCGGGTCCGCGAGGAGCACGGCGCCGGGGGCGGTGCCCTTCCGGTCGTCGGCGACGACGGTCGGGGCCACGACGTTCACCAGCCCGTCGGGCTCGGGCTGCTCCGCCGCCACGAGCCTCCCGACGCCCCACCGGGCGGTGGACTGGTAGCCCGTGCCCGTGGGGTCGGCCCAGTCCCGCACCGCGGTGCGCGCGCCGGCCGTGCCGTCGTTGACCTGGAAGTCCAGGCCGTGGAAGGTGCCCGCACCGCCGGCCCCGAGCAGGTCGACCGCCGCCTCGACGACGTACCCGCCGTCCACCGCCGCGGTCGCCGACGTCAGGCGGGCCGCCTGCGCGGCCTCGTCGCCGGTGCCGAACGACGTGACGTTCTCGGCGCTGATGCGGATCTGCGTGTCGACGTCCCGGTAGGCGCCGTTCTTGGCGTTGCCGGCGTCGAGGAAGATCTCGACCGAGTCCTGCACCCACGGGTCGGAGCCGCTGACGTCCGGCGTCGGGTCGGCGACCTCCGCGAGCACGTACAGGGTGTCGCCGGACCAGAGCGTGCGCACGGTCGCCGTGGCGCCGCCGTCGCCCTCGATCTGCCGGTCGGTGCTCACCGCGGAGGCGTCGGCCCACGCGTCGTCCACGACGCCGTCGACCTGCGGCGCCGTCGTGGCCTCGGCCACCTCGAGGTAGCTCAGCCCCTCCAGGAGGGTGAGGGTGCCCAGCGAGCCGGGGGTGTTCCAGCCGGACGTCGTCGCACCGTCGGAGACGCGGACGTCCAGGCCCGCGGTGCCGCCCTCGACGGCGCCCGCCAGCGGCAGGTGCGCGACGACGACGTACCCGTCGTCGGACGCCTCGACGACGGCGGCAGCGCCGTCCGGCCCGGTCACCGTGCCGTCCCGGCCGACCGTGGTCGTCGCACCGTCGACGTCGAACGTCACGGCGTCCGCGTCGTCCGGGTCGGCGTCGGTCACCCGCACCTGCGCGGTGAGGTGGTCGGCCGCCCAGCGCAGCTGGAAGTCGGCCACCGCCTCGCCGCTGCCGTCGTCCGCCTGGACCGTGTGCCGCGGCAGCCGGTCCCACACGGGCGACGTCGTGGCGTCGTCGTCGAGCGGGACGTCGCCGGCGAACACGCCGGCCGACTTCAGCCGCGCGGGGACGTCGCCGTCGACGGCGCCGTGGTACGCCGGCTTGGCCTGGCGGTCGCCGTCGAACAGGAGCGGGCCGCCGTCGTCGCGCCACGACCGGTCGTCCGTGAGACCCCACACCGTGACGCTGAACAGGCCGCCCGCCCGCTCGCGGAACACGCGGAACGCGTCGCGGAACCAGTAGCCCTGCTCGACGAGGCTGGCCGCGGTCGCGGGGTTGCCGATGCCGACGTCGAGCTCGGTCACGGCCTGCGTGACGCCCAGGTCCGCGAACCGGTCGAGCGCGGTGGCCAGCGCGCCGACCGGCGTGGACAGCGACACGTGGAACTGGTGGCCGACGCCGTCCACCGGCACGCCGCGGGCCAGCAGGCGCTCGACGAGCGCGTGGTAGCGGTCCTGCTTGCCCGACTGCTCGGTGTTGTAGTCGTTGATGAAGAGCGTGACCGGCCGGTCCGTGCCCTCGGCCGCGTACGTGTCGTTGAACGCCTCGTCCGCGTACTCGAAGGCGAGGTCGACGAAACCCTCGCCGAGGATCCGGTACCACTCGCTGCGCCGCAGGCCGTCGTCCGGGTCGCTCGTCGCGCCGTCGTTCACCACCTCGTTGACGACGTCGAACGCGGCGACCGGGTTCTCGCCGCCGCCGAACTCGCCGTAGGTGTCCGACATCCACCCCGCGACGGAGAAGATGTGCGTGCGCAGCCGCTCACGCAGGAGCTCCTGGTCCGCCTCGGACGTGGTCAGCGGCGTGCCGCCCTCGGCCTGGAAGAACCAGTCCGGCGTCTGGCTGTGCCAGGCCAGGACGTGCCCGTACACGCGCAGGTCGTTCGCCACGGCGTAGTCCATGAGCGCGGCGGCGTCGGCGCTCGGCCGGAACCGGTGCTCGGCGTCGTACCAGGCCTCCACCTTCATGCCGTTCTCGGCCGTGATCTGGTCGAAGTGCCGCAGCAGCAGCTCGGACGCCTCGCCCGTGGTCTCGCGCTGGTCGATCGCCACCCCGACGGGGAAGTCGACCGTCTCCTTGACGCCGGTGAGGTCCTGCACCGGCGGGGACGTGCGCTCGGCGCCCGTGACGACGAGGTCGTCCACGAGCAACGACGGGTGCGCGCCGTCGACCGGCGCCGCCTCGACGTAGAGCTGGGCCGCCGTGAGGCCCGACGGCATCGTGTAGGAGCCGCCGACGCGCACCCAGCCGTCGGCGGTCGCGTCGACGGCGCCGCCCACCCAGGTGTACGCGTCGCCCGCGGCCGACGTCTCCTGGACCGTGAAGTGCACGGCCGCGCTGCCCGCCGTCCCCGCCGGCAGCTTCACCCAGGCCTCGACGTCGTAGTCGCCTCCGGCGGCGAACAGCCCGCCGACGGCGGTCGCCGGGCCGTTCCACTCGGCCGTCCGCCCGGTCACGGACAGCGCCCCGGCGCCCGTCCGCGCGTCGTCCGAGATCGCGAGCGTCACCGCCCCCCGTGGGCCCCATGGCTCGTACGCCACGTCGAAATCGTTTTCGAGAACGACGGAGTCGTCCCCCGCCGCCATGCTCGCGCCCACGACGCCGGTCACCGCCGCGCCGCTCACCATCACCGCCACGGTCGCCGCACCGGCGACCGCCCGTCTCACCCGCTGCCTCATCGTCGCTCCCTCGCGATCGGTGGGGCCCTGGCGGCGGCTCGGCCGACGCCCGGGACCGACGGCGCGTCGGCGCGCCGTCGGGGACACCGTAGGGCTCCGACGGCATTAGGGGCAACGGTTGAACGAAACTTCCTCAGGCGCCCGGGAGCACGAGAGGCGACGCCATCGACACGTCGAACGACTCGAAGTCGCTCGGGTCGAGCTGGGAGACCAGCGCGACCGCGAAGACGAGGACCAGGATCCACACGACGACCCCGACCGCGCCCAGCACGATGCCGGCGATCGCCAGCCCCTTGCCCTGCTGGCCCGTGCGCTTGATCCGCGACAGGCCGATGATCCCCAGCACGATCGGTATCACCGCCAGTCCGAGGATGCCCGTGACCAGCGCCGCGATCGACCATCCGTCCGTCCCCGCCGACGGCGCGTACGGCGGGGCGTACTGCCCCTGCTGGTACGGCTGGGCATACGGCTGCTGCGGGTACCCCTGCGCCTGCGGCGGAGGCGGGCCCGCCTCCCCGGGCTGCGGCGCGCCCGCCCCCGGAGGGGGGTAGCCGGGCTGCCCGTAGCCCGGCGGGTACCCGGGCTGGGGCCGGGGCTCGGGCTGCTGGTACGGGTCCGGGGGTCGGGGCGGCTCCGCCCCGCCGGACGGCGTGGCCGCCCCGGGCGCGTCGGGCCGCGGCTCGCCAGGGTCCGGCTGCGTGCCGTCGTCGTGAGTCATGGCCGCTCCTCCTCGTCGGCGAGGCGCGACGGCCGGGCCGGCCGCCCCCGCTCCTCCCACTATGCCGGAGGACGCGGGCGCAGGCGGGTTCACCTCACCGTTCACCCTGGGAACCCCTCCCCGCGCCGCACCGGGGCTGACATCCTGAGAACGGCGGGCCGGACAGGGACCTGGCCCGCCACCACCGGCCGGAGGAGGCAGCATGCGGGTCGTCGTCGTCGGGGGCGGGATCATCGGGCTCGCGACGGCCGCGCGGCTCGCGCGCCGCGGCGACGACGTGACCGTCCTGGAGAAGGAGCGCGAGCTCTCCTGCCACCAGACGGGCCGCAACTCCGGCGTCATCCACTCCGGGCTGTACTACGCGCCGGGCAGCCTCAAGGCCCGGCTCGGCACCGCGGGGGCCGCCTCCATGACGCGGTTCGCCGCAGAGCACGACGTGCCCGTCGCCGTCACCGGCAAGCTCGTCGTGGCGACCGACGCCGGCGAGCGCGACCGGCTGCGGACCCTCGCGGAGCGCGGGGCCGCCAACGGCGTGCCCGTGCGCGAGCTGGACCCCGTCGAGGCGCGCGAGCACGAGCCCGAGATCGCGTGCGTCGGCGCCCTGCGGGTCGAGTCCACGGGCGTCGTCGACTACCGCGCCGTGTGCGCCGTCCTCGCGCGCCAGGTGCGCGACGCAGGCGGGGTCGTGCTGCTCGGCCGCGCGCTGCTCGGCGCCCGGACGGTGGGCACGCAGGTCCGGGTCGACGTCGAGGAGGTGGGCACCCACGCCGGGTACGAGCTGGTCGCCGACGCCCTCGTCGTGTGCGGCGGCCTGCACGCCGACCGCCTCGCGCTGGCGTGCGGCGTCGACCCCGGGGCCCGCATCGTGCCGTTCCGCGGCGAGTACTTCGACCTCGCCCCGCGCGCCGCCGACCGCGTGCGCGGCCTCGTCTACCCCGTGCCCGACCCGCGGTTCCCGTTCCTGGGCGTGCACCTCACCCGCGGCGTGCACGGCGACGTGCACGCCGGGCCCAACGCCGTCCTCGCCCTCGCGCGCGAGGGCTACCGGCGGCGCGACGTCGCCTGGCGCGACGTGGTCGACGCCGCCTCCTGGCCCGGCCTCTGGCGGCTCGCCGGGCGCAACCTCGTGCCCGGCGCGGCCGAGGT
>JADHZE010000237.1 GCA_026934365.1 Isoptericola sp. QY 916 | reverse complement strand
ACGTCCGCGCGCAGCTGCGGCGGCTCCAGCACCACGACCGCGGGCCCGTACCCCGCCACCTCGTCCGCGAACGCCGACAGGCTGCGGAACTCGACCTCCAGCAGGTCCCGCCCGTCGCGGCGGCCGCCCCGCCGCCCGCCGTCGCCACCGTTCTCATGGTCGGCAGCGTCACCGCCGTCGGTCGCGGGCACCGCGCGCGCCCGCAGCGCCTGCGCCCGCTCCGGCACCACGGCCAGCCGCGCCCGCTGCAGCGCCCCGACCCGCTCCCCGAGCATGGCGTCCACGTCCACCGCGTCGGGCACGTCGAACGCGCCCGCCTGCGACCCCACGCGCACCTTGCCCGAGATCCGCGACAGCCGGAACACCCGCGCCGCGCCGCGCGCCCGGTCGAAGCCCACCAGGTACCAGCCGCTGCCCCGCGCCGCGATCCGCCACGGCTCCACGTGCCGCGTCAGCTCCTGCCCCGTGCTCGCGGCCCGGTACCGGAACGACACGTCCCGCCGCTCCGAGACCGCCTCCAGGAGCGGCACGTACGCGTCGCCCGCCGCCCGCACCCGCGGCGCCAGCCCGGCCACCGCGTCCCCCGCGACCTCTCCCGCGCCCGCCGCCCGCAGCTTCGTCATCGCGCGCGACATGTCCGTGCGCAGCGTCTTGTCCGACCACAGCTGCGCCGCCAGCGCCACCACGCCCAGCTCCGCCGGCGTCAGGTCCACCGCGCCCAGCGCGTACGCGTCGTTGTCGATCCGGTACCCGACCTCGTCGCTGTGCCCGCCCGCGTCCACCGTGACGATCGGGATGCCGAGCGCCCGCAGCGTGTCCTTGTCGCGCTCGAACATCCGCTCGAACGCCTCCGTCGACGGCGCGTCGCCGTACCCCGCCACCCCCGCGCGCACCTGCTGCTTGGTCATCGACGCGCTCGTGTTCACCAGCGCGATGACGAGGTTCAGCAGACGCTCGGCCGGCGGGGTGCCCCGCGACGACGGCGCAGGGTCGGACGGCGCGGCGACGGGCGGGCCGGAGGCCGGTTCCACGGGGTTCGCAGGCATCGGCACCAACCTAGTCGCCGGTAGCCTCTCGTGGGTGACGACAGCGCCGAACCAGCCCCAGCCCCGCACGCCCCGCGACGCCCGGGACGACGCGCCCACCGGGCACGTCACCTGGCGCACCGGCACCGTCACGGCCCGCGGCGCCGGCTGGACCGGTGCCCGCGAGGTCACCCTCCGCCTCGACACCCCCCTGCCCTCGCGCGACCTCACCACCGCGCCCTGGGAGGTCCGCGGCCTCGCCTACACGACCCTCGTCGGAGACCCGGACGTCGGCGACCGCCTGCTCCTCAACGTCTCCGCGCTCGCCCGCGGCCTCGGCACCGGCGGGTACGCCCTCGTCGTCGGCCCCGCCGGGGACGCCACCGCCCTGCCCGCCGACCCCCACGCCGGCCCCGGCCACCTCGTCAAGGCCCGCTACACCCCCCTGCAGGCCATGGTCCTCGGCGTCGACGAGCAGGAGTCCGCCCACCACGACACCCTCCGCGACGCCGACGACCTCGCAGGCCTCCCCGTCGTCGTCGCCGACCTGCACTCCGCCCTGCCCGCCGTCGTCGCCGGCGCCCGCCACGCCGCCGACCTCGCCGGCCGGCCCCACCCCCGCGTCGCCTACGTGATGACCGACGGCGGCGCCCTGCCCGCCGCGTTCTCCCGCACCGTCGCCACCCTCCGCGACGCCGGCTGGCTCCACACCACCGTCACCGTCGGGCAGGCCTTCGGCGGCGACCTCGAGGCCGTCACCGTGCACACCGGCCTCCTCGCCGCCCGCCACGTCACGGGCGCCGACCTCGTCGTCCTCGCCCAAGGCCCCGGCAACCTCGGCACCGGCACCCGGTGGGGCTTCTCCGGCGTCGCCTCCGGAGAGGCCGTCAACGCCGCCGCCGCCCTCGGCGGCCGCCCCGTCGCCTCCCTGCGCGTCTCCGGCGCCGACCCCCGCGACCGCCACCGCGGCGTCTCCCACCACAGCCTCACCGCCTACGGGCGCGTGGCGCTCGCGGCCGCCGACGTCCCCGTCCCCGACCCCACCGGCGACCTCGAGTCCCTGGCCCCGTGGGGCACCGAGCTCACCCGCCAGGTCCGCGACCAGGCCGGCACCCTCGCCCCCCGGCACCGCCTCGTCGACGTCCCCGCCGACACCGCCCTCCTCGACGCCCTGCGCGGCTCCCCCGCCCGCCTGTCCACCATGGGCCGCTCCCTCGACGGCGACCCCGCCGCCTTCGTCGCCGCCGCCGTCGCCGGCATGCACGCCGAGCACCTCACCCACGACCACCTCACCCACGAGGACCCCGCCACCCGATAGCGTCGGCGCATGGCCCCACCGACGCGGACCCGGCACGCGGCACGCCGCGCCCTCGCACCCCTCGCCGGGGCCGCGCTCGCCCTCCTCGTCGTGCTCGGCGCCGCCACCGCCACCCCCTGGCGCTTCCGGCTCCCCGACGTCGCCCTCCCTCAGCCCGCGGCCTCCGACCCCGTCCAGCCCCAGATGCCCGGCGAGATCGTCCCCGGCGACCAACCCCCGCCCTCCTACGACGTCATCACCTGGATCGTCGTCGCCCTCTCCGTCGCCGGCGCCCTCCTCGTCGCCGTCCTCCTGTGGCTCCTCGCCCGCCGCGTCGTCCGCGCCCTCGCCACCCCCGAGGACGACGACGCCGACGGCCTCGCACCCGGCCACGCCACCACCGCCACCATGGCCGACCTCTCCCTGCCCGAGCTCCAGGACGCCGTCGCGACCGCCCTCGCCCGCATCGACGACGCCGCCACCCCGCACGACGCCGTCGTCGCCGCCTGGGTCGCCCTGGAGGACGCCGCCGCCCGCCACGGCACCCGGCGCGACCCCGCGCAGACCGCCACCGAGTTCACCGCACGGCTCCTCACCACCCGCCGCCAGGACGGCCGCGCCGTCCCCGCCCCCGACGTGGACACCCTCCGCCGCCTCTACCAGCACGCCCGGTTCACCGACCGGCCCGTGCACCCCGACGACGTCCACGCCGCCCGCACCGCCCTCTCCCGCATCGCCCGCGCCCTCGACCCCGCCCCGCACGCATGACCCCCACCCGACCGCCGCGTCCCACGCCGCTGCGCGCCCTCCTCGTCGTCGGCCTCCCGGCGCTCGCGGCCTGCGCGGCGCTCATCCTCACGGGCGTGCTCGACCCGCTGCACGCCGCGCTGCTCGTCGTCGTGGCCGCGACGGCCGTCGCGCTGTGGCGACGCCTCGACGACGGCGACGAGGCCCCGTGGCCGGACGTCATCCAGGACCGCCGCGAGGGCGCGCGGAACGACGTCAGCGAGCTGGGCTGGGCCACGTTCACCCGCAGCGGCGCCGTCGGCGACCGCGTGCTGCGCCGGGTCCGGGACCTCGCGGCGGCACGGCTCGCCGAGCGTGGCGTCGACCTCGCCGCGCCCGGCGGCCCCGACGCGGCCGCGCAGCTCCTCGGCACCGACGTCGTCGACGGGCTGGTCGCCCGCCGCGCGGTGAGCAGGGTCGAGGTGCACCGCTGGCTCGACGCGATCGACACGATCGGCGCGGTCGACACGGTGCCGACGACCACCGCTCCCGCCACCGCTCCGTCACCCTCCCCGTCCCCCGACCGTCCCGCAGGAAGGCCCCCGAGATGACCGTCGACCCGCCCGACGCCCCCACGCCGAGGACTCCGGTGCACCCCCTCCCCGTCGCCGAGGTCGCGGCCCAGGGCCGGCGCGTCCTGGACGAGGTCGGGACGGCCGTCGTCGGCATGCGCGGCACCCTCGAGCTCGCCCTGGCCACCGTGCTCGCGGGCGGGCACGTGCTCTTCGAGGACGTGCCCGGGCTCGGCAAGACGCTCGCCGCACGCTCGCTGGCCACCGCCCTCGGCCTCGACTTCGCGCGGCTCCAGTGCACCCCTGACCTGTTGCCCAGCGACATCACGGGCTCGTCGGTGTTCGACCCCGCGAGCCGCGAGTTCGTCTTCCGCCCCGGCCCGGTGTTCACCGGGCTCTTCCTCGCGGACGAGGTCAACCGCACGCCGCCGAAGACGCAGTCCGCGCTGCTCGAGGCGATGGCGGAGCGGCAGGTGTCGGTCGACGGCGCCAGCCGGCCCCTGCCGCGCCCGTTCCACGTCATGGCCACCTCCAACCCCGTGGAGTACGAGGGCACCTACCCGCTCCCGGAGGCGCAGCTCGACCGGTTCATGGTCCGGCTCGAGGTCGGCTACCCGGACCGGGCCCAGGAGCGGGACGTGCTGCTGCGCCGCGTCGCGCGGCGCGAGGAGGCGGCCCCCGTGCGACCCGTCGTCGACGCCGCGACCGTCCTCGCCATGCAGGCCGGCGTCGAGACGACCGAGGTGGACCCCGACGTCGCGGGCTACTGCGTCGACATCGCCGCCGCCACGCGCACCCAGGGGGCGCTCGAGGTGGGTGCCTCGCCCCGCGGCTCGCAGAACCTCCTGCTCCTGGCCCGCGCGGTCGCCGTCCTCGACGGCCGCGACTTCGTGCTGCCCGAGGACGTCAAGCGGGTCGCGGTCCCGGTGCTCGCGCACCGCCTCACCCTCACGCCGACCGCGTGGGCGTCGGCGGTCCGCGCCCAGGACGTCGTCTCCGAGCTCCTCGGCTCCGTGCCCGGGCCCGCCACGGTGGGCCGGCGGGGGTGACGAGCGCATGAGCGGGCCCACCACCACGAGGGCGGCCGCGGCCGTCTGGCGACGCAGCCCTCAGGCCGCCGCCGGGCTCGGCACCGGGGTGCTCGTGCTCGGCCTGGGACTGCTGGCGGGCCGGGCCGACGTCGCCCTGCTCGGCGTGGCCCCGCTCCTCGTCGCGCTGTGGGCCGGCCGACCCGGGTCATGGCGCTCGGGCGCACCGCGACGGGGCACCGGTGCCGTGATCGTCCCGACCTCGGCCGCCGCCGCGCCCGGGGAGCTCACCGCCGTCCTGCGCCTCGACCCGGCACCCGGGACGGAGCTGGTGCACGCGCGGGTCTCCGCGCCCGGGCACCGCACGGCCGGGGTCGTGGTCGCCGCCGGCCCGCGGGACCTGTCCCTCACCCTGAGCACCGTGCGCACCGGCCCACAGCGCACCTTCCACGTCGACGCACGCGGCTACGGCGCCGGCGGAGCGAGGACCGAGGACCCCGTCTCCGTCACCGCGCCCGACCGGCTCGTGCTCCCCACGGCGATGCCGCTCGGTCGCGTGCCCGTGCCCCGCCGCCTGCGGGGGCTCACCGGTCCGCACACCTCCCGGCGGCTCGGCGACGGCGACGAGCTGCGCGACGTGCACCCCTTCGCGCCCGGCGACCGGCTGCGGCGCATCGACTGGCACACCACCGCGCGACGCTCGCCCGACCTGTCCACCCTGTACGTCCGGCGCACCTACGCCACGGCCGAGGCGACCGCGGTGCTCGTCGTCGACTCGCGCGACGACGTCGGCCCCGACCTGCGCACCTGGCGCGGCACCGGCCCGCAGCGCGTCGACGAGCCGACGTCCCTCGACCTCGCCCGGCACGCCGCCGCGTCCGTGGCCGGCGCGCTCGTCGCCGCCGGCGACCG
>JADHZE010000236.1 GCA_026934365.1 Isoptericola sp. QY 916 | reverse complement strand
TGGCGCGAGGGCGACCCGGCCGCCGACCGGGCGTTCGTCGACGTCGGCGCGGTCGAGCTCGAGGCGGGCGGCGTGCTGCCCGACGTGCGGGTGGCCTACGAGACGTGGGGCGAGCTGGCCCCCGACGGCTCCAACGCCGTCCTCGTGCTGCACGCGCTGACCGGCGACGCGCACGTCACCGGCCCCGCAGGGCCGGGGCAGCCGACCGCCGGCTGGTGGGCCGACATGATCGGCCCCGGCGCCCCCATCGACACCGACCGGTACTTCGTCGTCGCGCCCAACGTGCTGGGCGGCTGCCAGGGCACCACGGGGCCGGCGTCCACCGCCCCCGACGGGCGACCGTGGGGCGGGCGCTTCCCCCGCATCACCACGCGCGACCAGGTGGCCGCGGAGATCGAGCTCGCCCGGCAGCTCGGCGTCCAGCGCTGGTCGCTGGTCGTCGGGGCGTCGATGGGCGGGCTCCGCGTGCTGGAGTGGGCGCTGCTCGGCCCCGAGGCCGGGATCGCGGTGGACGGCATCGCCGCCATCGCGACGACGGCGCAGACGTCGGGCGACCAGATCGCGTGGGCGCACCCGCAGCTCGGCGCGATCCGGGCGGACCCGCGCTGGCGCGGCGGCGACTACTACGACGCCGCCGACGGCGACGGCCCGGACACCGGGCTCGCCATCGCCCGTCAGATCGCGCACACGACGTACCGGACGGCGGCCGAGCTCGACGTCCGGTTCGGGCGGCTGCCCCAGGGCGGCGAGGACCCGCTCGAGGACGGCCGGTACGCCGTGCAGTCGTACCTCGACCACCACGGGGACAAGCTCGCCCGGCGCTTCGACGCCAACTCCTACCTCGTGCTCACCGAGTCGATGCTGAGCCACGACCTGGGCCGCGACCGCGGCGGCGTCGAGTCGGCGCTGTCGCAGATCACGGCCCGCGCGCTGGTCGTGGCGGTGGACTCCGACCGGCTGTTCCCGCCGGAGCAGGCGGGCCGCATCGCCGCCTGGGTGCCGGGGGCGGAACCGCTGCGCATCGTCACGTCCGACTTCGGCCACGACGGCTTCCTCATCGAGTTCGACCAGCTCGGGCCCATCGTCGCCGACTTCCTCGCCGGCGCGAGCGTCGAGGAGGACGAGGCCGGGGCATGATCGGCGTATGACCACCACCGTCACGCTGCCCGACGGTCGCGCGGTCCCCGCGCTGGGCCAGGGCACCTGATTCCTCGGCGAGACGCCGTCCCGCCGCGCCGACGAGCTGGCCGCGCTGCGCACCGGCCTCGATCTGGGCCTCACCCTGATCGACACGGCCGAGATGTACGGCGAGGGCGCGGCCGAGGAGCTGGTGGGCGAGGCCGTCGCCGGACGACGCGACGACGTCGTCCTGGTCAGCAAGGTGTACCCGTGGAACGCCGACGCCCGCGGCACGGTCGCGGCGTGCCGGGCCAGCCTGCGCCGCCTCGGCACCGACCGGCTCGACCTCTACCTGCTGCACTGGCGCGGCGGGGTGCCGCTGGCGGAGACGGCGGCCGCCCTCGACGCGCTGGTGCAGGCGGGCGACGTGCTCGGCTGGGGCGTCAGCAACCTCGACGTCGACGACCTGCGCGAGCTCGACGGCGTCGCCGGCGGGCTGGGCAGCGCGTGCCAGACCGACCAGGTGCTCTACAACCTGTCCCGGCGTGGGCCGGAGCACGACCTGCTCCCCATCCTCCGGGAGCGCGGCCTCGCGGCCATGGCCTACTCGCCGGTGGAGCAGGGGCGCATCCTCGGCGACCCCGCGCTGCGGAAGGTCGCCCGGCGGCACGGCGCCACCCCGGCGCAGGTCGCGCTCGCGTGGGTGCTGGCGGGAGAGGGCGTCGTTGCGATCCCGCGGTCCGGGTCCGCCGCGCACGTGCGCGAGAACGCCGCGGCTCGCGACCTTCGCCTCGGCGCCGAGGACCTCGCCGAGCTCGACGCCGCGTTCCCGCCGCCCAGCGGCCCCGTGCCGCTCGACATGCTCTGAGGGGACCCGCCGCCGGCCCGCGGTGCCCGCCGCCCGCGCGTGTGTCAGGGGCCGTGCCTAGCGTGGTGACCGGCCGCCGACCCGCGCGGCCAGCCACCCCGCAGCGCTGCTGGAGGCCCCCATGGTCCGGCTCAACCCGTATCTCAGCTTCAAGAACCAGGCCCGCGAGGCCCTCGAGTTCTACCGGTCGGTGCTCGGCGGCGAGCTCGACGTCAGCACGTTCGGCGGGATGCCGGCCGACTCGGGCATGCCGATCGCGGACTCCGACAAGGACCTCGTCATGCACGGCCAGCTCGAGACGCCGTCCGGCCTCACGCTCATGGCCGCCGACACCGGCTCGATGATGCCGTACGTCGCACCCACCAGCGGCGTCACCGTCGCGCTGACCGGCGGGCCGGAGGACTACGACTACGTCGCGGGCGCGTACGCGAAGCTGGCCGAGGGCGGCAGCGACGCGATGCCGTTCGACAAGGCGCCGTGGGGCGACTTCTACGGCCAGGTGACCGACCGGTACGGCATCACCTGGATGTTCGACGTCGGCGCCCCCTGACGGCGACCGTCACGCGACGAGCAGGCTCTCCCGCCGGGCGGCGAGCGCCGCGATCTCCGCCTCGGCTGCCGCGGACCGCTCGGCGAGGCGCTGCCGGACCCCGTGGACGGCGCGGCTCGCCGCCGCGACGCGGTCGCGCGCCTCGGCGATCCGGTTCCGCACCGACCAGTCGGTGAAGATGTTGTCGAACCAGACGTCGAGCGTGCGGGTGAGCCCGTCGACGCCGACCCCGCCGACCCCCTGCTCGCCGAGGTCGCCCAGCTCGACGGTGAGGTGCCGCAGCGCCCCGTCCGCCTCACGCAGCAGGCCCGCGGCGCGGTCCATCTTGTCGTGCTTGACCATGCTCGCGAGCAGGCCGCCGTCGAAGAACGTGTCGTAGGTGGACCAGCCGTCGGCGCCGCGGAGCTCGACCTCCGCCGCGGCCAGCGCCCGCGCGACCCGCTCGGCGGCCGCCTGGGCCTGATCGATCTCGACCTGCTGGGTACGCCACCCGCCCACCTGCTCGGCCACCGCGGCCAGCTCGGCCGCCCCGGGGCCGCCCGCGCCGTGCACCCACTCCTCCTTCGCCGCGAGCGCGGTGCGCCACCGGGCCCGCACGTCGCCGAGCGCCGCCAGACCGGCGTCGACGGCGCGCACCTCGCGCTCCGCGGCGTCCCGCCGCGCCTCCGCCGTCGCGGCGACGTACTCCGCGGCCTGCTGCTCGGCGCGCTCGGCGTCGAGGCGCTGCGCGCGGTCGCCGCGCAGCCCCGCCCACACGCGCGCGAGGCTCAGGGACTCCAGCCGCGCGACGTCGGCCGCCTCGTCGGCGAGCGAGGCCCGCGCGTCCGCCAGAGCCTCCTCCGCCGCGGCGAGCTCCCGGCCCGCGACCTGACGCCGCGCCGACTGCTGCGCGTGCTCGACGACGGCCGCGCGCGCCGCGGCCAGCTCTTCCTCGACCCCACCGGTAGGCATGGCGGACAACCTAGGGCATCTCCGGCCCCGACCTCCAGGTCCGTCCGCGCGGGCCGACCACCAGGAGGGCGGGACAGTAGGTTGGGACGCATGCTCGCCGCCACCGTCGCCCGGTTCTCGCCCGACTCCCCCCTCGACGGCCTCGAGGTGGGTGAACGCCCCGAGCCCGAGCCGCGGGAGAACTGGACCACCGTGCGGGTGCGCGCCGCGACGCTCAACCACCACGACCTGTGGTCGCTGCGCGGCGTGGGCCTGCGGCCCGAGCAGCTCCCGATGATCCTCGGCACCGACGCCGCGGGCACGGCCGCGGACGGCACGCCGGTGCTCCTGCACGGCGTGATCGGGGCCGACGGGCACGGCGTCGGGCCCACCGAGCGACGCACGCTGCTGTCGGAGCACTACCCCGGCACGCTGGCGGAGTACGTCGCGGTGCCGACCCACAACCTGGTACCCCTCCCCGACGACCTGTCGTCGGAGGAGGCCGCGTGCCTCCCGACCGCCTGGCTCACCGCCTACCGGATGCTGTTCGGCGCCGCCGGCCTCGCCCCCGGCGACCGGGTGCTGGTGCAGGGCGCGGGCGGCGGCGTCGCCTCCGCGGCGATCGTGCTCGGCGCCGCGGCCGGCCTGGAGGTGACGGTGACCTCGCGCTCCGCGGAGCGCCGGGAGCGCGCGCTGGAGCTGGGCGCGGCGCACGCCGTCGAGACGGGCGCCCGCGTGCCGGCCCGTGTGGACGCGGTGATCGAGTCCGTCGGTCAGGCCACCTGGGCGCACTCGGTGCGCTCCGTGCGGCCGGGCGGCACGATCGTCGTCTGCGGCGCGACGTCGGGCGACGCCCCGCCCGCCGAGCTGACCCGCGTCTTCTTCAACGAGATCCGGGTGCAGGGCGTGACGATGGGTTCGCGCGACGACCTGGCCGCGCTGACCCGGTTCGTCGCCCGCACCGGCGTGCGGCCCGTCATCGACTCGGTGGTGCCGCTCGCGCGGGTCGGCGAGGGGCTGGCGCGTCTCGCGGCCGGCGAGCAGACCGGCAAGATCGTCGTCCTGCCCTGACCCCGCCCTGTTGTGAGCGTGATCTTGGCCCTGTTTCGCAACCGAAACAGGGCCAACGTCACGCTCACAACAGCCCCCAGGCTCAGGCGAAGCGGTGCCGGAAGGCGTCCATCAGGGTCGGGCCCTCGGCGCCGAGGCGCCAGACGCTCCACCCGTCGGCGGTGGGCGAGCCCGAGGCGGCGGACGCCGCGTGGTCCGGGTGCCAGTAGCGGGAGCCGTCGGCGAGCTGGATGGCGCCGTCCTGGTGCAGCACGGCCTCGAAGTACTGGCGGCGACGCGGGCGCGACCACACGATCGTCGTCGGGTGCACCAGCGTGCCGGCCAGGGCGACGAGGTCCGGGTCCACCTCGTCGTCGCCCGCGGCGGGCGGCGCCCACGACCCGGACGCCGCGAGCGGCTCCGGCGGCGGCGGGACGGGCGACGTGAGCGGGTCGTAGCCGTGGTCGTGCGGCGCGGGCGTCCAGCCGAGCTCCAACGGGTCCGACGGCGGCGTGCGCAGACGCGGCGGCTCGAGCGGCGGCACCTGCAGGCGGGGGAGGTCGTCCTCGACGCCGGACCAGCGCGGCTCCGGCACCGGCAGGTCGAACGCGGGGGCGGCGACCTCCGCGAACGCCTGACCGAAGTCCTGCCGTCCGACGTCCTCCCGCCCGACGTCCTGCCGACCGAAGTCCTGCCGACCGAGGTCCGGCGACGGCACGTCGAGCTCCGGTCGCGACGTGAAGCGGTCCGAGCGCGAGCGGCGGCGCGGGGCTCCGTCGGGGAGCGGCGGCCGCTCGCGGGTGATGTCGCGGTCGTCGTCGAGACCCGTTGCGCGGCTCGGGGCGGGCGCCGGGATCGGCGACGAGGACGGCGGAGGCACGGGAGCGTGCGGGGCCGGCACGGGCGGCAGGGGCTCGGCGGCCGGGACGGGTAGCGGGCCTCCGGGGAGCGCGGCATCCGACGGGCCGGCCTCGGCCTTCACGCGCTCCTCGAGCTTGCGGTTGATCTCCCGCTGCGCGTCGAACTTGGCCTTCCAGTCCGTGGGCTCGGCC
>JADHZE010000235.1 GCA_026934365.1 Isoptericola sp. QY 916 | reverse complement strand
CGGTGACTCTCGAGCTCGCCCTCCCCGCGCAGAAGGGCTGGCCGTTCCAGCTCGTGCTCCGCACCCGGTACACGGTGGGGATCGTCGGGGCCTCGCTGGTCGGGCGCCGCGTCGTCGAGCTGCTGGGGCCGTTCGACCTCGACGTGCTGCTGTACTCCCCGGAGCTGGCGCCCGGCCCGGTGCCCGGCCTGCCGGGGGCGCGGGCGGCGTGTCTCGACGAGGTCGCCGCGCGCGCCGACGTCCTGTCCCTGCACCAGCCGCTCACGCCCGAGACGGCGGGGCAGGTCGACGCCCGGGTGCTCGGCCTGATGCCCGACGGCGCCACCCTCGTCAACACCGCCCGCGGCGGCGTCGTCGACGGCGAGGCGCTGCTCGCCGAGCTGCGCACCGGCCGGATCGACGCGGTGCTCGACGTCACCGACCCCGAGCCGCCCCCGCCGGACAGCGAGCTGTGGAGCCTGCCGAACGTGGTGCTCACCCCGCACCTCGCGGGCTCCACGGGCACGGAGCTGCGCCGGATCGGCGACTCCGTCGTGGCGGAGGTCGAGCGGTTCGCCCGCGGGCTGCCGTTCGTGCACACGGAGGAGCTGGTGGCGTCGTGACGACCGAGGTGCGCGAGGATGCCACCCGCAGCAACGAGGCAGGAGGACGCATGGCGGCAGGACAAGCAGGCCCCGACGTCGCGGCGCTCGCGCGCTGGATGCGCACGTGGGTGGGCGACGAGGGACAGATCCGGGGCTTCCACAACCACAGCGTGTGGGGCACCAACCCGGCGACGTTCGTCGAC
This sequence comes from Isoptericola sp. QY 916, assembly GCA_026934365.1. Classification (GTDB taxonomy): domain Bacteria; phylum Actinomycetota; class Actinomycetes; order Actinomycetales; family Cellulomonadaceae; genus Isoptericola; species Isoptericola nanjingensis. Next base: position 4,801 of record JADHZE010000235.1, on the reverse strand, counting down.
TTCACCAGCGGTCACCAGGCGTTCTCCGCCCCGGCCACCGCGGCGTTCGGCGAGGTGCTCGGCCGGTACCCCGACGACCGCGGGCTCGACCTGTGGCGCCGGATGATGCTCTTCCAGGCCCGGACCGTGCAGGACGACGGGCAGTTCCGCCACATCGGGTTCCAGGTGGGGGAGTCGGCCACCGCGGGCCTGATCCACAATATGGTGGGCTGCCTCGGCCTGCTGGAGGGGCTGCGGCACGCCGGGCACCTCCTGCCCGAGGACGAGCGCGCCGAGGTGCTCGCGGCCGTCCGGCGCGACCTCGACGCCTGCCGCGTCTACGGCGGCGGACGCCCGACGCCCGACGGCACGGTGAACCAGGAGTACGCGCGGGTCTGGGCCAAGCTGCGGTACGAGGAGCTGAGCGGCGTCGACGTCTACGCCGCCGAGCTCGAGGACGACCTCGACGCCCTGGTGCGCCTCAGCCACGTGCGCGGGGTGCCCGACGGCGAGTCCGTGGGTGTCTTCCGTCAGCCGACCGACCGCGAGGGCGGCGGCATCCTCGAGCCCGCCGAGTACTACGGGCTCATGGTGGTGCCGCTCGTCCTGGGCGCGCGCCGGTTCGGCCGGCCCGACCTCCTGGAGGAGGCGGTGGCGATCTGCCGGCACGTCGCGCGCTCCGCCTGGGTGGACGACGCGGGCTGCACGCGGTTCCACCGCTACTGGTACGTGCGGGGCGGCACGCACCTGCTGTCGACCACGCCGATGCTGGTCGCAGGGATGGGGCTGAGCCTGTACGGCATCGAGGAGGTGCTGGCCGACGTCGACGTGCCCGAGCTGGGCGACTTCCGCGACGCGTGCCTGCGTACCTACGCGCACTACCAGTCGCCCGCGGGCCCGTTCGTCTCCGCCACGGGCTGGCACCACGAGGCCGACGTCGCGCCGAGCACCGCCTGGCACGCGCACGACCTGCTCTTCCTCGCCCGTCACGCGCTGGCCCGGGGTGACGTCGACGCGACGTTCTGGGACGCCGTGTTCGCGGACCCCGACCGGCAGGCGGTGATCCTGTCGGACCGGGCGTTCTGGGCCGAGGACGGCGTGCACTGGTGCATCCTCAGCCCGTACACGGCCGGGGATCTCAGCATCTTCGGCCGCAAGGACCGCGACACGTTCGCGCGGTCGTTCTTCGCCTGGACGGACAAGGAGCCGCTGCCGGCGGAGCTGGAGTATCCCGGGCCGCCGGCGTTCTTCGTCGCGGACGAGGGGATCTTCCGGATCGACGGCTCGGACCGGTCCACGGACGTCACCGTGGTCGGCCCGGTCCCGTTCCGAGGGCGTCTCGGCTAAGGGCTGGTGGCACGCCACCTCTCACATGTAGCATGTATGACAAGTGGTCCTCGTTCTCGAGGACGACGCACCCACCCAGGGAGACAACGATGTCAGCAAGGTTTCGGCGCGGGGCGATCGGCGCCTCCGCGCTCGGGCTCGTACCCGTCCTCGCCCTCACGGCCTGCAGCTCCGGTGACGGCGGCGGCAGCTCGGGCGGCGGCGACCAGGTGCGGATGCTCGTGAACATCACCGACAACCTCACGCAGGCGAAGTGGGACGAGCTCGTCGCCCCCTTCGAGGAGGAGACGGGGATCGACGTCAAGATCGAGGGGCCGAGCGGCCAGTCGGTCGCCGAGACGTTCCCGACGCAGCTCGCGGCCGGCACGGCGCCCGACGTCATCCAGTCGATCTTCCCCACCGAGGACACGGCGCCCGAGATCCTCGACCTGTCGGAGTTCGACTGGGCGCAGGGCACCCCGATGGCCGACCTGTACTCCACGGACGGCGCGATCAACGTGGTGGGCGTGGGTATGCAGGCCCAGTCGCTCCTGTACTACAACAAGGACCTCTTCGAGAAGGCCGGCATCACGGAGCCCCCCGCCACCTGGGAGGACATGGACGCCGCCCTCAAGGCCCTGCAGGACGAGGGCGTGAAGAAGCCGATCGGCTTCGCCTCCGAGTGGGCCACCGGCGTCCAGGTGCAGGAGATCTGGCACCCGCAGCAGAACCTCAGCACCCCCGGGTGGCAGCAGGCCGTGGCCGGCGGGTCCTCGACGCTCGGCGACCAGTTCCAGCCGATGTTCGAGCACGTGGCCGGCTGGATCGACGCCGGCTACACGACCGCCGACGACGTGGCCACCGACAGCGGCACGCAGGAGGCGAACTTCATCGCCGGCGACGTCGGGATCTACCCGATGGGCTCGTGGTTCACCACGACGCTCGCGGCGTCGCCGCCCGAGTTCGAGGTCGGGATCTTCGCGCCGCCCGTCGACGACGCCGCGGACCAGCCCGCGCCGATGGGCGCCACGATGGCGTTCCCGTACATGGTCTGGAACGGGACGCAGGCCAAGGACGCCGCCACGCAGCTCGTGGAGTACCTCGTGACGGACGAGGACGCGATCGCCACCCAGGCGGAGATGGACAACTTCAACCGCGAGGGCCTGGACGCGAGCGCGAACGAGTACGCGGGGCTGGTCCAGGAGCTGCTCGACGCCGCGCCGTCGTTCGTCGTGCCCGGCAACCAGACGGTGGGCGACTTCGCCCTGCCGGTCGCCGGGTTCAACGAGAAGTTCACCGAGGTCGCGCAGGGGCTGTGGCAGGGCACGTCGCCCGCGGACGCCGCGGGCCAGCTCACGGCGTGGTACGACGCGGAGGCAGCGGGCTGACATGGCTCGAGCGAGGACGGCACGCGTGCTGGGGAGAAGGGGTGCGCTGGGCCGGGGCCTGATGACGGTCCCGGCGGCGCTGGTCTACATCGGTCTCATGGTGGTGCCGGTCGGGTACGCCGTCTACTACTCGTTCACCGAGTACAACGGCATCCCGACCCAGGCGCCCGAGTGGGTCGGGCTGGAGAACTACACGCGGATCTTCACCGACCCGACGGGCGACATGCACTCGTCGCTGTGGGTCACCGGGGTCATCGCGGTGGTGGGCGCGTTCGGCGTCAACGTGATCGCGCTGGGCCTGGCCCTCCTGCTGCGGCGGACCACCCCGTTCACGGCGTTCGCGCGGGCCGTGATGTTCTACCCGCACGTGCTGTCGGCCCTCATCGTGGGCTTCCTGTGGCAGGCGATCCTCGGCCCGCAGGGCGCGGTGAACAACCTGCTCACCGGGTCGGGCCGGTCGACCCTGCCGTTCCTGTCCGACCCTGACTGGGCGCTCGCCACGATGATCGCCGTCATCGTGTGGGCCCAGCTCGGCGTCCAGCTCGTGCTGTACCTGGCGGGCCTGCAGGCCGTGCCCGCCGACCTCCAGGAGGCGGCGACGCTCGACGGCGCCGGCCGCGTGCAGGTGTTCCAGCACGTCACGTGGCCGGCGCTCGCGCCCACCGTGACGGTGACGATCGTGACGTCGGTGCTGTCGCTGCTCAAGGTCTACGAGGTCGTCCTCGGCCTCACCAACGGCGGCCCCGGGGACGCCACGCAGACCTGGGCCTACGAGATCCTCGCCGTGTCCTTCGCCAACAACAAGGTGGGGCTGGCGTGCGCGCAGGCGATGCTGCTCATCGTCGTCGCCGGGATCCTGTCGTTCACGATCATCGCGCTGCGCAGGCGCGCCGAAGAGGGAGCGGAGGCGCTGTCATGAGCCTGTCCGGCAGCCGGTCGGCGCGGACGCGCACGACCCTGCGGAACGGGGCGATCGCCGTCCTGTCGGTCGCGATGCTCGTGCCGCTGTACATCGTCGTCGTCAACGCGTTCAAGCCGCAGCAGGAGATCCTGCTGTCGCCGCTCGGGTTCGACCCGGCCACGGCCACGACCCAGTTCCTGCAGGACGCGTGGACCAACCCCAACTTCCCGGTGGTCTCCGGCTACGCGGTGACGCTGTTCCTGGTCGTCGCGTGCAACGTCGTCGCGATCGGGGTCTCCGTCCCCACGGCGTACGTCATCGCCAGGACCCCGACGGTCCTGTTCCGGGTGCTGCTGATGTTCTTCGTCGCGGGCATGTTCATCCCGGCGCAGATCATCCTGGTGCCCGCGATCTTCGTGCTGAAGGCGCTGCACCTCATGGGGACCCTGCCGGGCCTGGTGCTCTTCATGTCGTCGACGATGATCCCGTTCACCCTGTTCATCTTCACCGGGTACATCCGCATGCTGCCGCGCTCGCTCGACGAGGCCGCGGCGATCGACGGCGCGAGCCAGCAGCGCGTGCTGTGGCGGATCGTGTTCCCGCTCATGAAGCCGATCGTCGCGACGGCGTTCATCCTCAACGCGCTCAGCGCCTGGAACGACTTCGTCAGCCCGCAGCTCATCCTCGGGCCCGGGTCGTCGTTCCGGACCATCACCACCGGCGTGTACGCGGCCGTGTCCTCGTACACGACCAACTACGAGATCGTCTTCCCCACCCTGCTGCTGGCGGTGGTCCCGATCCTGCTCATCTTCGTCCTCATGCAGCGCCACGTCATGAGCGGCCTGTCCGCCGGCGCGGTCAAGGGCTGACCCGCCCACCCACCGGTCTCCCCCTCGCCTCCCACTCGTCTCGCACCTGTCCAGGAGAACCGCATGACCCTCGACTTCACCGACCCGGCGCAGGTCGCCCGGGCGATCCAGTACACGAACGTCAACCCCGACCTCACGCGCGACGGCGTGACGAAGCACCTCGAGACGTGCGCCGCCTACGGCTTCGACGCCGCGATGATCGCGCCGTACTGGGTGCCGCTGGCGAAGGACGTGCTCGCGGGCACCGGCGTCAAGGTCGCATCCACGCTCAACTTCCCCATGGCCAACGACACCCCCGAGATGCGGCTCGCCGCGCTGCGAGCGCTCGTCGCGGCCGG
>JADHZE010000234.1 GCA_026934365.1 Isoptericola sp. QY 916 | reverse complement strand
CCGAGGTTGGTCGCGACGACGACGTCCGGCGGGTCGGCGACGAGGGCGCGCGTCGCCGCGATCAGGGCGTCGTCGTCCACGTGCGGGATCATGCTCAGCGCCGGAGCGTGCCGGACCGAGGCGCCGCGGCGCTCCAGGGCGGCGGCCAGCTCGCCCGAGCGGCGGTCGGCCGTGACCAGCACCGTGCAGCCCGCCATCACCTGGCCCAGCGCCGGCCGGGGGCCCGGCGCGGTATCAGCCACCGACCTGCCCTGCGGCTCCTCCTGCGTCACGCGCGACCTCCAGCAGCTCCTCGTGGGCCACGTCGCCGATCACGACCACGGCCGGCGCGCGGACCCCGACCTCCTCGGCACGCTTGGCGGCCAGGTCGAGGGCGACGCGCGTGACCCGCTGGTCGGGCAGCGAACCTCGTTCCACGATAGCGACGGGCGTCCCCGGCGCGGCGCCCGCGTCCAGCAGGCGGGCGACGATCCCGGGCAGCGCGGCCACGCCCATGAGCACGACCAGCGTCGCCGCCCGCGAGGTCACGCACGCGACGGAGACGTCGTCGAGCACGTCGCCGCCCGCCGCGCCGTCGCGGGTGTGGCCCGTGACGACGTGGAACGCCGTCGTCGTGCCGCGGTGCGTCAGCGGCACCCCGGCCAGCGCGGGCGCGGCGAGCGCGGACGAGACCCCGGGCACCACCTCGACCGGCACCCCGGCGGCACGGCAGGCCGCGACCTCCTCACCGCCGCGGCCGAAGACGAACGGGTCGCCGCCCTTGAGGCGCACCACGCGCTGGCCGGCGAGCGCGCGCGCCACGATCAGCGCGTCGATCTCCTCCTGCGGCAGCGTGTGCCGGCCCGGCGTCTTGCCGACGTCGACGACCTCGACGCCGGGGCCCAGGTCGTCGAGGACCTCGCGCGGCACCAGCCGGTCGGTGACGACGACGTCGGCCGTGGTCAGCGCGCGCCACGCGCGGTACGTGAGCAGGTCTGCGGCGCCCGGGCCGGCGCCGACCAGGGTGACGCGGCCTGGGGCCGCGTCCCGCGTCGTCATCCGATCCCCACGTGCACGACGCCGCCGGACACGACGACCGGGTACGACGCGAGGTCCCCCGCCAGCCCCGCGCGGGGCTCCTTGCCCGCCGCGTCGAGGCAGCGACCCGTGTGCAGCTCGAAGACCTGCTTGTACACCGGGGACGCCACGGTGGGCGTGCCGCCGCGGGTGCCGACGATGCCGCGCGACATGACGTTCGCGCCCGAGTACGGGTCCAGCTGCTGCACGGCGCAGACCGTGCCGTCGAGCAGGCGGAACAGCGCCACCTGCAGCTCCTCGCCGTCCGAGCCGGTCACCAGGGCGGCGGCGCCGCGCTCGGGGGCCAGCGCGCCCAGCGGGCAGACGGCGGTCCAGCCGGGGCCGTCGACGAGGGTCGTGGCGGTGGGGCTCGGGGTCAGGGCGGTCATGCGCGCACCTCCAGGGTGGGGCCGGCGACGAGGACGGGGCTGGTGAGGGCGGAGACGAGGTCGGGGTCGGCGGTGCCGGAGGCGACCTCGTCCGCGGTGGCCGGGCGCTTCTGCCCGCGCTCGGGCACGTACGCGAGCGCCGGGTCGGGCGTGGTCGGGGCGTTGACGAAGGAGCCGAACCGGGCCAGCTTCTCCGGGTCGTCGAGCACGGCCTTCCACTCGTCCTCGTACCCCTCCACGTGCTGCGCCATCGCGGCGTCGAGATCCGCGCCGATGCCGAGGGAGTCCTCGATCACCACCTGGCGGATCGCCTCGAGCCCGCCCTCGTACTCCTCCACCCACGGCGCGGTGCGCTGCAGCCGGTCGGCGGTGCGGATGTACAGCATGAGGAAGCGGTCAACGGTGCGCAGCAGCTCGGCGGACGAGAGGTTCTCGGCGAGGAGCTGCGCGTGCTTCGGCGTCTGGCCACCGTTGCCGCCCACGTAGACGTTCCACCCCTGGTCGGTGGCGATGACCCCGACGTCCTTGCCGCGGGCCTCCGCGCACTCGCGGGCGCAGCCGGAGACGCCGAGCTTGAGCTTGTGCGGAGAGCGCAGGCCGCGGTAGCGCAGCTCGAGCTCGACGGCCATGCCCACGGAGTCCTGCACCCCGTACCGGCACCAGGTGGACCCGACGCACGACTTCACGGTGCGCAGCGACTTGCCGTACGCGTGCCCGGACTCGAAGCCGGCGTCCACGAGCCGCCGCCAGATCTCCGGGAGCTGCTCGACGCGGGCGCCGAACATGTCGATCCGCTGCCCGCCGGTGATCTTCGTGTAGAGGCCGAAGTCCTTCGCGACCTGCCCCACGACGATCAGCCCCTCCGGCGTCACCTCGCCGCCCGGCATGCGCGGGACGACCGAGTACGTCCCGTCCTTCTGCATGTTGGCGAGCATGTGGTCGTTGGTGTCCTGCAGGGTGGCCTGCTCGCCCGCGAGGATGTGCCCGTTGCCGAGGCTGGCCAGGATCGAGGCCACGGTCGGCTTGCAGATGTCGCAGCCACGGCCGGCGTCGCTCGCGCCGTCGGGCACCCGCCCGAACCGGGCGATGATCTCGCTGAACGTGTGCAGGTCGGCCACGCGCACGGCGTCGAAGAGCTGGGCGCGGGAGAGCTCGAAGTGCTCGCACAGCGCGTTGCTCACCTCGACGCCGGCCTTGGCCAGCTCCGTCTTCGTCAGCTTGGTGACCAGCGGCAGGCAGGCGCCGCACGTGGTGCCGGCCCGCGTGCACGCCTTGACGCCGGCGACGTCGGTGCAGTCGTGCTCCGTCACCGCACCGCGGATCGTGCCCGCCGAGACGTTGTTGCAGGAGCAGACGTTCGCGTCGTCGGGCAGCTCGAGCGTGGGCGCGCCGACCGCGCCCTCGGGGAGCAGGAACGCCGACGGGTCTCCCGGCAGCTCCGCGCCGAGCATCGGGCGCAGCGACGCGTACGGCCCGGCGTCGCCGACGAAGACGCCGCCCAGCAGGGTGCGCGCGTCGTCGGCCATCACGAGCTTGCTGTAGACGCCGCGCAGCGGGTCGGCCCACACGATCTCGACCGACTTCTCGGTGCGGCCGTGCGCGTCGCCGAAGCTCGCGACGTCGACGCCCGAGAGCTTGAGCTTGGTCGCCGTGTCCGCGCCGGGGAACGTGGCCTCGCCCCCGAGCAGCCGGTCGGCCACGACCTCCGCCATCGTGTTGCCCGGTGCCACCAGGCCGAGGCAGCGGCCCTCGATGCAGGCGACCTCGCCGATCGCCCAGACGTGCGCGTCGGCCGTGCGGCAGGTGAGGTCGACGACGGCACCGCCGCGCTCGCCGACCTCCAGGCCTGCCGCGCGGGCGAGCTCGTCGCGGGGCCGCACGCCCGTGGCCATCACGACGACGTCCACGTCGAGCCGGCCGCCGTCGGCGAAGTCCATGCGGCCCACGTGCCCGGTACGGCGGTGCGGGCGGATCGCCTTGGTCGCGGTGTCGGTGCGGACCGAGATGCCCTTGTCGTTGATGAGCCGCTTGAGCGCGTGCCCGCCGCCCAGGTCGATCTGCACGTCCATGAGGTGCGTGCCGAACTGGATCACCGTGGCCTGCGCGCCGAGCGCCTTGAGCGCGCCCGCGGCCTCCAGCCCCAGCAGGCCGCCGCCGACGACCGCGCCGCGCACCGGCCGCTCGACCACGCCGCCCCGCGTCTCGACGCGCCCCGCCTCGCGCTTGGACTCGACCCAGCCGCGCAGCGCCGCGACGTCGTCGATGGTGCGGTACACGAAGACGCCGGGCAGGTCGTTGCCGTCGATGGGCGGCATCGCGGCGCTCGAGCCCGTCGCGAGCACCAGCTCGTCGTAGGCGTGCACGCGGCCGAGGCGGTCGGTCACGGTCTGCGCGGCACGGTCGATCGACGCGACGGCGCAGTCCCGGTGCAGGTCGACCAGCGGGTCGTCCCACAGCGCCGGGTCGCCGAGCGTGAGCTCCTCGGCGTCGCGCACCTCGAAGTAGCGCGTGAGCCCGACCCGGTCGTACGGCTTGCGCGGCTCCTCCGCGAAGACGGTCACGCGCCAGGCGCCGGCGTCGTCGCGCGCCCGCAGCGCCTCGACGAAGCGCTGCGCGACCATGCCGCCGCCCACGACGACGACGTGCCGCGGGTCCGGCCGGGTGCTGGGGGGCGTGCCCTGCGTCTCGTTCATGGCGCTGACGCTAGGAAGCCGCCGTGTCGCGGCCGTCAGGCCACGGTTACCTCACGGGAACATCTGCCTCACGCGCGAAACATGCCGCGCGAGAGAACCGTCCTGTCCCTGTCGAGCACGGGATCTGTATCGCCATGGGACCTCATCGCGGTACAGATCCCGTGCTCGAAGGTCACATCCCGCGGACGGTCTCCAGCGGGCCCTCGTCGGGCGTCGGGACCTCGAAGCCGTCGTGGTACGCCGCCGCGACCTCGGGGGTCAGGACGACGTCGTGCGGGTGCGCGGCGGCCCGGGCGGCGACGCGCGCGAGGGCGACGTCGCGCGGCGTGTCGACGTGGACGACCAGCGTGTCCGCGCCGTGCGCCGCGCCGAGCGCCCGGTACTCGTCCCGGGACGCGCGGGACCAGAACGACGAGTCGACGACGACGTCGCGCCCCTCCTCGAGGAGCGTCGCGACCCGGGACCGCAGCGCGTCCGCCACCCGGCGGGCCGCGCCGGCGGGCAGCGGGTGCACCGCCGGGTGCCCGGCCGCCCACGCGAGCTCGTCGACGGACGCGACCGCGTAGCCGTCGGCCGCGTAGCGGCGGGCGTGCGTGGACTTGCCCGCGCCGGCGGGGCCGCACAGCAGGACGAGGTTCGGCACGGTCGTGACGCTACCCTCGCCGGCCATGCCGACGACGATGCCGACGACGCAGCTCGATCGGCGTACGACGACGAACCCGCTGGTCCGCTCCGTCGGCCGACGGCTCGGCCGGCTCAACGACCGGATTCCGTGGAGCCACAACGACCGCGTCCACGGCTGGATCCTGCGCCGCCTGCCGCGCCGGAGACGCCGCGTGCTCGACGTCGGCTGCGGCGGTTCTTCCGCTACACGCTCGAGTGGACCTCCCCGGCCTCCTGTCCCTCCGTCTTCGACCGCGCCTGCCGCGCGGTCGACAGCCACTCCACCAACCCGCACACGGCCTCGGTGCAGCTGCCGCAGCCGGTGGTGGCGCGCGTGGCGCGGGCGACGTCGTCCTGCGTCGTCGCGCCGTCGGCCACGCAGGCCGCGATGTCGTGCTTCGTGACGCCGTTGCAGCGGCAGACGGTGGCGTCGTCGGGCATGTGCTCGGGGCTGGACGCCGGCTCGGCAGCCGGCATGACGGGCGTGAGCAGCAGGAACGCCGGGTCGGCGGGCACGGGGGTGCGGCGGGTGTAGGCGGCGGTGAGGTCGGCGGCCACGCGAGGGTCGCCCACGCACGTCGCGCCGACCAGGACGCCGCCCGCCACCACGGCCTCGACGAAGCGCCCCGCGGCCGGATCGCCGAGGCGCACGGCCCGCTCCCCCGGTTCCGGGACGCGCCCGGAACCGCAGCGGCCCATCGCGACCACGCTCAGCGGCCCTGCCTTGACCTTGACGACGTCGGTCCCGCGGGCATCGACGCCGCCCGCCCGCGCCCCCGGCGCGCGCGAGGACAGCAGGGTGCCCAGGCGCACCGCCATCGACGGCCCCGCGCCGTCGCCCGGCAGCCGCAGGTGCTCCCGCGGGCCCTCGACCCGCGCCGCCGGGCGCGG
>JADHZE010000233.1 GCA_026934365.1 Isoptericola sp. QY 916 | reverse complement strand
GTAAGTTTGAGGGGTTGCCCCGGCGGGGTCGGAACTGAGAGTGGTTCTGGTTCTGCGGTGTGCGTCGGTTGTTTGAGAACTCAACAGTGTGTTTGATAGTCAATGCCAAATTTTTGAACCCTTTGTGGTTCCTTTGGATCGGACTGAGCAGTTCAGCTTGGTCTGGCCAGTATCGTTGAATGCTGCGGGCTCTTTCGGGGGTTCGTGGTGTTTCTCTTCTTTTACGGAGAGTTTGATCCTGGCTCAGGACGAACGCTGGCGGCGTGCTTAACACATGCAAGTCGAACGGTGAAGTCCCAGCTTGCTGGGATGGATCAGTGGCGAACGGGTGAGTAACACGTGAGCAACCTGCCCTCCACTTCGGGATAAGCCTTGGAAACGGGGTCTAATACCGGATATGAGCCTGCATCGCATGGTGTGGGTTGGAAAGTTTTTCGGTGGGGGATGGGCTCGCGGCCTATCAGCTTGTTGGTGGGGTGATGGCCTACCAAGGCGTCGACGGGTAGCCGGCCTGAGAGGGCGACCGGCCACACTGGGACTGAGACACGGCCCAGACTCCTACGGGAGGCAGCAGTGGGGAATATTGCACAATGGGCGCAAGCCTGATGCAGCGACGCCGCGTGAGGGATGACGGCCTTCGGGTTGTAAACCTCTTTCAGCAGGGAAGAAGCGCAAGTGACGGTACCTGCAGAAGAAGCGCCGGCTAACTACGTGCCAGCAGCCGCGGTAATACGTAGGGCGCAAGCGTTGTCCGGAATTATTGGGCGTAAAGAGCTCGTAGGCGGTCTGTCGCGTCTGGTGTGAAATCCCGAGGCTCAACCTCGGGCTTGCATCGGGTACGGGCAGACTAGAGTGCGGTAGGGGAGACTGGAATTCCTGGTGTAGCGGTGGAATGCGCAGATATCAGGAGGAACACCGATGGCGAAGGCAGGTCTCTGGGCCGCAACTGACGCTGAGGAGCGAAAGCATGGGGAGCGAACAGGATTAGATACCCTGGTAGTCCATGCCGTAAACGTTGGGCACTAGGTGTGGGGCTCATTCCACGAGTTCCGTGCCGCAGCTAACGCATTAAGTGCCCCGCCTGGGGAGTACGGCCGCAAGGCTAAAACTCAAAGGAATTGACGGGGGCCCGCACAAGCGGCGGAGCATGCGGATTAATTCGATGCAACGCGAAGAACCTTACCAAGGCTTGACATGCACCGGAAACACTCAGAGATGGGTGCCCCGTAAGGTCGGTGCACAGGTGGTGCATGGTTGTCGTCAGCTCGTGTCGTGAGATGTTGGGTTAAGTCCCGCAACGAGCGCAACCCTCGTCCTATGTTGCCAGCGGGTTATGCCGGGGACTCATGGGAGACTGCCGGGGTCAACTCGGAGGAAGGTGGGGATGACGTCAAATCATCATGCCCCTTATGTCTTGGGCTTCACGCATGCTACAATGGCCGGTACAGAGGGCTGCGATACCGTAAGGTGGAGCGAATCCCAAAAAGCCGGTCTCAGTTCGGATTGGGGTCTGCAACTCGACCCCATGAAGTCGGAGTCGCTAGTAATCGCAGATCAGCAACGCTGCGGTGAATACGTTCCCGGGCCTTGTACACACCGCCCGTCAAGTCACGAAAGTTGGTAACACCCGAAGCTCATGGCCCAACCGGTTTTCCGGGGGGAGTGGTCGAAGGTGGGACTGGCGATTGGGACTAAGTCGTAACAAGGTAGCCGTACCGGAAGGTGCGGCTGGATCACCTCCTTTCTAAGGAGCATCTGATACCCCCTGTGGCGCTTCGTGCGTCGCTTCATTGCCTCGTCTGCCAGGTCTTCTGGTGGGTTCGGTGGTGGGGTGGGGGTCAGGCAGACCATCTGAGGCACCGATTGAGTGTCTGGTGGTTGCTCACGGGTGGAACATTGACTAGAAGGATCGGTTCGGCGCTTCGCTGGCCGGCTAGTACGCACCATGGCTCTTCGGGGCCAGGCTCTTCGGGGTCGGACTCTTCGGGGTCGGGTGGGGGAACGCTGGTGGTGGGGGGTTGGTCTGGTTCGCGAGCACACTGTTGGGTCCTGAGGCAATCGGCCGGTCCTTGTTCGTCTCTCTCCTTGTGGGTGGGGCGGGTGGGGTGGTGGGTGGTCTTGATGGATACGGGTCGTGGGCTGGTGTGAACCGCTCCCTTGGTGGGGGTAGGCGTGCCGGGTGTCTGCGGGTCGTCCGTTGCTTGAGAACTGCACAGTGGACGCGAGCATCCCAGATGTTCAGTACTTGTTCCTCGTCTTCTTCTTTGAAGGGGTGGGGGACGGGTTTTCTGATCTCTGTGAAATATTGTAGTGTGTCGAAGTTTTTAAGGGCACAGGGTGGATGCCTTGGCACTAGGAGCCGAAGAAGGACGTGGTAGCCTGCGATAAGCCTCGGGGAGTTGGCAAACGAGCTGTGATCCGAGGGTGTCCGAATGGGGGAACCCGGCTGGGGTCATGCCCAGTCACCTGCATCTGAATACATAGGGTGTAGGGGGGAACGTCGGGAAGTGAAACATCTCAGTACCGACAGGAAGAGATATTCCGTGAGTAGTGGCGAGCGAAAGCGGATGAGGCCAAACCGTGTGTGTGTCAAGCTGTCAGGCGTTGCACATGCGGGGTTGTGGGACCTTCTGACCAGATCTGACAGTCTGGTAGCCAGTAAGAAAGCCGTGTCATAGTCGAACCGCATTGAAAGGCGGACCGTAGTGGGTGTGAGTCCCGTAGACGAAATGGTGCGGCCTGGTTGAGGGGATCCCAAGTAGCACGGGGCCCGAGAAATCTCGTGTGAATCTGGCAAGACCACTTGCTAAGCCTAAATACTACCTAGTGACCGATAGCGGACTAGTACCGTGAGGGAAAGGTGAAAAGTACCCCGGGAGGGGAGTGAAATAGTACCTGAAACCGTGTGCCTACAATCCGTCGGAGCCTCCTTAGCAGGGGTGACGGCGTGCCTTTTGAAGAATGAGCCTGCGAGTTAGTGCTCGGTGGCGAGGTTAACCCGTGTGGGGAAGCCGTAGCGAAAGCGAGTCCGAATAGGGCGGTACAGTCGCCGGGTCTAGACCCGAAGCGAAGTGATCTAGCCATGGGCAGGTTGAAGCGCCGGTAAGACGGCGTGGAGGACCGAACCCACTTAGGTTGAAAACTGAGGGGATGACCTGTGGTTAGGGGTGAAAGGCCAATCAAACTTCGTGATAGCTGGTTCTCCCCGAAATGCATTTAGGTGCAGCGTCACGTGTTTCTTGCCGGAGGTAGAGCTACTGGATGGCTAATGGGCCCTACCAGGTTACTGACGTCAGCCAAACTCCGAATGCCGGTAAGACATAGCGTGGCAGTGAGACTGCGGGGGATAAGCTTCGTAGTCGAGAGGGAAACAGCCCAGATCATCGGCTAAGGCCCCTAAGCGTGTGCTCAGTGGGAAAGGATGTGGAGTTGCACAGACAACCAGGAGGTTGGCTTAGAAGCAGCCACCCTTGAAAGAGTGCGTAATAGCTCACTGGTCAAGTGATTCCGCGCCGACAATGTAGCGGGGCTCAAGTACACCGCCGAAGCCGTGGCACTCACACGTTAGCCCAGCACCAACTTGATTGGTGTTCAGGTGTGTGGGTGGGTAGGGGAGCGTCGTGTGGGCAGTGAAGCTGCAGGGTGACCTAGTGGTGGAGCCCACACGAGTGAGAATGCAGGCATGAGTAGCGAATGACGGGTGAGAAACCCGTCCGCCGAATGACCAAGGGTTCCAGGGCCAGGTTAATCCGCCCTGGGTAAGTCGGGACCTAAGGCGAGGCCGACAGGCGTAGTCGATGGACAAGGAGTTGATATTCTCCTACCGGCGAAGAACCGCCCATACCGAGCCCGGTGATGCTAACCATCCCAGACCACCACCGAGATCCTTCGGGATCTCACCGGTGGCGCGGCGTGGGACCCGAACCGGTAGTAGGTAAGCGTGTTAACAGGGGTGACGCAGGAAGGTAGCCCGGCGTGGCGATGGTAGTCCACGTCCAAGGTTGTAGCCCGCTTCGTAGGCAAATCCGCGAAGCACATAGGGTGAGAACTGATAGTGACCGCGTATGCGGGAATCGGGTGATCCTCTGCTGCCAAGAAAAGCCTCGACGCGAGGTTCTAGCCGCCCGTACCCCAAACCGACTCAGGTGGTCAGGTAGAGAATACCAAGGCGATCGAGCGAATCGTGGTTAAGGAACTCGGCAAAATGCCCCCGTAACTTCGGGAGAAGGGGGGCCCGATCCGTGAACACCCTTGCGGTGGGAAGCGGGGAGGGCCGCAGAGACCAGGGAGAAGCGACTGTTTACTAAAAACACAGGTCCGTGCGAAGTCGCAAGACGATGTATACGGACTGACGCCTGCCCGGTGCTGGAAGGTTAAGAGGACGGGTCAACTTCGGTGAAGCCCAGAATTTAAGCCCCAGTAAACGGCGGTGGTAACTATAACCATCCTAAGGTAGCGAAATTCCTTGTCGGGTAAGTTCCGACCTGCACGAATGGCGTAACGACTTCTCCGCTGTCTCAACCGCGAGCTCGGCGAAATTGCACTACGAGTAAAGATGCTCGTTACGCGCAGCAGGACGGAAAGACCCCGGGACCTTTACTATAGCTTGGTATTGGTGTTCGGTGTGGCTTGTGTAGGATAGGTGGGAGACTGTGAAACCCGGCCGCCAGGTCGGGTGGAGTCATCGTTGAAATACCACTCTGGCCATATCGACCATCTAACCTCGGTCCGTAATCCGGATCAGGGACAGTGCCTGGTGGGTAGTTTAACTGGGGCGGTTGCCTCCCAAAATGTAACGGAGGCGCTCAAAGGTTCCCTCAGCCTGGTTGGCAATCAGGTGTCGAGTGCAAGTGCACAAGGGAGCTTGACTGTGAGACCGACAGGTCGAGCAGGGACGAAAGTCGGAACTAGTGATCCGGCGGTGGCTTGTGGAAGCGCCGTCGCTCAACGGATAAAAGGTACCCCGGGGATAACAGGCTGATCTTGCCCAAGAGTCCATATCGACGGCATGGTTTGGCACCTCGATGTCGGCTCGTCGCATCCTGGGGCTGGAGTAGGTCCCAAGGGTTGGGCTGTTCGCCCATTAAAGCGGTACGCGAGCTGGGTTTAGAACGTCGTGAGACAGTTCGGTCCCTATCCGCTGCGCGCGCAGGAAACTTGAGAAGGGCTGTCCCTAGTACGAGAGGACCGGGACGGACGAACCTCTGGTGTGCCAGTTGTTCCGCCAGGAGCACGGCTGGTTAGCTACGTTCGGAAGGGATAACCGCTGAAAGCATCTAAGCGGGAAGCCTGCTTCAAGATGAGGTTTCCATCCCCCTTGCGGGGTGAAGGCACCCAGCTAGACCACTGGGTAGATAGGCCGGATGTGGAAGACAGGACTAAAGACTGTCGGAGCTGACCGGTACTAATAAGCCAACAACTTCACACACCCACCAAACACTGTTTGGTCAATAACACTGCTTCGCGTCCACTGTGCGGTTCCCGAGAAACGGGCACCACCCCCACCACCACCAGATACCAACCTGGTGGCAGGCAAGGGGTCACCCCGAAAACTCGATACTGTTACGGCGGTCATAGCGTCGGGGAAACGCCCGGTCCCATTCCGAACCCGGAAGCTTAGCCCTTCAGCGCCGATGGTACTGCCCTCGCGAGGGGGTGGGAGAGTAGGACGCCGCCGGACACCCATTCACGAAAGGCCCACCCCAC
>JADHZE010000232.1:4451-5756 GCA_026934365.1 Isoptericola sp. QY 916 | reverse complement strand
GCCCGCGGCCGCGAGCGCCGCCGGGTCCAGGGACACGCCGTCCGGCTCGTCGAGGCGGTAGCCGACGGCGTCGACGCGGTGGTCCAGCGGCCGCGCGGTGAGGACCGGCGCGCCGTTCGTGTCACTGCCGGCGCCGCGCTCGCCGTCCACGCGGGGCAGCGTCACCACGGGCGACGCCGCGACGGGGAAGGCCACGGGCTGCAGCGCGACCCGCTCGTGGTGGTCGTAGGCGCTGGCGTCGAGCAGGTGGCGCACCCAGGGCTCGCCGGAGGCGGGGAACGAGATCGGCACGGTGTGGCGCACCTGGTCCCCCGACAGGCGCTGCACGACGCCCGCGAGGCCGAGGGAGTGGTCGCCGTGCAGGTGGGTGATCGCGATGCGGGTGGGGTCGGTGGCGGACACCCCCGCGAGCGTCATCTGTCGCTGCGTGCCCTCCCCCGGGTCGAACAGGATCGCCGCGTCGTCGAAGAACAGCACGTACCCGTTGTGGTTGCGGGTGCGCGTGGGCACCATGCTCGCGGTGCCGAGCACGACGAGCTCGCGTCGTGACACGCCGCCGCGCTCAGCGGCCGAGCGCGCGCCCGACGACGCGCACCAGCCCCGTGGTCACGTGCTGCACGGGGTGCCACAGGTCGCGGTCGAACACCGCCGTGCGGGTGGCGGGGCCGCGGCGTAGCCGCCCCGCGAGGCGGCTCGTGGCGGGCGCCGGCGCGGAGGGCGCGGGCCTCAGGGACGGCAGGCCGGCGAGCACGGACGGCCGGTAGCGGGCGCCCGGGTCCCACCGCGGGTGGGGGCGCTGCCTCGCGTCGTCGGGGGTCGGGGCCTGCATGAGGTCATCGTGGCGCGGCGGCGTGGCCGCCGCAAGGCCGGGGACTTCCCCGGGACGCTCAGGCGCCGGGGAAGCCCTGCGGGTTCTCGGACTGCCAGCGCCAGGTGTCCGCGCACATGTCGTCGATCGTCTTGACGGCGCGCCAGCCGAGCTCGGTCTGCGCGCGCGTGGGGTCGGCCCAGAAGGCCGCGAGGTCGCCCGCGCGGCGCGGCCCGACCTCGTAGGGCAGCTCGCGGCCCACGGCCCGCTCGAACGCGTGCAGCATCTGCAGCACGGACGTGCCGGTGCCCGTGCCGAGGTTGAAGGCGCGCACGGGCTCGGCCATCGCGTCCAGGTGGTTCAGCGCGGCCACGTGCCCGGCGGCGAGGTCCTCGACGTGCAGGTAGTCGCGCTCGCACGTGCCGTCCGCGGTCGGGTAGTCGTCGCCGAACACCACGAGCTTGTCCCGCTTACCGACGGCGACCTGCGCCAGGAAC
>JADHZE010000232.1:0-4369 GCA_026934365.1 Isoptericola sp. QY 916 | reverse complement strand
GCAAGGCGACCTTGAGCCCGCCGACCGCGACCGCCGCGTCGGCCGCGATGCGCTCGATCATCACCTTCGTCTGCCCGTACGGGGACGACGACGACAGGTACTCGTAGTCCTCCCGGTAGGGCACGGGCGCCTTCTCCCCGTACACGGTGGCCGAGGAGGAGAACACCAGGCGCGGCACGTCGTGGCGGCGCATCGCCTCCAGCAGCGACAGCGTCGAGTCGAGGTTGTTGCGGTAGTACTCCAGCGGCTTGGCCACCGACTCGCCCACGGCCTTGAAGCCGGCGAAGTGCACGACGGCGTCGAACCTCTCGTGCGCGAACAGCCGGTCGGTCTTCTCCGCGTCGGTGAGGTCGATCGCGTGCACCGGCACGTGCGCCCCGGACAGGGACTCCAGACGACCCATCACCGTGGGCTTGCTGTTGGAGAAGTCGTCCACCACGACGACGTCGTGCCCGGAGGCGACGAGGGACAGGACGGTGTGGGAGCCGATGTACCCGGCGCCGCCGGAGACGAGAACGCGCATGGGCCCAGCCTAGGGCGTGGTCACGCCGTCCTTCGACGGCGTCCGCACCCCGGGCCGGGCCCGTGCGCGCCGGGTCGTGTCAGCTGCCGCCGAGGAGCTCCGTGAAGCTCGGCGTCGCGGCGAACGGGTCGACCGGGCCGTCGTTCTCGCGGCGCGCCACCCGCTGCGCCAGGTCGCGCCCGGCGCGGGCGATCCGCCTCGGCAGGCCGGCGCCCGGGTCGTCGGCGCTCGCGGCCCAGTCGTCGGTGGCGGCGAACACGCTGGTCGGCACGACGTCGGCGCGCAGGTACGTGAACAGCGGCCGCATCGTGTACTCCAGCGCCAGGGAGTGGCGGGCGGTGCCGCCGGTCGCCCCGAGCAGGACCGGCATGCCGGTCACCGAGTCGGGGTCGACGACGTCCCAGAACGACTTGAACAGCCCCGAGTAGCTCGTCGTGAACACGGGCGAGACCGCGATGAGCCCGTCCGCGCCCGTCACGGTCTCCAGCGCCCGGGCCAGGTCGCCGGTCGGGAACCGGGTGAGCATCGCGTCGACGACGGCGTGCGCGAGGTCGCGCAGTTCGATCGTCTCCACCCGCACGGTGTGGCCGGCGTCCTCCAGCTCCCGCACGGTGGCGTCCGCGAGCCGGTCGGCCAGCAGGCGCGTCGACGACGGCTGGGACAGTCCCGCCGACACGACGGCGAGGGTGCGGGTGGGGTGGATGCCCGAGGGCCCCGAGGACATGGTCATGCGCGTGCCTCCTGCGATGCGGCGGGCTGGGTGCCCTCGGCAACGGTACCGGTGTACGGGTCGGCGGTGTCGCCGACGTGGGTGGCGCCCGCCTCGCCCGCGGCGCGGGCGGCGGCGACGCGCTCGGCGTGCGTCGGCGGGTTCAGCGGGACGTCGTCCGCGGGGCGCTTGGCCTCGACGATCTTGCGCAGCTCGGGCACGACCTCCTCGCCGAGCAGGTCGATCTGCTCGAGCACGGACTTCAGCGGCAGGCCCGCGTGGTCCACGAGGAACAGCTGGCGCTGGTAGTAGCCCACCTCGTCGACGAACGACGCGTACCGGTCGATGACCTGCTGCGGCGAGCCGACCGTCAGCGGCGTCTCGCGCGTGAAGTCCTCCATCGACGGGCCGTGCCCGTACACGGGCGCCTCGTCGAAGTAGGGCCGGAACTCGTTCCACGCGTCCTGCGACCGCTTGCGCATGAACACCTGGCCGCCGAGGCCGACGATCGCCTGGTCCGCGCGCCCGTGACCGTAGTGCTCGAAGCGCTGCCGGTAGAACCGCACCATCTGCCGGGTGTGGTGCATGGGCCAGAAGATGTTGTTGTGCAGGAAGCCGTCGCCGTAGAACGCGGCCTGCTCGGCGATCTCGGGGCTGCGGATGGAGCCGTGCCACACGAACGGCGGCACGCCGTCCAGCGGGCGCGGCGTGGACGTGAAGCCCTGCAGCGGGGTGCGGAACTTGCCCTCCCAGTCCACGACGTCCTCGGTCCACAGCCGGCGCAGCAGCGCGTAGTTCTCGATCGCGAGCGGGATGCCCTGGCGGATGTCCTGCCCGAACCACGGGTACACGGGGCCGGTGTTGCCGCGGCCCATCATGAGGTCCATGCGCCCGTCGGAGATGACCTGGAGCATCGCGTACTCCTCGGCGAGGCGCACCGGGTCGTTGGTCGTGATGAGCGTGGTCGCCGTCGACAGGGTGATGTGCTTCGTGACGCCGGCCAGGTAGCCCAGCATCGTCGTGGGGGACGACGCCACGAACGGCGGGTTGTGGTGCTCGCCCGTGGCGAAGACGTCCAGGCCCGCCTCGTCGGCGTGCCGCGCGATGGTGAGCATGTTGCGCACCCGCTCGGTGTCGTCCGGGGTGTGGCCCGTCGTGGGGTCGGTGGTGACGTCGCTGACGGAGAAGATTCCGAACTGCACGGCTGCGCTCCCTGTTCGTGGTCTCTTGCTGCTGGGCTCTGACGTGAGGCCCAGGTTCATGCGTTTGCATGTACATGGCGGTGAACCGTGCACCACTCCCGGTTGTTCCCGGCTGTTCCCGGCCCTCACGCGGGCCGGGGGGTGAGGTCGCGCACAAAGGGTGCCCGCAGGGCGGTCTCGAGTTGCGCACGGCGCGCCGACTGGCCAGCCTGGGTGCAACCGTCACGTCCCGCCACTGTGCCCGACCGCTCTCCCGGTCGGTGGCTCCGGTGTGGACCGTGCTTCACGGGACCTTCACGGACCGCCGGAACAACCCCCGGCAGGGCCGCGTTGGAACCTCAGGCCCCTTCCCACCGACCTCCAGGAGGACGACATGCCCGACCGGTCCCTGCGCGGCATGAGCATCGGCAGCAAGAGCATGGAGTCCGACGAGGGCGTCGACTTCGCCCCCCGGTTCCAGGCGCACTACGACTGCCCCAACGGCCACACCATCATCCTGCCCTTCTCCACCGAGGCCGAGGTGCCGCCGGTGTGGGAGTGCCGGTGCGGCGAGGAGGCGCTCCTGCGCGACGCCGAGCGTCCCGAGGTGAAGCCCGGCAAGCCGCAGCGCACTCACTGGGACATGCTGCTCGAGCGCCGCACCGTCGCCGAGCTGGAGGAGCTCCTCGACGAGCGCCTCGAGCTGCTGCGCGCCGGCAAGCTGCGCCGCAGCGCCTGACGACCGCACGAAGGGCGGGCACCCCACCGGGTGCCCGCCCTTCGTCGTCCCCGTCGTGCCTGCTCGGCGGGTGTCAGCGCCGCCGGGCGCGCACCGCGGACACGATCCCGCCGACGACGAGCACGACCGCCGCCGCGCCGACCCCCCAGCCGGGCCAGTAGCCGGCCCGCACGGCCGGAGTCAGCTCCGTGCGCAGCGGCAGGTCCGCCACCCAGTGGTCGGCCGTGAAGAGCTGCGTGCGCGCCACTAGGGTCCCGTCCGGGGCGACGACGCCGCTCACGCCCACCGTCGAGACCTGCACCGCCGCCCGGCCCGTCGTGATCGCCTGCAGCCGCGTCATCGCGAGCTGCTGCGTCGACTCCGCCGTGTACCCGAACGACGCGTTGTTCGTCGGCACCACCAGCACCTGCGCGCCCCGCCGCACGGCGTCGCGGATGATCTCGTCGTACGCCACCTCGAAGCAGATCACCGTCGCCATCGGCACCGTCGTCGGCCCGGTGCCGCGCCCGATCGCCGCGCCGTCCACCGGCAGGTCGACCACCGCGGGCTCGGTGCCGGGGATCATGTCCGTCGTCACCCGGTCCACCTGGGCGCTGAACAGCCGCACGAAGGAGCGGATCGGGATGTACTCACCGAACGGCGCCGGGTGCTGCTTCGCGTACCGCTGGGTCACGCCCTTCCCCGGCTCCCACAGCAGGGCCACGTTGTACCGCCCGCCCGTGTCCGGCCACTCCTGGGCGCCCACGAGGATCGGCGCGCCCACCGCCTGCGCCGCGTCGTCGATCGCCACGCCCACCTCCGGCGTCGTCTGCGGGTCCAGGTCCGAGCCGTTCTCCGGCCACAGCACCACGTCGACCGCGTCGCCCGGCTGGTCGCCGAACGCGCCGGACGCCTGCTCGTCCGCGATCGCGTACGTGCCCTCCAGGTGGTTGTTCAGCACCTCCGCCCGGTTCGCGAACGACCCCTCCCCCGGCTCCGACACGTTGCCCTGCACCGCCCCGGCGCGCAGCACGCCCGCCTCCGCGGTGCCCGTGCCCGCGTCCACCACCGTCCCCGCGCGCCCCGGGTCCTCCGCGTCCGTCACCTCGCGCGTGCCCGGGTCGTGCGCCAGGGGCAGCAGCAGCGGCGCGGTCACCAGGACGGCCGTGAGATCGAGCCACTTGCCGTGGCGCGCGACGCCGCGGACCTCCTGCCCGACGAGCGCCGTCACCGGCGGG
>JADHZE010000231.1 GCA_026934365.1 Isoptericola sp. QY 916 | reverse complement strand
ACGCCGGGGCGCACGATGCCGAGCGCGTCGAGCACGCGGATCGCCTCCCGCACGGAGGGCCGGGACACGCCCAGGTCCTCCGCGAGCGCCCGCTCGCCGGGCAGCCGCTCGCCGAGGCCCCACCGGCCGGCGGCGATGCCCTCCTCGAGGTGGGCGAGAACTCGTTCGTGGGTGCGCACGGGCTCAGCGTAACGACCGTACGGAGCAATGGTCTGACCACATCCGCTACAGTGGCCGCTCGGCGCCGCCGCCGTGGCGCCCCCGACCCGCCCGGGTCATGCTGGACCGAGCCGAACGGCGGCTGACCACAGCCGCACCGCAGCGGCCTGGCGCCGGCACCGCACGAGCACGACCGCACGAAGCACAGAGGAGTCGCATGCGCATCGCCCTCGCCGCCACCTGTCTCGCCGACACCCTGTTCCCCGGGGCGCCGCGCGCGACCGTGCGGCTGCTGGAACGCCTCGGCCACGAGGTCGTCTTCCCCGCCGACCAGGCGTGCTGCGGGCAGATGCACGTCAACACCGGCTACTTCCGCGAGGCGGTGCCCGTCATCCGCAACCACGTGGAGACGTTCGCGCCCGTGGCGGACGGTGAGTGGGACGCCGTCGTCATGCCGTCCGGCTCGTGCACGGGGTCGGTGCGCCACCAGCAGGCGATGGTCTGCCGCCGCGCGGGCCTCGAGGACCTCGCCGCGACGGCGGAGGCGGTGTCCGCCAAGACGTACGAGCTGTCCGAGCTGCTCGTCGACGTGCTCGGCCTCACCGACGTCGGCGCCTGGTTCCCGCACCGCGTCACCTACCACCCCACCTGCCACTCGCTGCGGATGCTGCACGTGGGCGACAAGCCCCTGCGGCTGCTGCGCGCCGTCGAGGCCATCGACCTGGTGGAGCTCCCGGCGGCCGACTCGTGCTGCGGGTTCGGCGGCACGTTCGCGCTGAAGAACGCGGACACGTCGGCCGCGATGCTCGAGGACAAGACGGCGAACGTGCGGGGCACCGGCGCCGAGGTGCTGACGGCCGGCGACATGTCGTGCCTCATGCACATCGGCGGCGGGCTCTCCCGCCAGGGCACCGGCGTCCGCGCGCTGCACCTGGCGGAGGTGCTCGCCTCGACCCGGGAGGAGCCCACGCCCCTGCCCGAGACGACGTTCACGCGCCCGGAACGCCGGCGCCCGGCGCGGACGGAGGCCACCCGATGAGCCGCACGTTCCTCGGCCTGCCGCGCACGCTGCGCCGCCCCGACGACGCGGGGGCCGACCAGCCGTTCGGCCCGGTCCCCCACCCGCAGGAGCCGCTGCGCTGGGGCGACGACTTCCCCGCCGCCGCCAAGCAGACCCTGAAGAACGACCAGCTGCGGCGCAACCTCGGCCACGCCACGCAGGTCATCCGCACCAAGCGGGCCGCCGTCGTCGGGGAGGTGCCCGACTGGGAGGCGCTGCGCGATGCCGGCTCCGCCGTCAAGCAGCAGGTGATGGCGCAGCTGCCCGACCTGCTGCAGCAGCTCGAGGAGAACGTCGTCGCGCGCGGCGGCGTCGTGCACTGGGCGCGCGACGCGGCGGAGGCCAACCGGATCGTCGCCGACATCGCGAAGGCCAAGGGCGCCGACGAGGTGGTCAAGGTCAAGTCGATGGCCACGCAGGAGATCGGGCTCAACGAGGCGCTGGCCGACGAGGGCATCGCCGCCATCGAGACCGACCTTGCCGAGCTCATCGTGCAGCTCGCCGACGACATGCCCTCGCACATCCTCGTCCCGGCCATCCACCGCAACCGGTCGGAGATCCGCGACATCTTCCTCGCCCGCATGGGCGACGCCCCGCCCGACCTGTCGGACGTGCCGCGCGAGCTCGCCATGGCGGCCCGCGCGCACCTGCGTCGCAAGTTCCTGTCCGCCAAGGTCGCGGTGAGCGGCGCCAACTTCGCCGTCGCGGACACGGGCACGCTCGCCGTCGTCGAGTCGGAGGGCAACGGCCGCATGTGCCTCACGCTGCCCGAGACGCTCGTGACGGTGATGGGCATCGAGAAGCTCGTGCCCACCTTCGACGACCTCGAGGTGTTCCTGCAGCTGCTCCCGCGCTCGTCGACCGGCGAGCGGATGAACCCGTACACGTCGATGTGGTCGGGCGTGACGCCGGGCGACGGGCCGCAGGAGTTCCACCTGGTGCTGCTCGACAACGGCCGCACCGACGTGCTCGCCGACGAGGTCGGCCGGTCCGCGCTGCACTGCATCCGCTGCTCCGCGTGCCTCAACGTCTGCCCCGTCTACGAGCGGGTGGGCGGCCACGCCTACGGCTCCGTGTACCCCGGGCCGATCGGCGCCATCCTCACGCCGCAGCTCACCGCGTCGACGGGCGGCGTGTCCGGGCACCACGACCCGAACGCCTCGCTGCCCTACGCGTCGACGCTGTGCGGCGCCTGCTACGAGGCGTGCCCCGTGAAGATCGACATCCCGTCGATCCTCGTCGACCTGCGCGCCCGCGAGGTCGACGCCGACCGGTCGTCGCGCGGTGTCGACCCCTGGAAGACGGCCATGAAGGCGGCGTCCTGGGTCATGGCCGATGGCGACCGGTTCGCCCTCGCCGGCCGTGCCGCCACGCTGGGCAGCGGGCTCGGCGGGCGGGATCACGCCGTCTCGGTGGCGCCGCCACCCGCGTCGGCGTGGACGAAGGCGCGCGACCTGCCCGCGCCGCCCCAGCAGACGTTCCGGCAGTGGTGGCAGGCCGAGCACGAGAACGAGGAGGGCGCCCGATGAGCGGGGCACGCACCGAGGTCCTGGCGCGCGTGCGGGCGGCGCTGGGGCAGACCGGCTCCGGCACGACGCCGTCGGGCAAGGTCGGCACCGCGCCGCACCCGGAGCCCGTGCCGCGCGCCTACCGTGCCGCCGGGGAGCACGCCGTCGGCTCGCCCGAGGTGCTGGAGCAGCTCGTCGACCGGCTGGTGGACTACAAGGCCCACGTGCACCAGGTCGCCACCGACGCCCTGCCCGCCACCGTCGCCGCCCTCGTCGCCGAGCTGTCAGGACCAGCGCGGGACGTTCCCGGCGCCCGCCCTGACAGGCCCGTGCGGGTGGTGGTCCCCGACGGGCTGGACGACGCGTGGCTGGCGGCGCTGCCGGCGGACGTCGACGTCGTGCGGGACTCGCGCGAGCGCCCGCTCGCCGCGACGGAGCTCGACGCCGTCGCGGCTGTCGTCACCGCGGCGCGGGTCGCGATCTCCGAGACGGGCACGATCGTGCTCGACGGCGAGCCCGACCAGGGCCGGCGCGCGATCTCGCTGGTGCCCGACGTGCACCTGTGCGTCGTGCGGGCGGACCAGGTCGTGCAGACCGTGCCGGAGGCGGTCCGGCTGCTCGGCGAGCACCCGGACCGCCCTCTGACCTGGATCTCCGGTCCCAGCGCCACGTCGGACATCGAGCTGGACCGCGTGGAGGGCGTGCACGGCCCGCGGACCCTGCACGTCCTCCTGGTGGGCTGACCCCGCCGGCCCGAGCCGTACGGGTCAGCCGAGGATCGCGGCCGAGCCGAACAACGCCCAGTCGTTGAGCACGTGCGCGGTGGCGGAGGCGGTGAGGTTCTTGGTGACCAGGTAGGGGATCAGGAGGATCACCCGCGCGGTGCCGATGACCAGCACGCACTGCAGCACGTTCCAGCCGTAGGTGGGCAGGTGCAGCGCCGCGAACAGGAGCGTCGAGACGACCACCGCGAGCACCAGGCTCGACCGGCGCGACAGGTGCAGCACCGACATGCCGAGCGTGAGGACGGCGAGCAGCGGCAGGACCGTGAAGACCTCCTCGCCGACCAGCTGCGGGATCATCGCGAGGAACGTGAGCACCTTGTCGACGCCGCC
The DNA here is from genome assembly GCA_026934365.1 of Isoptericola sp. QY 916. GTDB lineage: Bacteria > Actinomycetota > Actinomycetes > Actinomycetales > Cellulomonadaceae > Isoptericola > Isoptericola nanjingensis. The sequence goes on along the minus strand of JADHZE010000231.1, from coordinate 1,960 downwards.
CTGGGCGGCGATCGTGCCGCCCATCGGGTTGGGCTGGGCCCCGACGAGGACCGAGACGAGCGCCCCCACGAGGAACGACGCCAGAACGTTCGCGACGGCGATGCCGACGGCGAGCAGCCCGGCCCGCGGCCGCAGCCGCTGGAAGAGCCGGCCGACCGTCCCCGGCGCGACCAGGTGCAGCGTCAGCAGCGGGATGCCGGCGAACAGGGTGCCGCGCAGCGCGAGCGCCAGCCAGGCCGGCCCGGGGACGGCGACGAGCAGGTCGCACGCGGCGGCCACGACGACGGACGCCATCAGCACCGCCCACCGGCGGCCGGACAGCCGCACCGGGTCCCCGGCGTAGAGGGGGAAGTCCGGGGCCTGGCCCCTCGTGGGCACCTCGTGGGTGGTGACGCTCCTGCTGGTCATGGTGGTCATCGTGCGCTCCTGGCGTGCGGGTTGCTCGGTGAGGCCCCGCCCCTCGACCGATGCCTGCTGCATCGATGACCCCAGGGTGCGCGCCGGGCACCCCCGCGGTCGTCGTGCTGGCGGGTGGACCTGCGCGTACTCCCCAGGGAGTACGCCCGACGACGGAGCGGCGGGCACCAGCGCGGCTCAGCGCGGCTCGACCAGCCCCGACCGGTAGGCGATGACGACGAGCTGGGCGCGGTCGCGGGCGCCGGTCTTCGCCAGCGCCCGGCTGACGTGCGTCTTCGCCGTGAACGGGGACACGACGAGCTCCTCGGCGATCTCGTCGTTCGACAGCCCCTGGCCCACGAGGGCCACGACCTCGAGCTCCCGTTCGGTGAGGTGCGCGACGAGCCCGGGGTCGATGCCGCGCGCGGCGTGCGGGCCGCTGCCCAGGTGCGCGACGACGGCGCGCGTCGCCGCGGGCGACAGCAGCGCCTCGCCGGCCGCGACCGTCCGCACGGCGGCGACGAGGTCGGCGGGCGCCACGCCCTTGCCGAGGAATCCGCTGGCGCCGGCGCGCAGCGCGCCGAGCACCTCGGCGTCGCCCTCGAACGTCGTGAGGACGACGACGCGGACGGCCGCGAGGTCCGGGTCGTCCGCGATGCGCGCGGTGGCGGTGAGCCCGTCGGCGCCCGGCATGCGCAGGTCCATGAGGACGACGTCGGGACGCAGCTCGCGCGTCAGCCGCACCCCCTGGTCGCCGTCGCCGGCCTCCCCCACGACCTCGACGCCGTCGGCGTGCCGCAGCAGGGCGACGAAGCCGCCGCGGATGAGCTCCTGGTCGTCGACGACGAGCACGCGGACGGTCATGCCGGTCCCTCCTCGGAGCGGGTGGGGGTCGGGGCGGGGGCAGGCAGCTCCGCCCGCACGACGAACTCGCCGCCGCGGGGGCCGACCTCGAGAGCCCCGCCCACCGCCGCGACGCGCTCGCGCATGCCGAGCAGCCCGTGCCCCGTCGACGGGGCCGCCGCGACGCCGCCCGCCGCGGCGCGGGTCACCGGGTTGACGACCTCGACACCGAGGCCGTCCGGCGTCCACGCGAGCGTGAGGCGGGCGCTGCCGGCGCCGTGCTTGTGCGCGTTGGTGAGCGCCTCCTGCACCACGCGGTAGGCGGCGAGGTCGACGACGGGGACGAGCGGCCGGGCGTCGCCCTCGACCCGCACGTCCACCCGCAGCCCGGTGGCGCGCACGGCGTCGAGCAGCGCGTCGAGGCGGGCGAGCGACGGCGCCGGCGCGGCCCGCTCGGGTGCCTCCTCGTCGCCGCGTCGCAGCAGGTCGAGCAGGGTCGCAAGCTCCCGCAGCGCATCGGCGGACGCGGTGCGCACGTGCACGAGCGCCTCCCGCGCGGCGTCGGGGTCGTCGACCAGCAGGGTCTCGGCGACCCCGGACTGCACGCCCACGACGGCGACCTGGTGCGCCAGCACGTCGTGCAGCTCGCGGGCGATCCGCAGCCGCTCCTCCGCGACGGCGCGGCTCGCCTCGGCCTCGCGCGTCGCCTCGGCGCGCGAGG
>JADHZE010000230.1 GCA_026934365.1 Isoptericola sp. QY 916 | reverse complement strand
TGCTCGTCGGCGACGCCGGCGACCACGGCCGCCCGGGCGGCAAGCCCACCTGGGGGCCGCCCGCCCGGGCGACCCTCGAGCGGCTGGTGGCCACTGCCGCCTGAGGGAGCCGGGCGGGCGCCGCCCCGGGTCCTTACCGTGGTCCCGTGGACCTCACCGCCGACGCCCTCGTCGCCGACCTGCACGCCGTCGCGGACCCGGCGGCGCACCCGAACCGGCACTACGCGGGCTCGGGCGAGGTGCTCGGCGTCCGGATGGGCACGCTGTTCGACGTGGCGAAGCGGTACGCCGCGATGCCGCTGGACCAGGTGCACCGCCTGCTCGACGAACCCGCGTACGAGCCCCGGCTCGCCGCGTTCTGCGTCCTCGACTTCGCCGTCCGGCGACCGCGCGTCACCGACGCCGAGCGGGAGGCGCGGTACCGCACGTACCTCGACCGGCACGACCGCATCGACACGTGGGACATGGTGGACCGGGCGGCGCCGCGCGTCGTCGGGGTCCACCTGCGCGACCGATCCCGCGAGCCGCTGTTCGACCTGGCCCGCTCGGACGACCCGCTGCGGCGCCGCACGGCGCTCACCGCGCCGCTCGCGTACACGCGGCCGCCGCACGCCGCGGGGATCGCCGACCTGCTGCGCCTCGTGGAGCTGCTGCACGCCGACCCCGACCCCGTGGTGCGCAAGCCCGTCGGCATCGCGCTCAAGCACGCGGGCGGGGCCGATCCCGCGGCCGTGCGCGCCTTCCTGGACCGGATGGGCGACGCGCTCGCGGCGTCCCTGCGGCGCGAGGCCCGCCAGAAGCTGCCCGACGAACGCTGACCGGTCGGTCGGCCGCCTCGGCCGACCGCGTCAGTCGCCCGCAGCCCGCCCCAGCTCGCCGGCGATGCGCTGCTCGAGCGCGTCGGTGGCGGCGTCCGGCAGCACGACGATCCCCTCGAGCTCCTTCATGGCCCGCCGGTACGCGGACTGCCGCTCGGCCTGCGACGACCCCTCGTCGTCGGCCATCGCCAGCAACTTCTTCGCCCGGTCGAGGGCCTGCCGCTCCGCGGGGGAGAAGTCGGACGCGCGGCGCCGCTTCGCCTCCCGCTCCGCGACGTCGAAGCGGACCTGCATCTCGCGGACGGCGTCGCGGTAGCGGTCGAGGCGGCGGCGGTCACGCAGCTCGTCCAGGTCGTCGGGGCGGAGGTCCTCCGCCGCCCGCCGGGCTCGGTGGAAGTCGACGGTCACCTGTTCGCGCATGTCCGACATCAGCGGGTACTCGAGGGACTTCACGGCGTCGAGCTCGTATGCCAGCCAGCGCTGCTGCGTCGCGTCGTGCGCGGCCACCGTGCGCTCGATCTCGCTGGTCAGGGCCTCCTCGTCGGCCTGCTCGGCCGGGGCGGCGGGCTGCGGGGCGCCGTGCTTGATGCGGTACATCTCGAGCTTGTCCTGGCGCCGCTGCCGGTCCCAGCTCGAGATGCTCCGGGCGGCGCCGCCCACGGCGGGCCCGACGAAGAAGATCAGCCACCAGTAGGAGCCGAGGAAGTCCCAGACGCTGTCCACGGGGTCCACGCTATCGGCGCGGCCGTGCCCGCAGGGTGGTCGAGGGAGCCGCCGGGTGGACGCCGGTCTAGGCTGGGCGGGTCAACCCAGCACCGTCGCGGGCGTCAGCGGCCCCGGGCACTCGCCTGAGCGTGGTCGCGCGGTCGCCCGCGGACCCCGTCTGAAGGAGCACCCGTGGCAAGCATCGAAGCCGTTGGAGCACGCGAGATCCTCGACTCGCGCGGCAACCCCACCGTCGAGGTGGAGATCGCGCTGGACGACGGCACCTTCGCCCGCGCGGCGGTCCCGTCGGGCGCCTCGACCGGCGCGTTCGAGGCCGTCGAGCGTCGTGACGGCGACAAGGGGCGCTACCTGGGCAAGGGCGTCGAGGGCGCGGTCAACGCCGTCATCGACGACATCGCCCCCGAGCTCATCGGCTACGACGCCGAGGAGCAGCGCATCATCGACCAGACCCTCATCGAGCTGGACGGCACCCCGAACAAGGGCAAGCTGGGCGCCAACGCGATCCTCGGCGTCTCGCTCGCCGTCGCGAAGGCCGCCGCGAAGTCGGCCGGACTGGACCTGTTCCGCTACGTCGGCGGCCCGAACGCGCACGTGCTGCCCGTGCCGATGATGAACATCATCAACGGCGGGTCGCACGCCGACTCGACGGTGGACTTCCAGGAGTTCATGATCGCGCCGATCGGTGCGCCGACCTTCAAGGAGGCCCTGCGCACGGGCACCGAGGTCTACCACGCCCTCAAGAGCGTGCTGAAGGGCAAGGGCTTCTCCACGGGCCTCGGCGACGAGGGCGGGTTCGCCCCCGACCTGCCGTCGAACTCCGCCGCCCTGGACCTCATCGTCGAGGCGATCGAGAAGGCGGGCTTCACGCCGGGCTCCGACGTCGCCATCGCGATGGACGTCGCCGCGACCGAGTTCTTCAAGGACGGGGCGTACCACTTCAAGAACGGCGAGGTGCACTCGACCGAGGACATGATCAAGCTCTACGAGGGCCTGGTCGCGAACTACCCGATCGTCTCCATCGAGGACCCGCTGTCCGAGGACGAGTGGGGCGCCTGGACGCAGTTCGTCTCCGAGGTCGGCGACAAGGTGCAGGTCGTCGGCGACGACCTGTTCGTCACCAACCCCGAGCGCCTCGCCCGCGGCATCGAGGAGAAGGCCGCCAACTCGCTGCTGGTCAAGCTCAACCAGATCGGCACGCTCACCGAGACGCTCGACGCCGTCACGCTCGCGCAGCGCAACGGCTTCACGACGATGACCTCGCACCGCTCCGGCGAGACCGAGGACACCACCATCGCCGACCTGTCCGTCGCGACCAACGCCGGCCAGATCAAGACCGGCGCCACCGCCCGCGGCGAGCGCATCAACAAGTACAACCAGCTCCTGCGCATCGAGGAGGCGCTGGACGACGCCGGTCGTTACGCCGGCCGTTCGGCCTTCCCGCGCTTCCAGGGCTGACACCCCGGACGCTGCACGACGACGGCCGGTCGCTCCCTTCGGGGGCGGCCGGCCGTCGTCGTCCCACGAGGTGGTACGCACCGCGCCGAGGTAGTGCGCATCTCCGCGAGGTAGCACGGATCGTGCCGAGGTTGCGAGCCAGGCCTCCTACCTCGGCACGAGGCGTACTACCTCGCGAGTGTCCGTACTACCTCGCGGAGATGCGTACTACCCCCCCGGGGGGACTCGGTGCCGCCTCGGAGGGTCGTCCTCGCGGGCGCGCCGACGACGGTCCCGGGCGAGGGCGGTGCGGCTCGGCAGAATCGGGGCGTGCCTGCCCGTCGCCCGACCTCGCCCGCCGCCCGCCGTCCGGCGTCGCGGCCCTCGGGGGCGCGCGGCGGTTCTGCGCGGCCCACGACGACGTCGAACGCGTCGGTGGGCACCAAGCCCAAGGCCCCGGCGAAGGGCACGTCGAAGGGTGCGTCCCAGGGCTCCGGCAAGGGCTCCGGCACGGGCACGGCGAGCACGCGGCGCGGGTCGCGTCGTCCGGCAGGGCCGGCGCGCGAGGACCGGCGGCGCAGCCGCTACGGGCTCGTGCTGCCGGAGGTGCTCACCGTCCGGCTCATCGTGCTGTCGGTGGTGGTGCTGCTCGCGGTGGTGCTCCTGCTGCCCACGGTGCGCGGCGCGGTGACGCAGGCGCACGAGCTGGACCGGCTGCGCACGGAGCTGGCCCAGAACCGGGCCGAGCGCGACCGGCTGGAGGTGGAGCTCGGCCGCTGGGAGGACCGGTCGTACGTCGAGGAGCAGGCGCGGTCGCGCCTCAGCTTCGTCATGCCGGCCGACAGGGTGTGGCGTGTCGTCGACCCCGACGCGGCGGGGGACGACGACGTCGACCCGGTGACGGGCGAGGCCGTGGGCTCCGGGCCGGTGGGGACGTCCACGGGGCCGAGCGTGCCCTGGTACCAGTCCGTCTGGGAGTCGGTGCGGGTGGCCGACGGACCGGCCACCACGGACCACGGCACGGGCGACGACGCCACGGGCGACGAGCCGGGGCCCGGCGGTTCCCCCAGCCCGTCGTCGGGAGGCTGACCCGCGCCGGCGGGCCGTGGGTCAGCGGCCGCCCGGCCGGTGGCCGAGCCCGGCCGCGACGGTGGCGGCGGTGTCGAGGACGACGGGCACGAGCGACTCCACCCGCGCGGGCGGCATGTACGGACGGGTGGCGGCGACGCTCACGGCGGCGACGATCGCGCCGGACGCGTCGCGCACGGGCGCTGCGACGCAGAGGATGCCGGGCTCGTTCTCCTCCAGGTCGAACGCGACCCCACGACGGGCGGACGCCTCCATGACGGCGACGAACTCGTCGGGCGTGAGCACGTCGGCCGCCGGCCCCTCCGGCGCTACCCCGCCGACGCGCCGCTCGGCGACGAACTGCTCGCGCCACCGGTCGGGGCGGTCGAGCAGCAGGGCCTTGCCCACCCCGGTGCGCGTGAGCGGCATCCGGTGCCCGACCCGGGAGCGCATCTCCGCGCCGCGGGTGCCCGGGATCTTGTCGAGGTAGAGCACCTGGCCGCGGTCCTCGACGGCGAGGTGCACGGTGTCGGAGACGCGGGCCGCGAGCGCCCGGAGCGGCCCGGCGGCGACGTCGGCGACGGGGTTCTCCTGCAGCGCCTGGTAGCCGAGCTCGATGAGCGCCGGGCCGAGCGCGTACCGGCCGTCCTCGAGCCGGCGCACGTACCCGGTGGCGAGCAAGAGCTGCAGCAGACGGTGGGCGGTGCTGCGGCCGATGCCGGTGTCGGCGGCGATGTCGCGCAGGCGGTCGTGCCCGCGTGCGACGGCGTCGACGACGGCGATGCCGCGGGCCAGCGTCTGCGTGCCCGAGGGCGCGGGGGACTCCGGGGGGAGGGGCAGGCTCACGACGACGAGGCTATCCCGATAATAGGGACGCAGTTCTCGTCATCGGGAACTGCTGCCTACCGTTCACGACCATGGCCGATGACGTACCCGAACGCGACGCCGCGCTCGTCGCCCTCGACTGGGGCACCTCCAGCTTCCGGGGCTGGCTCCTGGACGCCGCCGGCGGGGTCCTCGACGAGGTGCGCACGGACGACGGCACCCTCCTCTGCTCCGCGGGCGCCGGCTCCGCGTCGGACCGCGCCGCCGCCTTCGAGCGCACGTTCGTGCGCCTGTGCGGGTCCTGGCTCGACCGCCGCCCCGGCCTGCCCGTGCTGGCCGCGGGGATGGTGGGCTCCAACCACGGGTGGGCCGACGCGGGGTACCTCGACGTGCCGGCGGCGCTCCCGCGGCTCGCCGACCACCTCACGCCGGTGCCGGTGACCGGGACCGACGTCGGCACCGTCGTGCACCTGGTGCCGGGCCTTCGGGTCGTCGGGCCGGACCCCGACGTCCTGCGCGGGGAGGAGGTGCAGCTGCTCGGCGCGCTGGAGGAGGCCCGGGAGGAGGGCGGCGCGGCGCTCGCCACGGCGGTGCTGCCCGGCACCCACTCCAAGTGGGTGCATCTCGACGGCGACCTGGTCACGGGCTTCAGCACGGTCATGACCGGCGAGCTGTACGCCCTCCTGCTGCGCGACAGCATCCTGGCCCGCCTCGCCGACGGCGGCCCCGACGACGGTGCTGACGACGCCCCCGGGCCCACCTCGTGGGCGGCGTTCGACCGCGGGCTCGACGCCGAGGCGCGGCGCGGGGACGAGCGCGGGCTGGCGGCGCTGCTGTTCACGGCGCGCACCTTCGTCATGGCGGGCATGCTCCGGGTCAATTGTGGTGTCACAGAGCTCGGTGTAGTCCATCTCGCCCAGGCCCTTGTAGCGCTGGATTCCGTT
>JADHZE010000023.1 GCA_026934365.1 Isoptericola sp. QY 916 | reverse complement strand
CGTCGTCGCCACCGCGGGCGGCCCGGAGCGCGTGGCGCGCTGCGTCGAGCTCGGCGCGGACGTCGCCGTCGACCACCGCACGCAGGACGTCGTGGCCGCGGTGCGCGACGCGACCGGCGGGCGCGGAGCCGACGTCGTGCTGGACGTGCTCGGCGGCGGCGGCCTCACCGACAACGTCCGCGCGCTCGCCCCGGGCGGCCGGCTCGTCGTCATCGGGCTGCAGCGGGGCCGCCGCGGGGAGCTCGACCTCGACGCCCTCATGGCCAAGCACGCCTGGGTCACCGGGACCCTGTTGCGTCCGCGCAGCGCCGCGGAGAAGGCGGCCCTGGTCGCGACCGTGTGCGAGCGGGTGTGGCCCCTGGTCGCCGACGGCCGGGTGCGGCCCGTGGTGCACGCCAGGGTGCCGTTCGCCGAGGCCCCTGCCGCGCACGAGCTGCTCGAGTCCGGCGCGGTGTTCGGCAAGGTGCTCCTGGTGCCCTGACGCCCGTCGGACAACCCCGGGCGCCCACGGACGGCCTCCCGGAGCCCCGACCGGCTCCTGTCGGCCCCGTGGGCCACACTGGGACGCATGACCGAGAGCGACGACGGCACTCGCGACACCGACGGCACCGCCCCGCGGCTGGTCACCCCGGACGGGGAGACCACCGAGCCGGTGGGCGTCGCGGCCCCCGGCGAGGAAGGCGAGCCCGAGGAGACGTCGCGGATCGAGGAGCCCGCCAAGGTGATGCGTATCGGCGGCATGATCAAGCGGCTGCTCGACGAGGTGCGCGACGCCCCGCTCGACGACGCCGCCCGCACCCGGCTGGCCGAGATCCACGAACGCTCCCTCGCGGAGCTGGAGGAGGGCCTCTCCCCCGACCTCGTCGAGGAGCTGCACCGCATCACGCTCCCGTTCTCGGACGAGGGAGTGCCGTCGGACGCCGAGCTGCGGGTGGCGCAGGCCCAGCTCGTCGGCTGGCTCGAGGGTCTGTTCCACGGCATCCAGACGGCGCTCGTCGCCCAGCAGATGGCGGCGCAGGCACAGCTCTCGCAGATGCGGCGCGCGCTGCCGCCCGGTGCGCATCCCGCGCCCTTCGGCCCCAGCGGGCCGGCGGGCCCGGGCCAGCCGCCCGGTCCGCCCGGGCAGGACGACCGGCGCCCCTCCCCCGGTCAGTACCTGTAGCCCGTACGTGCAGCCCGACCGTGTCCCGCGGGGACCGGTCAGGTCCGCGCCGTCATGACGATGGCGCCGGAGACGAGCGCGAGGCCGGCCAGCTCCGGCCAGGTGGGGACCTGCTGGAGGACGACGGCGCCGACGAGGACGGCGGTCGCGGGCAGGAGCGCGAGCATGACGGAGAACCGGGCCATGCCGACCCGGCGCAGCACCACCTGGTCCAGCACGTACGGGACGACGGACGAGCAGACCGCCACGACCAGCAGGAACAGCAGGAGGGGCGGGTCGGTCACGACCTCCGGCGTCGACCACGCGAAGAACGGCGCGAAGGCGACGGCACCCGCCACCATGCCGACCGCGAGCCCGTCGACACCGGACCCGCCATGGGCGACCCGCTTGCCCAGCACGATGTAGCCGGCCCAGCACGCGGCCGCGGCGAGGACGGCGCTCAGCCCGATCACGGCGTCCTCGCGCGGGATCCCGGAGCCCAGGGTGACGCCCGCGAGCAGCACCACGCCGGCCGCCGCCACCACGATCGCCGCCCGCTCCTGCCAGCCACGGCCCGTGACGGCGGCGACGGCCACGGGGCCGAGGAACTCGATCGCGACGGCGACGCCGAGGGGCAGGTGGTCCACCGCCACGTAGAACACGACGTTCATCGCCGCGAGGACGACGCCGAACAGCGCGGCCGCGACGAGGTCGCGGCGGGTCCAGCGCCGTCGCCACGGGCGCCGCCACGCGAGGAGGACGACGGCGGCGAGCGCGATGCGCCACCAGCCGACCGCGGGCGCCCCCAGTCGGTCGAAGAGGCCGACCGCGACGGCCGCGCCCGCGTACAGGGTGATCCCGGAGACCAGGAACATGGCGGGGGCAGGCACGCGGTCCAGCACTCCGCGCGAGGAGGGGGCGGGGGTCGACACCCCCGGGAGCATACGGGCGCAGCACATCCGGCCCGCACCCGCGACGGGGAGCCCTCCCCACCCAGGATGTGGACGGGACGTGGACGAGCCCTGGACGTCGCGTGCGCACACGCCCTACGCTCGCGGGGCTGTCAGGGCCGGCGCGCGATCCCGCGCGCACCGCGGGGCGCCTTCGTCCCCGCCGCCCTCCCCCACGACCCAGTGAGGCCGCCATGTCCTTCCCGGACGCGATCAAGTCCGTCTTCTCGCAGTACGCCACCTTCACCGGCCGCGCGCGCCGGTCGGAGTTCTGGTTCTGGTACCTGTTCCTGGTGATCGTCGCCGCGGTGGCGGGCATCCTGCTCGGCATCGTCGGCGCGGCGTCGCTCGACACCACCACCGGGACGTTCGGCGCCGGGTACTTCGTCGTCACGGCGCTGGTCGGGCTGATCAGCCTCGCGCTCCTCGTGCCGACGATCGCCGTCATGGTGCGCCGCCTGCACGACCAGGACAAGTCGGGCTTCTACTGGTTCATGTCCTTCATCCCGCTGGCCGGGCCGATCATCATGCTCGTCTTCTACGCCACGGACGGCACCCACGGCCCGAACCGGTTCGGCCCGGACCCGAAGGGTCTGCCGGCCGGCCCGGCCGCGCCCTACGGCGCTCCGGCGGTCTGACCGCAGCACGAGACGCACGACGACGGCGGTCCGGGCGGAGGATGCCCGGGCCGCCGTCGTCGTCCCCGTGTCCGCACCGCCCTGCGGCGGGTCGGACTCAGCCCTTGACCGCGCCCGCGAGCATGCCGCGGACGAAGAACCGCTGCAGCGCGATGAACACGATCAGCGGCACGACCATCGCGATGAACGCGCCGGCGGTGAGCAGGTACCAGTCCCCTCCTCGCGTGCCGGCCAGCTCGGCGATCTTCACCGTCAGCGGCTGGTACTCGGGGGCGGCGAACGTCAGGCCGACGAGCAGGTCGTTCCACACCCACAGGAACTGGAAGATCCCGAACGACGCGATCGCCGGGACCAGCAGCGGGAACAGGACGCGGAAGAAGATCTTCACGTGCCCGGCCCCGTCGACCCGGGCCGCCTCCACGAGGGAGGCCGGGATGTCCTTCATGAAGTTGTGCAGCAGGAAGATCGCCAGCGGCAGCGCGAAGATCGAGTGCGAGAGCCACACCGTCCAGAAGCTGCCGTTGACGTTCCAGTCGACGTAGTCCGACAGCAGCGGCACCAGCGCGATCTGCAGCGGGACCACCTGCAGCGAGAACACGGCCACGAACAGGAAGTTCCGGCCCGGGAACTTGATCCACGCGAACGCGTACGCCGCCAGCAGCGACAGCGTGATCGGGATGAGGACCGCGGGGATCGTGATGACGAACGAGTTCACGAAGAACGTGGACAGGTCGTTGCTGTTCCCGTACAGCGCCTCGTTGTAGTTGTCCATCGTGAACTGGGCGTCCCCGGTGAACAGGTCGCCGAACACGGTCCACCAGCCCGTGCGGCGGATGTCCTCCTGCGGGCGGAACGACGTGATGAGCAGGCCGAGCGACGGGATCGTCCACAGGATGGCGATGATGATCGCGATGCCCGAGGCCCACGGGGAGCTCAGCTTGCCCTTCGTGGCGATCGCCCGGCGCTCCAGGCGCGAGAGCTTGCGGACGCCCGCCTGAGGGACGTCGTCGTCGAGGGCGGAGCCGGCGACGGCCTGGCCGGGGGTGGGGGTCGAGGTCATCGGATCTCCTCCGACTTGCGCATCTGCCGCACGTTGTACGCGATGATCGGGATCACCAGGATGAACAGGACGACGGCGAGCGCCGCGGCGAGCCCCTGGTTCCCCTGCCGGAACGCCTGCGTGTAGAACTCGTTGGCCACCACCTGCGTGCCGAACTGGCCGCCCGTCATCGTGCGGACGATGTCGAAGGCCTTGAGCGTGCCCATCGCGATCGTGGTGAGGACGACGACCAGCGCCGGCCGGATGCTCGGCACCGTGATGTAGCGGAACATCCCCATGCCGTGCAGCCCGTCGAGGCGGGCGGCCTCGACGATGTCGTCCGGGATGGCCTTGATCGCCGCGGACAGCACCGTCATCGCGAACCCGGTCTGGATCCAGATCATCACCACGATGAGGAACCAGGTGTTCCACGGCTGCCCGATGAGGAACTGCTGCGGCGGCAGGCCGACCCACACCAGCACCTGGTTGAGCAGGCCGATCTGGTTGATGTTCGCCTGGTCGGGCCGGAACTCGTAGACGAACTTCCAGATGATCGAGGCGCCCACCATCGAGATCGCCATCGGCACGAACACGAGCGCCTTGGCGAGCTTCTCGAACCGGGTGCGGTCCACCAGGACTGCATACCCGAGTCCGATGACGGCGCTCAGCAGCGGCGCGAGGATCACCCAGGCCGCGGTGACCAGCAGCACCTGCTGGAACTGGCCCTCGGTGAACGCCCGCACGTAGTTGTCGAAGCCGATGAACTCGGTGCCGTTGCGGTTGAAGAACGACTGCCACAGCGTGATGAGGCCGGGACGCAGCAGGCCGTACGCGAGGAACAGGAGCGGCACGCCGACGAATCCGGCCGCCACCACCCACGACGGGATCCGCTTCGGCCGGTCCACCAGAAACAGGATGAGGCCCATCACCGCGGCGAAGAGCGCCACGGCCACCACCATGAGCAGGAACTTCTGCCCCGTGGTGTCAGGCTCGAGCAACCAGGTCATCGATGACCTCCTCGAGGAGTCGGGACGGAGTCGGGAGCGACGCGCGGTCCGGGGACGTCGTGCGACGTCCCCGGACCGCGCGGTCGAGCACAATCACGCGGCGGGCCGGCTCACTTCGGCCAGGACGCCTCGATCTTGTCGGTGACCTCCTGGGTGCTCGACCCGGTCAGCCAGTCCACGATGCCGTTCCAGAAGGTGCCGGCGCCGACCTCGCCCGGCATGAGGTCGGACGCGTCGAACGCGACGACCGTGTTCGGGTCGGCCAGCACCCCGGCGACGTACTGGTCGAACTCCGTCGACAGGTTGTTCGGGTCGAGCCCGTTGTTGGCGCTGACCCAGCCGCCGTCCGGCGTGGCCAGGGCCTTCTGGTTGGCCCAGTCCGCGCTCGAGAGGTAGGTCTGGAAGGCCTGCACCTCGGGCCGGTCGTTGAACGCCGCCACGAACTCGCCGCCGCCGAGCATCGGCTTGACGTCGGTCTGGTCCGTGGGCAGGTAGAAGGCGAACACGTCGCCGGTCTCGGAGACCTCGGTGCCCTCGGGCCACTGCGTCTGGTAGAAGTTCGCCGCGCGGTGCATCCAGCACTGCTGGTCGAGGATGCCGTTGCCCGCGTCGGTCCACGACTGCGTGGCGATCGAGTCGACGCCGCCCAGGCCGGCGTTGACGTAGTCCGGGTTCTTGAGGATCTCACCCGCCGTGTCCCACGCCTTGACCACCTTCGGGTCGTTGAAGGGGATCTCGTGGGTGTACCACTTCTCGTAGTCCTCGACGCCCGCGGTGCGGAGCATCATGTCCTCGATGAAGTCGGTGCCCGGCCACCCGGTCGCGTCGCCGGACTCGACCCCGGCGCACCAGACCTGGCCGCCGGTGTCGTCGTGGATCTTCTGGGTGAGGTCCATCAGCTCGGTCCACGTCTGCGGCACCTCGTAGCCGGCGTCGGAGAACATCGACGGCGAGTACCAGACGAACGACTTCGCGTTGGCGCCCAGCGGCGCGGAATAGAAGGTGCCGTCGACCGTGCCGTAGCCCTTCCAGGTCTCGTTCCAGAACTCGTCCACGTTCTTGGCGGTGGCGTCCGGGGCCGGCTGGATGGCGTCCGGATAGTCGTTGACGATCGTGTTGAGCAGGCCCGGCTGCGGCAGGTAGGCGATGTCCGGGGCGTTGCCCGCCTTGATCCGGACGAGGAGCTGCGCCTCGAACTCGCGGGACGCCTCGTAGTCGATCTTGACGCCCGTGCAGTCCTCGAAAGCCTTGTACGAGTCCTGCTGGGTGGCCCCCTCCGGGTCCACGATCGACGTGTACACGCTCACGGTCTTGCCGTCGAGGTCGCCGAACTCGTCATAGGCGGAGCAGTCGATCTCCGCGCTGGAGGCGCTGGTCTCCTCCTCGCCGACACCGCCCTCGCCGTCGGGGTCGCTGCAGGCGGCCAGCACGAGCGCGAGGCCCGCGCCGGTTGCCGCCAGCGCCAGTGCGCGTCGCCGCGCCGTCGTCGTTCGTCTGGTCATTGCCGAGCTCCTCCACTGCGTCGTGGTCCACGGAGGTGTTCCCGCCGATCGGCGGCCCGTGATCCCTGGTCCCCCTGACCGGGATACTGCCTCCCTCCAGAGTTCACCGCACCCCCACCTGCAGGTGCAAGTTCCTGCAAGTCGTTTCACGGTCACGACTCGGTGACGATTCGTGACACCCTGGGACCCGGACCCCCGTCACGTACCTTCCGAGAGGACCGCCATGATCGAGCTGAGGAGCCCGCGAGAGATCGACCAGATGCGCCCCGCGGGGCGTTTCGTGGCCGAGGTGCTCACGGCCGTCCGCGACGCTGCCGCCGTCGGGGTGAACCTCCTCGAGCTCGACGCCGTCGCGCACCGGATGATCCGCGACCGCGGCGCCGAGTCCTGCTACATCGACTATCACCCGTCGTTCGGCGCCATGCCCTTCGGCAAGGTGATCTGCACGTCCGTGAACGACGCCGTCCTGCACGGGCTGCCCCACGACTACGCGCTGCGCGACGGCGACCTGCTGAGCATCGACTTCGCCGCGTCGGTGGACGGCTGGGTGTCCGACTCCGCCCTGTCGTTCGTCGTCGGGACCTCCGCGTCGCCGCAGCGCGCGGCCGCCGACGCGAAGCTCATCGAGACCACCGAGGTGGCGCTCGAGGCGGGCATCGCGGCCGCGGTCGCCGGCAACCGGATCGGCGACATCTCCGCCGCCATCGCCAAGGTGGCCCGCGGCGCCGGCTACGACATCAACACGGACTTCGGCGGCCACGGCGTCGGGCGCACCATGCACGGCGACCCGCACGTGCCGAACGACGGCCGCCCCGGCCGCGGGTTCCCGCTCAAGCCGGGCCTCGTCATCGCCATCGAGCCGTGGTTCCTCGAGACCACCGACGAGATCTTCACCGACCCCGACGGCTGGACCCTGCGGTCCGCCGACGGCAGCCGCGGCGCGCACAGCGAGCACACCATCGCCATCACCGACGACGGCCCACTGGTCCTCACGGCGCGCAACTGACGCGCCGAGATAGAGAACCCCGGACCGCGAGATAGAGAACCCCGAGCCTCTCTATCTCGCGTTCCGGGTTCTCTATCTCGGCAGGGAGAGCAGCACCGGCACCACGCCGTCCTCGTCGACGGGGCCGGTGACCTCGTCGGCGGCGGCGCGCACGACGTCGTCCGCGTGCCCCATGGCGACGCCGCGGCCGGCCCAGCGCAGCATGTCGACGTCGTTGCGTCCGTCGCCGACGGCCACGGTGTCCGCGGGGTCGACGCCCAGGCGCTCGCGCAGCCGCTCCAGCCCCGACGCCTTGGTGACGCCCTTCGGTGCCACGTCCATCCACGCCGTCCAGCCGACGGCGTAGGTGACGTCGCCCAGGCCGATGCGCGCCGCCATCGCGCTGAACTCCTCCGGGGTGCGCTCGGGGCTGCGGATGACGACTCGCGTCACCTCGCGGGCCCACAGCTGCTCGAAGTCGACGACCTGGTGCACGCCGTCGAGCTCGCCCTCGGGGAACAGCGCGTTCATGCGGAAGCCGATGCCGATGTCCTCGACGGCGTAGCGCGCGTCGGGCAGCTCCTCGCGCAGCAGGCGCAGCGCAGGGCCCGGGTCGAACGTGCGCACCTCGTCGAGCTCCCAGCCGTGCGGGAGGGCGGCGTCCAGGCGCACGGTCACGGCGCCGTTGGAGCACACCATCCAGCCGGTCGTGATGCCGAGCAGCTGCGCCACCGGCGTCATCGCGATGAGCGACCGCCCCGACGACAGCACCACGTGGTGCCCCGCCGCCTGGACCGCCGCGACGGCGTCGCGCACCGCGGGCGACAGGCCGCCGTCGTACCCGAGCAGCGTGCCGTCGATGTCGAGGGCGACCAGGCGCGGGGCGGGCTGCCCGCTCACGCGACCGGCTCGAGCACCTCGAGGCCGCCCAGGTAGGGCCGCAGCCCCTCGGGCACGCGGACCGAGCCGTCGGCCTGCTGGTGGTTCTCGAGGATGGCGACGATCCAGCGGGTGGTGCCCAGCGTGCCGTTCAGCGTGGCGACCGGGCGCGTGGTGCCGTCCACGGTCCGCTCGCGCACGCCCAGGCGACGGGCCTGGAACGTGGTGCAGTTCGACGTCGAGGTGAGCTCGAGGAAGCGTTCCTGGGTGGGCAGCCACGCCTCGCAGTCGAACTTGCGCGCGGCGGACGTGCCGAGGTCGCCCGCGGCCGTGTCGATGACGCGGTAGGGCAGCTCGACCTTGGCCAGCATCGCCTCTTCCCAGGCCAGTAGGCGCTGGTGCTCGGCGGCCGCGTCCTCCGGGTCGCAGTAGCTGAACATCTCGACCTTGTGGAACTGGTGCACGCGGATGATGCCGCGGGTGTCGCGGCCCGCGGCGCCGGCCTCGCGACGGTAGCAGGCGCTCCAGCCGGCGTACCGCTTCGGGCCCGCCGACAGGTCGATGATCTCGTCCGCGTGGTAGCCCGCGAGCGCCACCTCGCTGGTGCCGACCAGGTACAGGTCGTCCTTCTCCAGGTGGTACACCTCGTCCGCGTGGCTGCCGAGGAAGCCGGTGCCGCGCATCGTGTCCGGCTTGACCAGCGTCGGCGTGATCATCGGCGTGAAGCCCGCGCTCACCGCCTGGTCCACCGCCGCGTTCAGCAGCGCCAGCTCGAGGCGCGCCCCGATGCCGGTGAGGAAGTAGAACCGCGAGCCCGACACCTTGGCGCCGCGCGCCGTGTCGATCGCGGCGAGACCCTCGCCGAGCTCCAGGTGGTCGCGGGGCGCGAAGCCCTCGGCCGCGAAGTCGCGCGGCGTGCCGACCTCCTTGACGACGACGTAGTCGTCCTCGCCCCCGGGAGGCGCGCCCTCGACGACGTTCGCGATGCCGTACAGGAGCTCGTCGAGCTGCTTCTCGGCGTCCGACGCCTCCGCCTGCCGCGCCTTCACCTGCTCCGCGAGGTGCTTGGTGCGGGTCAGCAGCTCGGCCTTCTCGTCGCCCTGCGCCTTGGCCACCTGCTTGCCGAGCGCCTTCTGCTCCGCCCGCAGCGACTCGAACTCCGTGAGGGAGGAGCGACGGCGCGCGTCGGCGTCGAGCGCCGCGTCCACGAGAGCGGGGTCGTCGCCGCGGGCCAGCTGGCTCGCACGGACGACGTCGGGGTTGTCGCGCAGCAGTCGGAGGTCGATCACGCCCGCAAGCCTAACGGCCGGGCCGCACGCGGCCCCACGGATATCCGCGGAGCTCGGTGCCGTACTACCTCGGCAGGTTCCGTACTACCTGGGCAGGTCCGGTACTACCTCGGCAGGTTCCGTACTACCTCGGCACGTGGGCACTCCTCCGGCGTGAGATGGACGACTTCGCCGGGTCCGGGCGGCTGATCCGTCGTAGGTTGCCGTCATGCCGGACGAGTACGCGGAGATTGTCGCGCTGGTCGTCGCGCTGGCCCTGGTGCTCAGCGCGCTCGCCGCGACGCTGGTGCTGTGGCGCCGCGCCCGGACCCGCGAGCACGTCCTCGCGGCACGGGACGCGCAGCATGCGCAGGAGGGCGAGGCCCAGGGGATGCGGCTCGCCGTCGTCATCAACCCCTCCAAGGAGGGCGCGGCAGACGTGCGCGCCGTCGTGGAGCGGGTGTGCACCGACGCCGCGCTGCCCCACCCCCTGTTCTACGAGACCACGGTGGACGACCCCGGCACCGGCCAGGCTCGGCGGGCACTGTCCGACGGCGCGGACGTCGTCGTCGCCGCGGGCGGGGACGGCACCGTGCGCGCCGTGGCGGAGGTCCTGGCCGGGACCGGACGCCCGATGGGCCTCATCCCGGTCGGCACCGGCAACCTCCTCGCCCGCAACCTCGACCTGCCGCTCACGTCGGTGACCGACGCCGTCGCCGTCGTCCTGGGCGGCACCGACCGCGCCATCGACGTCGGCCGCGCCCGGGTCAGCGAGTTCGCCCCGGGCGCCGAGCCCCTCGTCGACGGCGACCCCCACCAGGCGCACCTCTTCCTCGTCATCGCGGGGCTGGGCTTCGACGCCGCGATGGTGGCCGACGCGGACGACCAGCTCAAGGCCAAGGTCGGCTGGGTGGCCTACTTCGTCGCCGGGGCACGGCACCTGCACGGCCGGCGCATGCGCGCGACCATCCGCCTCGACGACGGCGAGCCCGTCGAGGCGCGGCTGCGCAGCATCATGGTCGGCAACTGCGGCCGGCTGCCCGGCGGCATCACGCTGCTGCCCGACGCCGTCATCGACGACGGCGAGCTCGACGTCGCGGCCATCGACACCCGCGGCGGCCTGGCCGGGTGGGCGCAGCTGTTCGGCGAGGTCGTGGCGCAGGGCCTCGGCGTGCGCAACGACCTGCCCGGCAAGATCGGCCGGATCGACCACACCCGCGCCCGCCGCGCGGTGATCCGGGTGGACGACGGCGAGCAGGCGCAGGTGGACGGCGACCCGCTGGGGAACGCGGTCGAGCTGGAGACCTGGGTGGAGCCCGGCGCGCTCGTGGTCCGGACGGGATGATCGCGTGAACGTCCGGCGTCCCGCGGCGGCCTCGCGGACCCCGCGACCGGGCGGTGCATAGGCTGGCCCGCGTGATCCGCCCCGCCCGCGCGCTCGTCGCGTCGACGTTCGCCCTGCTCGCCGCCCTCCTCCTCGGAGCGCCGGCGGCGTCCGCGGCCCCGGCGCCGGCGGACGCCGAGCCGCCCGAGACCCCGCTGGTGCTCGCGGGGGTGTCGGGCCTGCAGTGGTCCGACGTCGACGCGGTGCGCACCCCGCACCTCTGGCGGCTCATCGGGGGCGGGTCGGTCGCCTCGATCGCCGTGCGCACCCTCACCCCCACCTGCCCGGTCGAGGGGTGGCTCAGCCTGTCCGCGGGCAGCAGGGCCGTCGCGCAGCCCACCCTCCTCGAGGATGCGGACGAGGGCGACGAGGAGGAGGGGCAGACCCCCGACGACGGCGCGCCCGCGCTCGGCTGCACCTCCGTGCCCGTGCCCCGCACGACGGCGGGCGGCACGGATACAGGCGCGGATGCCGGCACGGAGCGCACGCACGTGCCCGGGTGGACGGATCTCGCCGCGAGCGACCCCCTGACGCCGAACGCCGCCGAGCCCGGCGCGCTGGGCGAGGTCGCCGACGTCGCGCGGGCCTGCACGACCGCCGTCGGGCCGGGCGCCGCCGTCGCGCTCGCCGACGCCGACGGCGACGTGGCGCGCTACCTCCCCGACGTGGGGCGTCTCACGGCCGCGCACGTGGCGGAGTGCCCGGCCACCGTCGTCGACCTGGGCGTGCTGCCCGACGCCGCGAGCGAGCGCACGGCCGCGGTCGAGGAGCTCGACGCGCAGGTCGGCCGCCTCGCCGACCTGCTCCCCGCCGGCGGGCGGCTCGTGGTGGCCGGGATCTCCGACACGCCGCTCGGCCCCGCGGACCTCCAGGTGGTCGTGGACTGGACGTCGCCCGGCGGCAGCGCGACGTGGCTCACCTCGACGTCGTCCCGCTGGGCCGGCGTGGTGGTGCTGGCCGACCTGTCCGCGACCGTCGCCGACACCGTCACCGGAGGCGCCCTGTCCGGGACCTCGGCCGACGACGACGCCGCGACCGACGACGACCCGGCGGCCGACGGGGCAGACGAGGCCGACGAGGCCGACGAGGCCGACGAGGCGCTCACCACCGCCCTCGCGCCGTTCAGCGGCTCCCCTCTGGAGCGGGGCGACGACCGCCGCATCTCCGTGTCCCGCACGGTGGAGAACCGGCAGTACCTCAGCGTGCTCACGGACACCGTGCCGCGCCTGTCCCCGCTGGTGCTCGGGCTCGTCGGCCTGGCCGACGTCGTGGTGGTGGGCGCCCTGCTGCTGGCCCGCCGCCGGGGCGCCCGCCTCGACGCTCCCGACGCGGGCCCCCCGGCCGGGCCGCGGTACGGCCGCCGCGTCGGGCTCGCCGTCCTCGTGGTCGCGTCGAGCCTGCCGGTCGCGGCGTCGCTGGCGACCCTGTCGCGCTGGTGGGCGGCGCCGTCCCCGGTGACGACGCTGGTCCTGGCGCTCACCGTCGCGGCCCTGGCCGCCGCGCTGGTCGCCTGGTTCGCGCGCCACCTGCTGCCGCGGTCGCCGTGGCGCCTGGCCACCAGCCTCGCGGGCGTGACGTGGCTGGTCGCCACGGTGGACGGGCTCACCGGCACGACGCTGCAGCAGGGCTCGCTGCTGGGCCCGGCGCCCTCCCTGGGCGCGCGGTTCTACGGCTTCTCCAACACCGTCTTCGCGGTCTACGCGGTGGTCGGCCTGGTCCTCGCCGCGGGGCTCGCGGCGGCCGTGCGCGCCCGGGGCGGCAGCCCGGCCCGGGCCGGGTGGACGGTGGCCGCGGTGGGCCTGGTGACCGTGCTGGTCGACGGCCTGCCGCCGTTCGGCGCGGACTTCGGCGGCATCCTGGCCCTCGTCCCGGGCTTCGCCGTGCTGGCGCTCGGCGTGGCGGGCGTGCGGATCACCTGGCGCCGCGTGCTGCTCGTGGCCGCCGGGACCGTGCTCCTGGTCGCGGTGGTGTCCGTCGTGGACTGGCTCCTGCCCGGCCCGGGCAGCCACCTCGGCGGCTTCGTCGAGTCGGTCGTCGAGGGCAAGGCCCTCGGCGTCGTGGCCGGGAAGGCTGCCGGCGCGTGGGCGACCGTCGCCAACCCCGCCGGCGCGGCCGCGCTCCTCGTGTGCGTCGCCGCCGCGTGGGCCGTGCTCTCCCCGGAGCGCGCGCGGCTCGACGACCTCGCCCGCGCCTACCGGCAGGACCCGGTGCTGTGGCGGCTCGTCGTCGCGCTGGTCGTGACGGCCGCCGTCGGCACCCTGCTCAACGACTCCGGCGTCGCGGTCGCCGCGATCGTGCTCGCCCTCGCGCTGCCCGTGCTGCTCGCCGGGCGGCTCGCCCACGCCGACGACGCGGGCGCGGCCGGCGCCGGACCCCGGGGCGACGCCGCGCGCGCCGCCGCGCCGGTGCTCTCCCGCGTGCCGGCCGTGCTCGTCGGGGCGTCGGCGGGGCTGCTCGTCGCGCTGCTCGTCGGCACCACGGCGCTGCCCGGCTCGGCGTCCGCGCGGGCCGGCGACGTCTCGACCTCGGGCACCCCCGTGGTCGACGACGCGCACCCCGTCGTCATCGTGGGGACCCAGGGCGTGCGCTGGGAGGACGTCAGCCCGTCCGCCACGCCGACGCTGTGGGACGTGCTGCGCGACGGCGCCAGCGGCGCGGGCGTGACGCCCGCCGTCGGCGGCGCCTCGGCGACGTGCCCGGCCGCCGGGTGGCTCGGCCTGTCGTCCGGGCGCAGCCCCGTGACCGGCGAGACCACCGACGGCGCATGGTCGTGCGCCCCGTGGGAGGTCGCGCCCGGCGGCACGGGCGACGACGGCGCCGCGACCGTCGACGGGTGGGACGGGCTCGCCGCGCTGCAGTCGTCGTCCGAGTTCCGCCCGACGCTCGGCGTGCTCGGCGACGCCCTCGCCGACGGCGGCGTCTGCACCACCGCCGTCGCACCCGGCGCGGCGCTCGCCCTGGCCGGCCGCGACGGGACGGTGGCGCGCTACCGCGACCTGGACGCGGCGCTCGCCGACCCGGCCGACACCTTCTCGTGCCCCGTCACCCTGGTCGACGCCGGCAGCGCGCCGTACCACCCGGACCCCGAGACCTCCACGGGCCTCGTGCCGCTGACCGACGACGCGACGTCCGACGGCCCCGCCCGCGACGCCGCGCTGCGCGCCGTCGACGCGACCGTCGGCCGCGTGCTGGCGGCGGTGCCCACCGACGCGACCGTGCTGGTGATGGACGTCGGCAACCCGGCCCCCGGACGCCCGTCCCTCGGCGTCGGCGTGGCCGACGCGGACGCGGACGACGCGCCCGCCTACCTCACGTCCGGCGCCACGCACTGGCTCGGCGTCGTGCGGCTGCTCGACGTGCCGACCACCCTCGTCACGGCGTTCGGCCTGCCCGTGCCCGCCGACCTCAGCGGCTCGCCCCTCGAGCTCGCCGCCGAGCGCCCGGGCGGGACCGGGGCCACCGTGCGCGAGCTCGCCGGGCTCACCGAGCGCGACCACATGCTGCGGGTCACGACCGGCACGGTCACCACCGCCCCCGCGTACGTGGGGCTCGTGGCGTTCGCCCTGGTCGTCCTGCTGCTCCCGGCCCTGCGCCGCAGGTCGCCGCGGGCCGCGGGCCTGTGGGCCCGCGTGCTCGACGTCGTCCTGCTCGCGTGCGCCGCGGTGCCCGCCGCCGCGTTCCTCATGACCGCGTGGGGCTGGTGGCGCCTCGCCGAGCCCGCGACGTCCCTGTGGGTGACGCTCGGCCTGAGCACCGTCGTCGTCGCGCTCGTCGGCGCCCTGGCCCCCCGCCGGCCCGCGTGGGCGGGCGCGACGGTGATCGCGACGCTCACCTTCCTCGTCCTCACGATCGACGCGATGCTCGGCACGCCCCTGCACCGCGGCAGCCCGCTGGGCTCCGCCCCGACCCTGGGCGGTCGCTACTACGGCTTCGGCAACCCCACGTACTCGGTCTACGCGACGGCCGCCGTGATCGCCGCCGCGGGGCTCGCCACGGCCGTGCGGCGGCGCTGGGGCCGGATCCCCGCCGGGGTGGTCGCCTCGGCGGTCGGCGCCGTGACCCTGGTCGTGAGCGTCTGGCCCACCCTCGGCGCCGACGTCGGCGGCGGGCTGGTGCTGGTGCCCGTCTTCGTCGTCCTCGTGCTCGGCGTCGTCGAGGCCCGCGTCACGTGGAAGCGGCTGATCCTCGCCGGGCTCGCGGGCGTGGCGCTCGTCGCCGCGATCGGCGTCGTCGACTGGCTGCGGCCCCCGGCCCAGCGCACCCACCTCGGGGCGTTCGTGCAGTCCGTGGTCGACGGCACCGCCCTCGAGACCATCGCCCGCAAGGCCGGCTACGCCCTGCGCTCCCTGAGCGGCGGCGTGCCCGCGTGGCTCGCGCTCGCCGTCCTCGTCGGCCTCGTCGCCGTGCTGTGGGGCGGGCCGCGCCTGCGGGCACGGTGGCTGCAGCGCACCGAGGACCGCTGGCCGCTGCTGCGGCCCGTGCTGATCAGCCTGATCATCGCCGGCGTCGGCGGCGCCGTCGTCAACGACTACGGCATCCGCATGGTGTCGATCATGCTCATGGCCGCCGTGCCGCTCGTCGGGTCGGTCGTGCTGCGGTCGTGGATGACCGGCGAGCCCGACGGGTCGGCTCAGCCGGCGTCGCCCGAGCGGGTGCCGGCCTCGTCCGAGGAACCCGAGGCGTCCGCGGGACCCGCGTCGTCCGGGGAGTCCGCGGTGTTCGCCGCCTCCGACGGGGCGGAGCGACCCGGCAGGTAGACGGACGTCTCGGGCTCCGGGTGCTGGCGGCCCCGGACGACGAACAGTGCGACGCCCAGCGCGACGGCGACGAACGACGTCCAGATGTTCGCCGGGATGTCGAGCCACGCGTTGCTCGTGGGGTCGATGCGGAGCGCCTCGAGCCAGCTGCGCCCGAGCCCGTACCAGACCAGGTACAGGGCGAACAGCCGGCCCCAGCGCAGCCCGTAGCCGGGCTCGCCGACGGCGTCGGCGCGGACCTCGGCCCGCTGCCGCACCGCCCGCTCGACGAGGAGCAGGACGGCGACGCCCAGCAGGTTCCAGAGCATCTCGTACAGGAACAGCGGGTGGAACAGGGTGTCGTCCGGGAAGCCCGCCACCGGGTGGTCGATCTCCAGGCCCCAGGGCAGCGTGGTCGGCGCCCCGAACAGCTCCTGGTTCATGTAGTTGCCGAGCCGGCCCACCGCCTGGGCCGCGAGCATGCCGGGCGCGAGCGCGTCCGCGAACGACCAGAACCGCAGGCCTGCCCGACGGCACCCGATCCACACGCCGAGCGCCCCGCCGATCAGCGCACCGTAGATGGCGATGCCGCCGTCCCAGATGCGCACCCACTCCCAGTAGCCCCACGTCCCGGTGCCGTCCGAGTAGTCGCCCAGGTGGGTGAGCACGTGGTAGATCCGCGCGACGACGATGCCCAGCGGCACGGCCCACATCACGATGTCGAGCGTCACCTCGGGGCCCGCGCCGCGCGCGACGAGGCGCCGGTGCGTGATCCACGTGGCCAGCACGATCCCGGCGAGCAGGCACAGCGCGTACACGTGGACCGAGAACGGGCCGAGCTCGAGCACCGCCCACGCGGGGTCGGGGCTGGGGATCGAGGTGGCGAGTCCTCCGACAGCGGGCATGGCAGCGGGCATGGCCCGAACCTACCGCGCGCCCGGCCGCCTCCGGGCCCGCACCGAGGTCAGTGGCCGGCGCCCAGCCGGCCCGCGAGCCGGTCCAGACGCGCCGCGCTGTCGGGGTCGAGGCCGCGGAACTCCACGGTCTTCCCGTGCTGGGCGAACTTGTGCTGCACGGCGTCGAGGGCGGCGACCGTGGAGGCGTCCCACACGTGCGCCCTCGACATCTCGACGACGACCCGGTGCGGGTCGCCCGCGTAGTCGAACTGGTCGACGAGGTCGTTCGACGACGCGAAGAACAGCTCGCCGTCGACGGCGTACACCCGCTCGTCGTCCGCGTCCGACGCGTCCAGGCGGGTCACCGTGGTCAGGTGGGCGACGCGCTGGAGGAACAGGACCGCGGCGACGACCACGCCCACGCCCACGCCGTAGGCGAGGTTGTGGGTGGCCACGGTGACGGCGACGGTCGCCAGCATGACCGCCGTCTCCGACCTCGGCATCCGCCGGAGCGTCGACGGGCGGGCCGAGTGCCAGTCGAACGTGCCCACCGACACCATGATCATCACGGCGACGAGCGCGGCCATCGGGATGGTCGCGACGACGTCGCCGAGCCCGACGACGAGCGCCAGCAGGAAGGCCCCGGCGAGGAACGTCGACAGGCGGGTGCGGGCGCCCGACGCCTTCACGTTGATCATCGTCTGGCCGATCATGGCGCAGCCGCCCATGCCGCCGAAGAAGCCGGTGACGATGTTCGCGACGCCCTGTCCCCAGGACTCGCGGGTCTTGTTCGAGTGGGTGTCGGTGATGTCGTCGACCAGCTTGGCCGTCATGAGCGACTCGAGGATGCCGACCAGCGCCATCGCGAGGGCGGACGGGGCGATGATGCGCAGGGTCTCGAGGTTCAGCGGCACGTCGGGAAAGACCAGGGTCGGCAGGGACTGCGGCAGCTCGCCCTCGTCGCCGACGGTCGGGACGTCGAGCCCGCCGAGCAGCGCGGCGGCGGTGATCAGCACGATCGCGACCAGCGGCGCGGGCACGACCCTGGTCCAGCGCGGCAGCAGCACGATGATCGCGAGGCCCACGACCACCAGCGCGTAGATCCACCACCGGTTGTCGGCCGTGACCTTGTCGCCGAACAGGTGCGGCAGCTGGGACGTGAAGATGAGGATCGCGAGCGCGTTGACGAAGCCCGTCATCACCGAGCGCGGGACGAACCGCATCAGCCTGGCGACACCCAGCACGCCGAGCACGACCTGGACGATGCCGCCGAGGATCACGGTCGCGACGAGGTAGTCGAGGCCGTGGTCGCGCATGACGGGCGCGACGACCAGCGCGACCGCGCCGGTGGCCGCGGAGATCATCGCCGGCCGGCCGCCGACGAACGAGATCGTCACCGCCATCGTGAACGCCGCGAACAGGCCGATGCGCGGGTCCACGCCCGCGATGATCGAGAACGCGATCGCCTCGGGGACGAGCGCGAGGGCCACGACGAGGCCCGCGAGGACCTCGGTGCGCAGGGCCCTCCCCGAGCTGAACGCGGCCCGGAACGAGCCCGACGAGGTCGCCTCGGGGGGCGCCACCGGGAGGGGGCGGGGGGCCGGGTCGGGCAGAGAGGCGCGCAGGTCGTCCGACACGCGGAGGACTCCGTTCGTTCCGGGGGCGGCCGACGGCACGCCCTGGCGGGGCGGGAGCGTGCGTCGCGGGGAGAGGTCCAGAGGGCCGCGGCCGGACTGGGCACGGGCGTCCGCGGCGGCGCCGACTCTACCCTCACGTGAGGGTAGGGTTCCACCCCGTCCGGATCCGTCAGACTGGTCCCCATGACCGACCCCTCTCCCGCCGCCACGCTGCACATCGGGGCCGTCGCGAGCCGCACCGAGCTGTCGCTGCGCACGCTGCGCCACTACGACGAGGTGGGGCTGGTGCGGCCGTCGGCCCGCAGCGAGGGCGGGTTCCGCCTGTACACCGAGGACGACGTCGAGCGCCTGCTGCTCGTGCGCCGCATGAAGCCCCTGGGCTTCACGCTCGAGGAGATGGCGGAGCTGCTGGAGATCACCGACGCGCTCGAGGCGGGGACGCTCGACGACGCGGGGGCCGGCGACGCCCGCGCCCGCCTGGACGGCTACCGCGCCGCGGCCGAGGAGCGCCGGGCAGGGCTGGCCCGCAAGCTCGCCATGGCGGACGAGTTCATCGCCCTGCTGCGCTCGCGCTGACCGGACGTCCCGGGACCCGGGTCAGGCGCCCGCGGGCAGGTCGCGGTCGAGGGCGTGGGACCGGACACGCTCGACCGCGAGGCGCACGGCCCCCGTCCGCACGACGTCCGGACCGAGGTCGGACAGCACCACCTCGACCGCCGGGTCGTGCAGGTGGTCCGGGAGCAGCGCGCGGGCGCGCTCCACGACCGGCCCCAGCGCGGGCGCCATCGCCCCCGTGACGATCACGCGGTCGAGGTCGAGGAGACCGGAGAGGACGGCGCACACCCGGGCCAGCCGGTCGGCGAGCCCATCGGCCACCTCCCGCGCCACGGCGTCACCGGCGTCCGCCGCCGCCAGGACGTGCTCGGCGTCCAGGCGCTGGCGCGGGACGTCCGCGAGCACGCTCCCGGCCCGTCCGGCGTCGAGCAGCCGGCCCGCCTCGTCCCGCGCCAGCGCGCCCAGGCCGTCGCTGGAGCCCACCCCCACGACCAGGTCGAGGATCCGCATCTCCCCGATCGCCCCGCGCGGCCCCCGCCGCAGGGCGCCGTCCAGCACGATCCCGGCCCCGATCCGCTCCCCCACGAGGAGCGCGGCGTAGGCCGCGGCGCCGTCGCCGTGCTCGGTCTCCGCGACCGCCGCGAGGTTCGCGTCGTTCTCGACGACGACGTCCCAGCCGCGGGACGCGAACAGGTCGCCCAGACCGGGGTTCATCAGGGCCCAGAACGGGTTCCGCGCGCCGGCCGGCACGTCGCCCGTCCCCACGGGCGCGGGCACCCCCAGCACCGCGGCGACGACGGCCCGGCCGTCGCGGCCGGATCTCGCCACGGCGGCGTCCACGGCGTCGCGGACCGTCGCCCGGCGCGCGTCCGCGTCGCTCGCCGGGTCCACCCGCACGGCCTCTTCGGCGAGCACCCGACCGTGCAGGTCCGCGACCGCCGCCGAGACACGGTGCTGCCCGGCGTCCACGCCGACGACGAGCGCGGCGTCGGGCCGGAAGGCGTAGCGCAGCGCGGGGCGGCCCTTGGTGTACGCACCGGCGGCGCGGGCGTCGTCGAGGGCGACGAGCCAGCCCCGGTCCATGAGCTCCCGGCACAGCGCCAGGACGGTGGAGCGCGCCAGGCCGGTGGCGGCCATGAGGTCACTGGCCGTCACGGGCTCCCCGTCCCAGACCTCCTGGAGCACGCGCTCGGCGTTGAGCCGGCGCACCAGGTGGGTCGAGGGAGTCGTGGCCCCCTCCGGGCCGTTCGTCATCGTTCCGCCTCGCGTCGTGGTCCCCTCCCGGCAGCGAGCCGGCGGGCGGGTTGATTCTAGGCCGCGATTTTCTCGGCCGGAGGGGTTGACCCTGGGCGCAGGCGGGTGAGATGGTGCTTCGACCGAGTTAATTTCGGCACAACATTTAGTGCGGAAATCTACCCGGTTCGAGCTCTCTCGACGAAAGGACGACGGTGTCTGAGGAACCGAGACGTGCGCTGCGCGGGATCTCCGGGGCGCTGGGGCTGGCGCTCGTCAGCAGCCTCCTCGCGGGGTGCGGCAGCGGCGACGGCGCCGAGCCCGTCCGCTTCACCTTCAGCAAGCGCGAGGCGATCCCGTACATGACCCAGGTCGTGGCCGACTACAACGCGTCGCAGGACGACGTCCGCGTGGAGCTCGACACCTCGGGGGTCGACGTCGTGTCCGCGAGCTTCGTGCGGGGCAACCCGCCCGACCTCATGCTCGCGAACTACAACATGGAGGTCGCGCGGTTCGTGGACCGCTGCACGCTGAGCGACCTGGGCGACACCGCGGCCGCGGCCCGGATCCGGCCGGACCTGCAGCCCCTCATGGACCAGTACGGCACCTGCGACGGCCGCACGAGCGCGCTGCCGTACTCGGTGATGGCCGCCTCGGTGATCTACGACAAGGCGGTCTTCGCGGAGCACGACCTCGAGGTGCCGCAGACCTGGAGCGAGCTGCTCGAGGTGGCGGACACGCTCGAGGCCGCGGGGGTGACGCCGTTCTACGGCACGTTCAAGGACGACTGGACCGTGGCGCAGGGATGGTTCGACTACGCCGTGGGCGGCCAGGTCGACACCCTCGACTTCTTCCACCGGCTCGACGCCGAGGGCGCGGACGTCGGCCCACGCTCGGACGTCTCGTTCGAGAAGGACTTCAGCCGGCCCCTCGAGCAGATGACCCAGCTCGCGCAGTACACGAACGACGACGCCGCGAGCCGCGGGTACGGGGACGGCAACCTCGCCTTCGCCCAGGGCCAGGCCGCGATGTACCTCCAGGGCCCGTGGGCCTTCAGCGAGATCGCCAAGACCGCTCCCGACCTCGACCTCGGCACGTTCCCCCTGCCCATGACCGAGGACCCGGCCGACCTGAAGGTGCGCGTCAACGTCGACCTTGCGGCGATCGTCCCCGAGGGGTCGCGCCACCAGGAGGCCGCGCGCGACTTCCTCGAGTACCTGTACCGGCCCGAGATCATCGAGGCCTACAACGAGTCGCAGCTCGGCTACACCCCGACGACCGACGCGCCACCGCCCTCCGACCCGCGGCTCGCGGGCATGACGGAGTACTACGACGAGGGGCGGGTCTACCAGGGCGCCTCGGTGCTCGTGCCCAAGACGATCCCGGTCATGGCCTACACCCAGGGGATCGCGTTCGGCGCCGACGTCGACGCCACGATGCGCACCCTCGACACGGACTGGGCCCGCCTGGCCCGGCGCCAGTAGAGCCCGAGCGGAACGAAGGAGTCCTTGCTCATGTCCCTCCTCACCACGACGGCCGTGCCCGCTCCGGCCGCCGCGCGGCCCGCTCCGCGCGGTACCAGGCGGACCGAACCGATCTACTACCTCTTCCTCCTGCCGAGCCTCGTGCTGTTCACCCTGGCGATCCCGGTCCCCGCAATCGTCGGCATCTTCTTCAGCTTCACGAACTCGGTCGGCATCGGGGACTGGGACTTCGTCGGCCTCACGAACTACGCCGTCGCGTTCACCGACCCCGCCATCCTGCGCAGCTACCTGTTCACCTTCGGCTTCTCGCTCGTGACCGTGGTGCTGGTGAACGTCGTGGCGTTCCTCCTGGCGGTCGGGCTGACCTCCCGCATCCGGCTGAAGGTGGGCCTGCGCGCGGTCTTCGTCATCCCGATGGTCGTCTCCGGCATCATCATCGCGTACGTCTTCAACTTCCTGTTCTCGAACTCCCTGCCCGCCGCCGGGCAGGCCGTCGGGATCCCCTTCCTGGAGACGAGCCTGCTCGCCAACCCGGACCTGGCCTGGCTCGCGATCGTCGTCGTCACGGCCTGGCAGGCCGTCCCCGGCACCCTGCTCATCTACATCGCCGGCCTGCTCGCCATCCCGGGCGACGTGTACGAGGCCGCCGAGATCGACGGCGCGACCAGGTCGCAGCGGCTCGCGCGGATCACCCTGCCGCTCATGGCCGGGTACGTCGTCATCAACGTCATCCTCGGCTTCAAGAACTTCCTCAACGCCTACGACATCATCGTCGGCCTCACGAACGGCGGCCCCGGCACGGCCACCCGGAGCATCGCGATGACCATCATCACCGGCTTCAACGGCGGCGACTACGCCTACCAGATGGCGAACGCGACGATCTTCTTCGTCGTCACGGTGCTGATCGCCTTCCTCCAGCTCTCGGTCACCCGCGGAAGGAACTCCCTCTGATGGCCACGCTCACCGCACCGACCGCGCGCAGGCCGCGCACCGCCGCCGCGCGCCCGCTGCGACCGTCCCGGGAACGGTGGAGCAGGTCCGGCACCCTGCTCCTCCTGCTGTGCTCGGTGACCGTGCTGCTGCCCCTCTACGTCACCGTCTCGATGGCGTTCAAGACCACGGGCCAGGCGGTGGACGGCAACGCGTTCTCGCTGCCGGCGCCGTTCGACGTGCAGGGCTTCGTCCAGGCCTGGCAGCTCACCGAGTTCCCCGTCGGCCTGGCGGTGTCGGTCCTCGTGACGGCGGGCACGGTCGCGGCGACGATCCTGCTGGCCGCGGTCGCGTCGTTCGCCATCATGCGCAACTGGGAGCGTCGCCTGTTCCGCTGGTCGTTCTTCTACCTGCTCGGCGCGATGTTCATCCCGTTCCCGGTCGTCGCCCTGCCGCAGATCCAGCTCACCGGGCGCCTCGGCCTCGACAACCCGGTCGGCGTGATCGTGCTCGCCACGATGTTCCAGCTGAGCTTCAGCGTGCTGCTGTTCACGGCGTTCCTCCGCTCGATCCCGCTGGAGCTCGAGGAGAGCGCCCGGATCGACGGCGCGACCACGTGGCAGACCTTCTGGCGGCTGATCTTCCCCCTCCTGGCCCCCATGAGCGCCACGGTCGGCATCTTCGCGTTCCTCTACGCCTGGAACGACTTCATGATGCCGTCGCTGATCATCTCCGACCCCGACCTCCAGACGCTGCCGGTGCGCCAGCAGCTGTTCCAGACCCAGTTCAGCAACAACTACAACGTCTCGTTCGCCTCCTACCTCATGGCGATGGCTCCGGCGATCGTCGCGTACCTGTTCACGCAGCGCTGGGTGATGGAAGGCGTCACCCAGGGGGCTGTGAAGGGCTGACCGCCCGACCCCCCGCCAGACCGCACCACCGAAGAAGGGCATGCACCCCATGAGCGACCTGCTCGACGTCCCCGCCCCCACCACCGAGGGCTCCGACGCCACCTGGTGGCGCCAGGCCGCCGTCTACCAGATCTACCCCCGCAGCTTCGCGGACTCCGACGGCGACGGCATCGGCAACCTCCGCGGCGTCACCTCCCGCGTGGACTACCTGGCCGCCCTCGGGATCGACGCCGTGTGGCTCAGCCCGTTCTACCCCTCCGCGCTGGCCGACGGCGGCTACGACGTCGCCGACTACCGCGACGTCGACCCGAAGATCGGCACGCTCGCCGACTTCGACGAGATGGTCGCCGCGCTGCACGGCGCGGGGATCCGCGTCGTCGTCGACATCGTCCCCAACCACACCTCGAACCTGCACGAGTGGTTCGCCGAGGCCCTCGCCGCGCCGAAGGGGTCGCCCGCCCGCGACCGCTACATCTTCCGCGACGGCCTCGGCGAGCACGGCGAGCTGCCGCCCGCGGACTGGACCTCCACCTTCGGCGGCCCCGCCTGGGAGCCGGTGGGCGACGGGCAGTGGTACTTCCACCACTTCGCCGTCGAGCAGCCGGACCTCAACTGGGACAACCCGGAGGTGCGCGAGGACTTCCTGCGCACGCTGCGCTTCTGGTCCGACCGCGGCGTCGACGGGTTCCGCATCGACGTGGCGCACATGCTCACCAAGGACCTGCCCGCCGACGGCGAGCCGCTCCCGTCCCAGGACGAGCTCGAGGCGCTGCCGCGCGACGGCCAGCACCCCCTGTTCGACCGCGACGACGTGCACGACGTGTACGCCGCGTGGCGCGAGGTCTTCGACTCCTACGACCCGCCCCGGACCGCCGTCGCGGAGGCGTGGGTGGGCTCCGCCGAGCGCCGCGCGCGGTACGCCAGCAGGGACGGTCTGGGGCAGGCGTTCAACTTCGACCTGCTCGAGGCCGACTTCGACGCCGCGCAGTTCCGCCGCATCATCACGGCCAACCTGGAGCTGGCAGCGGCGTCGGGCTCGTCGACCACCTGGGTCTTCTCCAACCACGACGTGGTGCGGCACGCCACCCGCTACGGCCTCGCCCCCCGCGGCGACGACCGGCGCAAGGGCGGCACGGACTGGCTGCTCGCCGGCGGCCCGGAGGACCAGCTCGACCGCGCGGCCGGGCTGGCCAGGGCGCGCGCCGCCACGCTGCTCGAGCTCGCGCTGCCCGGCTCGTCGTACCTCTACCAGGGCGAGGAGCTCGGCCTGCACGAGGTCGCGGACATCCCCGACGGCGAGCGCCAGGACCCGACGTTCTTCCGCCACCGGGGGGTCGAGGTCGGCCGCGACGGCTGCCGCGTGCCGCTGCCCTGGACCGCCGACGGGCCGTCGCTCGGCTTCGGCGACGGGCCCGCGCACCTGCCCCAGCCGGCATGGTTCGCCGAGCACGCCGCCGACGCCCAGGACGGCGTCGAGGGCTCGACGCTGGAGCTCTACCGCGACGCGCTGCGTCTCCGGCGACAGCTGCAGACCGCCGAGGAGCTCGAGTGGCTCGAGACGGGCTCGCCGGACGTCCTCGCGTTCCGCCGCCCCAACGGGTGGACCAGCGTCACCAACTTCGGCGCGACCGCCGTGCCGCTGCCCGAGGGCGAGGTGCTGCTGGGCAGCGCGCCCCTCGCCGGCGGCGCGCTGCCCGGCGGCACGACCGCCTGGCTCCGGTCCTGACGCCTGTCCGACCCGTCCCGCAGGTCGAGCCTGCCGTCACCCGCCGGGGTGGGGCAGGCTCGACCCGGACGCGGGCGACGACTGCGACGATGGACCTCGCCGTGTCTCCCGCCAGCCACCCGTGAAAGGCGACCCGCCCCACCGTGTACTCGCTCCTCCTCGCCCTCATCTACGTCGCCTTCGTCAGCCTCGGGCTCCCGGACTCCCTCGTCGGTGCGGGCTGGCCCGTGATGCACCAGGACCTCGGCGTCCCCGTCGCCTTCGCCGGGATCATCACCATGATCATCGCGGGCGGCACGATCCTCTCCAGCCTCGCGTCCGAGCGGGTGACCCGGAGGTTCGGCGCCGGCGCCGTCACCGCCGTGAGCGTCGGGCTGACCGCCGCCGCGCTCGTGGGCTTCTCCGTCTCGGGCTCGTTCTGGCTGCTCTGCCTCTGGGCCGTCCCCTACGGTCTGGGGGCGGGCGCGGTCGACGCGGCGCTCAACAACTTCGTCGCCCTGCACTTCGCGGCGCGGCACATGAACTGGCTGCACAGCTTCTGGGGCCTGGGCGCCTCGATCAGCCCGTTCATCATGAGCTACGCGATCACCTCGGGCCTGGGCTGGTCCAGCGCCTACCGCATCGTCGGCGTCACGCAGGCGGTGCTCACGGCCGTGCTGATCCTCAGCATCCCGCTCTGGAGAAAGGTCGGGCCGGCCCCCGGCGCCGAGCACGCCGGCGACGGCGAGCCGGCGACCGGCGGCTCGCACGTCCCGCTCGCACAGGCACTGCGGATCCCCGGCGTCCTGCTGGTCCTGGCCGCGTTCTTCGCCTACTGCGCGCTCGAGAGCACCGCGATCCTGTGGGCGTCGACGTACCTGGTCACCGACCGCGGGGTCGACGACGCCACCGCGGCCGCGTTCGCCTCCCTCTTCCTCCTCGGCATCACCGCCGGGCGGTTCCTCGCCGGATTCTTCGCCGACAGGGTCGGCGACAAGCTGCTGATCCGCGGCGGCTTCGCGGTGGTCGGCCTCGGTGTCCTGCTGGTCGCCCTGCCCGTCGGCACGCCCGTGCCCGCCCTGGCGGGCCTCGTGGTCGCGGGACTGGGGTGCGCGCCGATCTACCCCGCGATCATCCACTCCACGCCGGTCAACTTCGGCGCGCGCAGCTCGCAGGCGATCATCGGGATCCAGATGGCCGCGGCGTACACCGGCTCGACCCTCGCGCCGCCCGCCTTCGGCGTGCTCTCGACGTGGGCCGGGGCCTGGGTGTTCCCCCTGTTCCTCGCGGTGCTCGTGGCGCTGGGCCTGGTCATGTCCGAGCGCCTGAACAGGCTCGTCGCACGGCGCGGCGGCCCGGCTCAGGGCGTAGCGGCGGGGGCGGGCGCGGCCGGCGCCGCGGAGCGCAGGGGATAGAGCCAGAAGCAGACGAAGGCCAGGGCGGCGAGCGCCACCGGCACCCCGCCGACGAGCAGACGGATGCCGGCGGCCACCTGCGGCACCTGCGTCGCCGCACCCTCGACGTACCCGCTCGCGGCCAGCACGCCGGCCACGACCACCGCCTGCACCACGACGGACCCGCGCACCACGAAGCCGTTCGCGCCGAAGTACATGCCCTCGCGGCGCAGGCCGGTGCGGCGCTCGTCGTCGTCGATCACCTGGCCGAGGGCCACCTCCAGCACCTGCATGAGTCCGGCGACGCCGAGGCCGACGGCGAGCCCGGCCACCGCGGCGCCGAGCACGGTCGTCGGCAGCAGGTAGAGGCACGTCGCCAGGCCGTACACGGCGACGACGGCGAGCATCGTGGTGCGCGGCCCGAGCCGGCGCACCACCCACGACCAGCCCCAGATCGCGGGGATGGCGGCCACGAAGATCGGCGCCAGCAGCAGCGTCGCGTCCGCCTCCGTGCCGCCCACGGTGTACTTCACGTAGAACGGGATCCCGGCCAGCAGCACCGCCGTGGTGCTCTGCAGCAGCAGCGACCCGAGCACGTACGTGACGAACGCGCGGTTGGCGAACGTGTACCGCAGCTGGTCGCGCAGCCCGACGGCGGACTCGCGGGCCCGCACGGCGTCGTCGGCGTCGCGCTCCACCATCCCCAGCAGCGACCAGGCGAAGAAGGCGGCGCACACGACGGCGAGCGCGACACCCATCCCGGCCCAGCCGATCGCGTCGTACAGCAGCGGCGCCCCCGCCGTGCCGAGGATCATGCCGACCAGGGCGAAGAGCTGCCGGGGCGCGTTGCCGCGCGCCCGTTCCGCCGTCGTCCGGAAGATCTCCGGGAACAGCGCGGACACGTTGAGCACGACCGCCACGTAGGCGACGTCGAACACCGCGACGACGAGCAGGAACCACACCACCAGCCCCGCCGCGGGCAGGGACGGCGGCGCCCACACGAGCGCGAACGACACGACGAGCGGCACGATCCCCAGCACGATCCACGGGACGCGGCGGCCCCAGCGCGTGCGGCGCCGGTCGGACGCCGCCCCGACCACCGGGTTGAGGACGGCGTTGAGGACGCCGTGCGCCACCATCGCGCCCGCGACCCAGCCGGCGGGCACGCCCAGGTGGTCCACGTAGAAGAAGACGACGAACGCGGAGAACGTCTGCAGCATGAGGTTCGCCGGGAACGCGGACGCGCCGTAGGCGACGGCCTGCGCCCAGGTCGGGTCCCCCTCGAGACGCCGGTCGCGCAGCCGGGCGAGGACGCCCGCGCGGGTCCCGGTGTCGCTCACCGCTCGGCCCGCTGCACCGTCTCGCCCCGCTGCACCGCGCGCAGGTCGCGCCAGCCGACGCGGACCAGGCCCTCGTCCTCGATCACGGCGGCCACGTCCGGGTCGCGGAGCAGCCGCTCCTCGTAGCCGCGCTTGGGCGCCGCGTAGTCGACGGCGTCACGCAGCTCGTCGTCGTGCAGCATCGGGTGCAGGAAGATCTCCGTGACCCCCGGCTGCACGCCGCGCAGCAGGTCGAGGAAGCCGGCCTTCACCGCCTCGTACCCCTCCGCGTCGGGGGTGCCCTCGCCCGCCAGCTCGAACGGGTGCGTCCACAGCCGGTCGAGGATGACGACGCCGGCCGCGTCGGCGGCGGCGGTCGCGGCGTCGAGGATCGCCTGCGACCCCGGCGCGTCGGGGTCGGCGCCCATCGCCGCGAGCCCGTCCAGCGAGCGCGGCAGCCGGAACGGCAGGCCGCGCGTCGCCGCGAGCTCCAGCACCTGCGACAGGAACGTGCGGCCGGTGGCGAGCCCGTAGACCGAGCCCATGTGGTTGTCCAGGTGGCTGACGTCGACGCCCGCGGCGAGCGCGGCGTCGAGCTGGGCCGCGAGCTCGGCGGCGACGTCCTCGTCCCGCGCGTGACGCTCGACGACGTCCACCGCGGTGGGGAAGTACCCGGCGTCGTCCACCAGCGACGTGCCCACGCCGGTGAGCGGCCGCCACCGGTAGCGGGTCCACTCGCTCGTGAGGACCAGGTGCACGCCCACGTCCAGCCCTGGGTCCGCAGCCGCTGCCGCGAGGGCGTCCGGCGCCCACGGGCACGGCACCATCACCGTCGAGGAGTCCAGGAGCCCCTCGCCGAGCAGCGGCAGGATCGCGCGGTTGGCGGCCCGGCACATGCCCAGGTCGTCCGCGTTGAGGATGATCGCACGGGCGTCGGGGGCGAGCCCGAGGCGGGCGGTCAGGTCGGACGGCGGCGCGCCGGCCGCGCTCACCGGGTGGCCCCGTCGACGACTGCCGCCGCGTCGTCGGCCACGTCGTCGGCGATCCGCGCGCGCAGCGCCTCGCCGGCGGCCCACGCGGCGCCCAGCACGGCGCCGTCCGCGCCGAGCGGCGACGCGTCGATGTGGACGGGCAGGACGCCGATGCGGTCGCGGAGGTAGCTGGCGACCCGGTCGTGGATCGCGGGCCGCGCCGCCTCGTCGGCCAGGACGAAGGCCTCCGGGTCGAGCACGATCGCCAGCGACGCGACGATGACGGCGACCCGGCGCGCCAGCTCCGCGACGACCTCGTCCGCGACCCCGTCGCCCTGCTCCGCGCGGTCGAGGAGCTCACGGACGGTGACGTCCTCCGGCAGGTCGTGGTCCTTCGCCAGCGCCGCGATCGCGGCGTCGCCCAGCACCTGCTCCCCCAGGGCGTGCCCTGGCTGCGGCAGGAACGCCACCTCGCCCGCGATGCCTGCGGCACCCCGGTGCACCCGGCCGTCGAGCACGATGCCGGCCCCGAACCCCGCGCCGAACGAGACCGTCACGAAGGACGTGCGTCCGCGCCCGGCTCCCCGGTGCTGCTCCGCCACCGCGGCCAGGTTCACGTCGTTGTCCAGCGTCACGGGGCAGGCCAGGGCGTCCACCAGGGCGTCGTGCAGGGCCGTCCCGCCCTTCTCGTACCCGGGCACGTGCAGCACCGTGGTCCGGTCGGCCCCGACGACGGCGGGGAACGCCACGACCGCGCGGCTCACCTCGACCCGGCGGCCCGGCGCGAGCCGCGCCTCGACGTCCTCCCGGCAGGAGTTCGCCAGCACCGCCGCGGCCCGCGCCCGCGCCACGGGGGTGCGCTGCACGTCCCGCCGCTCCGCACGCGCCCGGACGGCGCCGGTCGCGTCCACCAGGGCGACCCGCACCCGGTCCCGGGCGACGTCCACGCCGAGCCCGAACGCGGTGTCCGGGTCCCCCCGGAACCCGCCCGCGGCGCCGTCGTCCGCG
>JADHZE010000229.1 GCA_026934365.1 Isoptericola sp. QY 916 | reverse complement strand
CACGCGCAGCACCACCGCCGCGCCGAGCACGACGACGGCGGCGGCCACGGCGCTCGCCGCGGCCGGCGCCGAGGTCGGCTCGCCCCCGGACCTCGCGACGGCGACCCAGACCAGACCCCAGGCGATCGCCGCCGCGACGGCGAGCCGCCCGCGCCCGCGCACGGCGAGGGCGACGCCGATCGCGGCGACCGCCGACAGGATCCCCACGGCCCACCAGTCGGCCGCCACGCCCCCGCCGTCGAACCCCGCGGCCGTCAGGGCCGCCGCCACGTTCGCGACGGTCGCCACGCAGACCCAGCCCAGGTAGAGGCCGAGCGTGCCGTCCACCAGCACCCGCTCCGCGACGCCGCTCGCGGGGGTCCGGACCAGGATCACGAACGTCCGGGCGAGCATCACCAGGAGGGCCACGATGACCACGACGCTCCACCACAGCAGGCCCGCCTGGACGGTGAGGATCCAGGCCGCGTTGAGCAGCATCGTCGCCGCGACCGGCGCCCGCAGGCGGCGCTGCCGCTCGTCGAGCGCGTGCGCGGGGAGCCACTGGAAGACCGTGTACCCCGCGAGGCCGAGGTAGATGACGGTCCAGATCGAGAACGCGGGGGACGCCGGGGCCACGAGCGTCGCGTCGGCCGCGAGCGCGCCGCCCGCAGCCTCTTCGACCCGGGTGCCGCCGAAGACCCCGACGCCGATCATCGAGCCCACGACGCACACCAGCAGGCTCACGGTCACCACGACCTGCTGCAGCCGCGGGGACGGTGTCGTGTCGGTCATCGGTCCTCCTCGATCGTCAGAAGGCGCCGCGGGCGAGGCGCCGCGGGCACCCCTCCACCCTGCCATCCGTCGTCGGATATTGCTAGCCTGGCTAGCGACCTGACCGACGATGTCCCCCGACGACCCAGGAGCGACACCCATGCCGATCGACGCCCCGCTCGTGCTGGTCACCGGCGCCACCGGGTACATCGGCGGGCGGCTCGTGCC
This sequence comes from Isoptericola sp. QY 916, assembly GCA_026934365.1. Lineage (GTDB taxonomy): Bacteria > Actinomycetota > Actinomycetes > Actinomycetales > Cellulomonadaceae > Isoptericola > Isoptericola nanjingensis. The sequence goes on along the minus strand of JADHZE010000229.1, from coordinate 4,912 downwards.
CGAGCTGCTCGCCGCCGGGTACCGGGTCCGCGTGCTCGCGCGCCATCCCGAGCGCCTCGCCGCGCGGGCCTGGGCGGACGACGTCGACGTCGTGACGGGCGACGCCCAGGAGCGCGCCGACCTGCGCCGCGCCCTGGAGGGCGTCGACGTCGCGTACTACCTCATCCACGCGCTCGGCTCCGGCTCCGGCTTCGCCGACACCGACCGCCGCACGGCCCGGGGGTTCGCGCAGGCGGCCGCCGAGGCGAGGCTGCGGCGCGTCGTCTACCTGGGCGGCCTCTACCCCGACACGGCGGACCTGTCGCCGCACCTCCGCTCCCGCCGGGAGGTGGAGGAGATCCTGCTCGACGGCGAGGTCCCGACCGTCGTGCTGCGCGCCGCGGTGATCCTCGGCTCGGGCAGCGCGTCGTTCGAGATGATGCGGTACCTCACCGAGCGCCTGCCGGTCATGGTGGCCCCGCGGTGGATCGAGAACCGCATCCAGCCGATCGCCGTCCGCGACGTGCTGCGCTACCTCGTCGGGGCGGCGGAGGTGCCGGGCGACGTCAGCCGCGGCTTCGACATCGGCGGCCCCGACGTGCTGACGTACCGCCGGATGATGCAGCGCTACGCCGCCGTCGCCGGGCTGCGGCCCCGGGTGATCCGCGCCGTGCCGGTGCTCACGCCGCGGCTGGCCAGCCTGTGGGTCGGGCTGGTGACCCCGGTGCCGCCGTCGATCGCCCGCCCCCTGGTGGGCTCGCTCGTGCACGAGGTCGTGGCGCGCGACCACGACATCGCGCGGTACGTCCCCGACCCGCCCGAGGGGCTCGTCGGCTTCGACGACGCGGTCGCCCTGGCGCTGGCCCGGATCCGCGACCTCGACGTGCGGACCAGCTGGAGCTCGGCCTCCACGCGGGGCGCGCCGTCCGACCCCCTGCCCGACGACCCGGACTGGGCCGGCGGCAGCCTGCTCGTGGACGACCGGTCGCGCGAGGTGGACACCACCCCGGAGTCGCTGTGGTCGGTGATCGAGGGCATCGGCGGCGCCCACGGCTGGTACTCGTGGCGCCTCGGCTGGGTGGCCCGCGGCCTGCTCGACCGCCTGTTCGGGGGCCCCGGGCTCCGGCGCGGGCGCCGCCACCCGCTCCGGCTGGAGCCCGGCGACGCGCTCGACTGGTGGCGCGTGGAGAAGGTGGTGCCCGGGCGACTGCTCCGGCTGCGCGCCGAGATGCGGCTGCCGGGGCTGGCGTGGCTGGAGCTGGCGGTCGAGGACGGGCCGGGACCCCGACCCGTGTTCCGGCAGCGCGCGATCTTCTCCCCGCGCGGCCTGCCGGGGCAGCTCTACTGGTGGGCGATCAGCCCGTTCCACGGGATCGTGTTCGGCGGGATGCAGCGCAACATCGCCCGTGCGGCGCACGAGCACGCGGTGGCCGAGGGCCGCCGATGACGTCAGTGGCGGGCCCGGCGCGCGCCGAGCGGACCGCCGAAGACGAGCGAGATGCCGAGCACGTACCCGACGTCGTACCAGTTGCCGGTGTTGTGCACCTCGTACACGGACACCGTGTCCGTGAACAGGGAGACGATGAACGTGATCGGCAGGATCATGCCCTGCCACAGGCCCCACCAGAACCCGTAGGGCCCGACGCCGCTGATCGTCGACGTGTCGACGGCCGGGTTCGGGCCCGCCGCGCACGCGCCCAGCAGCAGGAGCGCCGCGACGGCGAGCCCCGCCGTCGCCGCGCGTCGGGCGGCACGGCCTCGGTGCACGAGCTCCTTCTGCCGAGGTTCCATCCGTCCACGATGGCACCGGCCGGCGGCCGCCGCCCCGTGGGCGGCGTCCGGCGGCCCGGGTTCACCCCTCGCCGGGCCGCTGGCTCCCGACGGAGACCGGGATCCGCGCGGGCAGCGCCTCGAGCCGGTCGGCGGTCCCGGCCGCGCACGCCGCGAGCTCCCGCGCGATCTCTGTGCTCAGGCCCAGGTAGCCCGCCGGGTCGAGGAGGGCGCGCAGCTCGTCGTCGTCGAAGGCCTCGCTGACGACGGGGTCGCCGTGCAGCAGCTCGAGGAACGGGCGGCCGTCGGACGCGGCCGCCTGCGCGACGGCGAACACGACGTCGTGCGCCTTCTGCCGCCCGATCTTCTCGCCGAGGGCGAGCATGAGGGACTCGGAGCCGATCATGCCCTCGGACAGGCGGATGTTCGCGCGCATCCGGCCCGGGTCGAGCTCCAGTCCGTCCATCACCACCTCGAGGCGCGCGAGCATGTCGCCCGCCAGCACCGCGGCCGACGCCGAGACGTCCTCGAGCAGGGCAGTCATGGCGCCGTTCGCCTCCTGGTCGTGCAGCATCGACTCGAGCGCCGGGCCCGCGAGGGCGCGCAGCTCCGCCGACATCGTCTGCATGTCGAGGGCGAGCTGCGGGTTGCGCTTGTGCGGCATGGTCGAGCTGCCGACCGTGCCCTCGGGGACCGGCTCGAACGCCTCGGCGAACTCCGGCTGCATCAGCGTGTAGACGTCCCGCCCGATCTTCCCGATCGTGCCCGCGAGCTGCGCCAGCACCAGCACGAGCTCCACGATGCCGTCGTTGACCGACCGGGACGGCACGCGCATCGGGTGCAGCCCGAGCCGCCGCGCCACGCCCGCCTCGATCGCCCGGCCCGAGCCACCGAACGACGCGAACGTGCCCGCCGCGCCGCCCATGAGCACGCAGAACAGCCGCTCGTCGAGCCGCTCCAGCCGGTCGGCGTGCGCCGCGAGCTGGTCGATCCACACCGCCACCTTGAAGCCGAACGTCACGGGCACGGCGTGCTGGCTGTGCGTGCGGCCCGCCATCGGCAGCGCGGCGGACGACTCCGCGAGCCGGCCCGCCGAGCGCAGCACGCGGCCGAGCTGGCGCAGCACCGCGCGGTGGGCGTCGCGCAGCACCAGCACGTCGGCGGTCTGCGTGATGTTCTGCGTCGTCGCGCCCCAGTGCACCCAGCCGCCGTGCTTGGAGCCGACGGCGCGCGCGAACTCCTCGATGAGCGGCACCAGCGGGTGGCTCGCCTCGGCGGTCGCGGCGAGCACCCGCTTCACGTCGAGCTTCTCGATCCGCGCCGTGAGCGCGATGGCGCGGGCCGACTCCGCCGGGATCAGCCCGGCGTCGGCCTCCGCGAGCGCGAGCGCCGCCTCGACGTCGAGCCGCGCCTGCCAGCGGTTCTCCCGCGTGAACAGCCGCGCGATGCCCGGGTCGGGGACCCGGCCCTCGGTGAAGCGTCCGAACGGTGCGACGATCATGCGGCCCCCAGGGCGTCCGACGGCGGTGAGCAGCATGATCGCCCCGCCCGGCGCCGGTGTACAGCCCCGGCGCGCTGCGGGTGTCGGAGGTCCGCGGCACGCTGGGCCCCATGAGCGACGAGACGACGACGCGGGTCGCAGCCCTGGACGCGGTGGTCTTCGACGTCCCCGCACCACCGGTCGCGGCCGACTTCTGGCAGCGGCTCACGGGCGCCGAGGTCGAGCAGCAGGGGTACGGCGAGGACTGGATCACGCTGAACACCCCCGACGGCTGGTCGCTCGCCTTCCAGCCCGCGCCCGACCTCGTGCCCCCGCGATGGCCCGGCCAGGAGCACCCGCAGCAGGCGCACCTCGACCTGCGCGTGCCGGACGTCGCGACCGCCGTCGAGCGGGCGGTGGGCCTGGGCGCCACCGTGCTGCGGGAGAACCCGGAGTGGACCACCCTGGCGGACCCGGCCGGCCACCCCTTCGACCTGTGCCACGCGCCCGACAACGACGGCCTGACGATCATGGGCCTCACCGTCGACGTGCCGGACGCCTCGGCCGCCGCCGCGTTCTGGTCCGGGGTCCTCGGCGCCCCCGTCGTCTACGACGCCGAGGGGATGGCCATGCTCGGCGGGGACAGGGCCCTGCTCTTCCAGCAGGTGGAGGGCTACTCGGCGCCGCGGTGGCCCGACCCGGAGTACCCGCAGCAGCTGCACCTCGACCTGCAGGTCGGCCCGCAGAGCCTGGACGAGGCCGAGGCGGCGGCGCTCGCCGTCGGGGCGCAGCGCCTGCCCGGCGGCGGCGAGACGTTCCGCGTCTTCGCCGACCCTGCCGGGCACCCGTTCTGCCTCTGCCGGGGCTGATCGCCGGCCCGGCGGCTCAGCCCGGCAGCACCAGCGCGGGGCGGTCGGGGTGGTCCACCCGCACCACGACGTCGGCGCGCCGCTCGGGCTGCGCCTCGCGGCGGTAGCGCCCGTACGCGGTGAGGGTCCACGCCTCGTCGAGCGGCGTGTTCCGCGTCTCCGTCGCGGGTCGCAGCGCGAGGTGGACGGCGAGGTCGACGTCGAGCCCGCGCCCCAGCGCGAGCGACCCGTCCAGCACGACGACGGTTCCCGACGGTGCGTCCTCGTACCCGGCGCGGGTCGAGCGGCCCGTGTCCGGGTCGCGCAGGCTCGGCAGCCACCGGCCCCGCGTCACGACCGAGCGCAGCACCTCCCGGTTGAGGCCGTCGACGTCGATCCACTCCTCGAGCAGCGCGTCGGCGTCCCGGCGGCCGCGCTCGAGCCGCAACGACCGGGCCCGCAGGAAGTCCCGGACGCGCACCCGCGCGACCGGGTGCCCCGCCGTGCGCAGCGGCCCGACCAGCGCGTCCGCGAGCGCCTCCGGGTGGGTGGACGGGTGCCCGTCGACGAGCACCCGCACCGGCCAAGTGTCGTCGTGGGCGAGGACCCGCCCGACGACGTGCGTCACCACACCCCCGAGGGTCACCGGCTCCACGCGCACGCCGCCATGCTGCCAGGTCGCGCCGCGCTGCCCTTCCTCGGAGCGGCAGTTCGTGCCCGGCGCGGCAGCTCGAGCTGCCGCCGTGAGCCGGAAGTGCCGCGCCGAGCGTCGTCCGGGGCCGCTCAGCGCGCGTGCTCGACGCAGCGGGTGGCGGCGGGCCGCGCCTCCCGCCGC
>JADHZE010000228.1 GCA_026934365.1 Isoptericola sp. QY 916 | reverse complement strand
GCGGGCGGCGCTGGCGGGGGCGCGCGCCGTCGTCGCGCTGGGCGGGGACAACGCGCTCACGGTCCCGGTGGCACTCGGCGCCTGGGGGGACGACGTCGCGACCGCCGGCCTGGTCACCGTCGACGCGCACTACGACCTGCGCGACGGCGTCTCCAACGGCTCGCCCGTACGGCGGCTGATCGAGGCCGGCCTGGACCCCGCGCGCGTCGTGCAGATCGGCATCGCAGACTTCGCCAACTCGGCGGCCTACGCCCGCCGGGCGCGCGACCTGGGCATCACGGTCGTGACGCTCGACGAGGTTCGTCGGCAGGTCCACGAGCGAGGTCCCGGCGGGCCGGGCGACGTCGTCCGCGCGGCCCTGGACGTCGCAGGCGCCGCGGGCGGGCCGGTGCACCTGGACGTCGACGTGGACGTCTGCGACCGCTCCGTCGCGCCCGGCTGCCCCGCGTCCGTGCCCGGCGGGCTGGCGGCCTGGGAGCTGCGCGCCCTCGTCCGCGCGGCCGCCACCGACCCGCGCGTCCGCTCCGTCGACCTCGCCGAGGTGGACGCCACCGCCGACGCCCCCGACGGCCGCACCGTCCGCCTCGCGGCCCTCTGCGTGCTGGAGGTGCTCGCGGGCCTCGCCCTCCGCGAGGTAGTACCGAACCCCGCGAAGTAGTACCAATCTTGCCGAGGTAGTACGGACAAAAACCGCACATCCCCCAAGTCCTGAGGGCAGGGCGCTACCTCGCGGATTCTCGTACTACCTCGCGGAGGTGCGTACTACCTCGGCAGGACTGGTGCTACCTCGCGGGGTGGCCGTCCTTCCACACCGCGTGCACGAGCGGGACGCCGGGACGGTAGGCGAGGTGCGTGCGGGACGGGGCGTCGAGGACGACGACGTCGGCGCGGGCGCCGGGCGCGAGGTGCCCGACGTCGTCGCGACGCAGCGCACGGGCGCCGCCCGCGGTCGCGGCCCAGACGGCCTCGGCGACGGTCACGCCCGTCTCCCGCACCGCGAGCGCCACCATGAGCGGCATCGAGCTCGTGTACGACGAGCCGGGGTTGCAGTCGCTGGCCAGCGCGACGACGGCGCCCGCGTCGAGCAGGCGGCGCGCGTCGGGGTACGGCTGCCGGGTGGAGAACTCGACGCCGGGCAGCAGCGTCGCGACGGTTCCCTGCGCTTCCCCACCCCACGACGCCGCGAGCGCCGCGACGTCGTCGTCGGACAGGTAGGTGCAGTGGTCGACGGCGGCGGCGCCGAGGTCGACGGCGAGGCGCACGCCCTCGCCCGGCCCGAGCTGGTTCGCGTGCACGCGGACGCCCAGCCCGGCGGCGGCGCCCGCCTCCAGCACGCGGCGCGACTGCTCCGGGGTGAACGCGCCGGTCTCGCAGAACACGTCCACCCAGCGCGCGTGCGGGGCGCACGCGGCGAGCATGTCGCCGACGACGAGGTCGACGTAGCCGTCCGGGTCGTCGGAGAACTCGGGCGGCACCACGTGCGCGCCGAGGAACGTCACCTCGTCGGTGACCTCCCGGGCGAGGCGCACGGCCCGCTCCTCGTCGGGGACGCTCAGCCCGTAGCCGCTCTTGGTCTCGAGGGTCGTGGTGCCCTGCGCGAGCGCCTGGTCGACGTGCCGGCGCAGCACCGCCCGCAGCTCGTCGTCCGACGCCGCGCGCGTGGCCGCGACCGTGGTGCGGATCCCGCCGGCCGCGTACGGACGGCCGGCCATGCGCGCCTCGAACTCCGCCGACCGGTCGCCGGCGAACACCAGGTGGCTGTGCGAGTCCACGAAGCCGGGCACGACCGCGCGCCCCTCGACGCCGACGACGCGGTCGGGCGCACGCCCCAGCGCCGCCTCGACGCCGTCGGCGCACGCGCTCTCCGGGCCCGCCCAGGCCACGCGCCCGCCGTCGAGCAGCAGCGCGGCGTCCCGGATCACGCCCGTCGGGTCGTCCACCGGGTCGACGCCGACGTCCTCGGGGGCGTTCGTCGTGAGCTCGCCGATCCCCAGGATCAGCGTGGCCGGGTGCGAACCGCCCGGGTGCTCCACCTCGCGCATGCCTACGACTCTCGCATCGGCACGCGGAGCCCGCCCCGCGACGCCGCGGCCGCGGCGTCGTCGTACCCGGCGTCGACGTGCCGCAGGACGCCGAGCCCCGGGTCGTTGGACAGCACGCGCGCGAGCTTCTGCGCCGCCAGGTCGGTGCCGTCCGCGACGGACACCTGCCCGGCGTGGATGGACCGCCCCATCCCGACGCCGCCGCCGTGGTGCAGCGACACCCAGGTGGCGCCGGACGACGCGGCGGTGAGCGCGTTGAGCAGCGGCCAGTCGGCGATGGCGTCGGAGCCGTCGGCCATGCCCTCGGTCTCCCGGTACGGGGAGGCGACGGAGCCGGAGTCGAGGTGGTCGCGGCCGATGACGACCGGCGCGCTCACCTCCCCGGACGCGACGAGGTCGTTGAACGCCAGCCCCGCACGGTCGCGCTCGCCGTGGCCGAGCCAGCAGATGCGGGCCGGCAGGCCCTGGAACGCGACGCGCTCCTGGGCGGCGCGGATCCAGCGGTGCAGGTGGTCGTCGTCGGGGAAGAGGTCGAGGACGGCCTTGTCGGTGGCGGCGATGTCACGCGCGTCGCCGGACAGCGCGGCCCAGCGGAACGGGCCCTTGCCCTGCGCGAACAGCGGCCGGATGTAGGCGGGGACGAAGCCCGGGAAGTCGAACGCCCGGTCGAAGCCGCCGCGGCGCGCCTCGTCGCGGATCGAGTTGCCGTAGTCGAACACCTCCGCGCCCGCGTCGAGGAAGCCGACCATGCCCTCCACGTGCCGGGCCATCGACTCGCGCGCCCGGTCGGTGAACTCCTCCGGCTTGGCGTCCGCGTAGTCGTGCCACTCGTCGACGGAGACCCCCACCGGCAGGTACGACAGCGGGTCGTGCGCCGACGTCTGGTCCGTGACGACGTCCACCGCCACGCCCCGACGCAGCAGCTCCGGCACGACCTCCGCGCTGTTCCCCTCGACGCCCACCGACAGCGCCCGGCGCCCCGCCTTCGCCGCCTCGACCCGCCGGACGGCGTCGTCCAGGTCGTCGGCCACCTCGTCGAGGTAGCGCTCGCGCACGCGCCGCTCCAGGCGCGACCGGTCGACGTCGACCACGAGGCACACGCCGCCGTTGAGCGTGACGGCCAGCGGCTGCGCGCCGCCCATGCCGCCGCACCCGCCGGTCAGCGTGATTGTCCCCGCGAGCGTGCCGCCGAACCGCTTGGCGGCGACGGCCGCGAGCGTCTCGTACGTGCCCTGGAGGATGCCCTGCGCGCCGATGTAGATCCACGACCCGGCCGTCATCTGGCCGTACATCGTGAGGCCCTGCGCCTCGAGCTTCCGGAACTCCGGCCACGTGGCCCAGTCGCCCACGAGGTTGCTGTTGGCGAGGAGCACGCGCGGCGCCCACTCGTGCGTGCGCAGCACGCCCACCGGCTTCCCGGACTGGACGAGCAGCGTCTCGTCGTCGGCCAGCGTCGTGAGGGTGCGGACGATGGCGTGGTAGCTCGGCCAGTCGCGCGCCGCCCGGCCGGTGCCGCCGTAGACGACCAGGTCGTCGGGGCGCTCCGCCACCTCCGGGTCGAGGTTGTTCATGAGCATCCGCAGCGGCGCCTCGGTCTGCCAGCTGCGGGCGGTGAGCGTCGTGCCGCGCGGCGCGCGCACGGGGACGGGGGTCCCCCGGTCGTAGGACATGGCGTGGGACATCGTCGTCTCCTTCGGGAGTGGCTCGGGGGTTCGGGAGGGTCAGCGGAGCGGGCCGACGGCGGCGCTCGCGGCGGCGACGACCTCGCCGTCGGCCACGAGCCGCGTCACGGCGTCGATCTCGGGGGCGAGGAACCGGTCCGGCCCGGGGCCGGGGACGGCGGCGCGCAGCAGCGCGTGGACGGCGCCGGTGCCGGCGGCGGGCGACAGGCCCGTCGCGGGGGTGCAGCGCAGGTCGAGGGCGCGGGCGGCGGTCATGAGCTCGACGGCGAGCACGCGGCCCAGTCCGTCGACGGCGCGGCGCAGCTTGCGTGCGCCGGCCCAGCCCATGGACACGTGGTCCTCCTGCATCGCGGACGACGGGATGGAGTCGACGCTCGCCGGCGCGGCCAGCCGCTTGAGCTCCGAGACGATCCCGGCGGCCGTGTACTGGGCGATCATCAGGCCGGAGTCGACGCCCGGGTCGTCGGCGAGGAACGCCGGCAGGCCCTCGTTGCGCGCGACGTCGAGGAACCGGTCGGTGCGCCGCTCGCTCATGCTCGCCACGTCGGCCACGGCGATCGCGAGGAAGTCGAGCACGTACGCGACGGGCGCGCCGTGGAAGTTGCCGTTCGACTCGACCCGGCCGTCCACCGTGACGACCGGGTTGTCGATCGCCGACGCGAGCTCACGCCCCGCGACCGACGCCGCGTGCTCGACGGTGTCCCGCGCGGCCCCGTGCACCTGCGGCGCGCAGCGCAGCGAGTACGCGTCCTGCACGCGGGTGCACTCCGGGCGGCCGTCGGCGTCGAAGGTCCGGTGGCTCGCCACGACCGGCGACCCGGCGAGCAGCACCCGCAGGTTCGCGGCCGACGCCGCCTGCCCCGGGTGCGGCCGCATGCCGACCAGGTCCTCGGCGAACGGCGCGTCCGAGCCGAGCAGCGCCTCGACGCTCGACGCCGCGGCGACGTCCGCCGTCGCGAGCAGGCGGTGCAGGTCGTCCAGGGCGAGGCACAGCATCCCGAGCATGCCGTCGGTGCCGTTGATGAGGGCCAGGCCCTCCTTCTCGCGCAGCTCCAGCGGCGCGATGCCGGCCGCCGCGAGCGCGTCGGCGGCGTCGACGAGGTCGCCGACGGCGCCCCCCGATGCCGTCACACGCACCGGGCCCTCCCCCAGCGCGGCGAGCGCCACGTGCGCCAGCGGCGCCAGGTCGCCGGAGCACCCGAGCGACCCGTACTCGTGCACGACCGGCGTGATGCCGGCGTTGAGCATCGCCGCGTACGTCTCCGCGACCACCGGGCGGGCGCCCGTGCGGCTGGTGGCGAGCGTCGCGAGCCGCAGCAGCTGGAGCGCGCGAACCACCTCGCGCTCCACCTCGGGGCCGCTGCCCGCGGCGTGCGAGCGCACCAGCCCGAGCTGCAGCTGCGCCCGCTTGTCGGAGGGGATGTGGCGGCGGGCGAGGGCGCCGAAGCCGGTGGAGACGCCGTAGTGCGGGCGGGCGTCGTCGGCGAGGTCCTCGACGACGGCGCGGCTCGCGGCCATCCCGGCCAGGGCGCGGCCGGTGAGGTGGACCTGCGCGCCGTGGCGGGCGACCGCGACGACGGCGTCGACGGTCAGCGGGTCGCCGCCGATCTCGACGACACGGTTCTCGGCGACGGCGCGAGTGGTGGTGACGGTCATGCCGCCAGCACACACCGTCCGCGGCGCGCTGGACACGGGTTCCGGCGAGGTTCAGTCTGGGATCCCAGACACGACGACCGCGCGCGAAGGGGGCCCGATGGCGGACGTCCCGGCGGCGCGCAGCACGCTGCGGGTGCTGACCTACCTGGCCGCGCAGGCGGGCCCGGTCCCGGCGGCAGCGGTCGCGCAGCACCTGGGCCTGCCGCGGTCCACCGTCTACCACCTGCTGTCCGTGCTGGTGGACGAGGGCTTCGTGACGCACCTGCCGGAGGAGCACCGCTACGGGCTGGGGACGGCGTCGCTGTCGCTCGGGTCGGCGTACGCGCGGCAGGCGCCGCTCGCCCGGCTGGCGCGCCCCGTCGTCGCGCGGCTGGTCGAGACGACGGGCGAGAGCGCGCACCTCGCCGTGCTGCACGGCCGCGAGGTGCTGTACCTCGTGGAGCAGCGCGCGCCGCACCGGCCGAGCCTCGTGACCGACGTCGACGTCCGCCTGCCCAGCCACCTCACCGCCAGCGGCC
>JADHZE010000227.1 GCA_026934365.1 Isoptericola sp. QY 916 | reverse complement strand
GCCCAGCAGCCGCACCCGCTCGTCGGCGAGCGTGGCCAGCCCTCGCAGCCGCTCGCGCAGCGCGCTCAGCGCGTGGAAGGCGTCGGCCGCGCGGCCGGCGTCCGCGACCGCGGCGGACGCCGCGACCTCGAGCCGCGCCAGGTGCTCCCGCGCTCGCTCCAGTCCCCGCTCCGTCTCCTGCTGACGCTCGCGCAGCGCCGCCTCGTCGGCCCGCTCCTGGGCCATCTGGGCGGTGAGCTGGGCCAGGTCGTCGGCGAGGAGCCGGGCCTTCGCGTCCCGCAGGTCGGCCTGGACGGTCCGTGCCCTGCGCGCCGCCTCCGCCTGCCTCCCGAGCGGGCCGAGCTGGCGGCGCAGCTCCGCGGTGAGGTCCGTGAGGCGCGCGAGGTTGCCCTGCATCGCCTCGAGCTTGCGCAGCGCCTTCTCCTTGCGCTTGCGGTGCTTGAGGACGCCGGCCGCCTCCTCGACGAAGCCGCGGCGGTCGTCGGGGGTGGCGCGCAGCACGGCGTCGAGCTGCCCCTGCCCCACCACGACGTGCATCTCGCGGCCGATGCCGGAGTCGCTCAGCAGCTCCTGGATGTCGAGGAGCCGGCACGAGGTGCCGTTGATCGCGTACTCCGACCCGCCGCTGCGGAACAGCGTGCGGGTGATCGTCACCTCGGTGTAGTCGATCGGCAGCGCGCCGTCGGTGTTGTCGATCGTGAGGGACACCTCGGCCCGGCCGAGCGGCGGACGGCCGGCGGTGCCGGCGAAGATGACGTCCTCCATCTTGCCGCCGCGCAGCGACTTGGCGCCCTGCTCCCCCATCACCCACGACAGCGCGTCGACCACGTTCGACTTGCCCGAGCCGTTCGGCCCGACGACGCACGTGATGCCCGGCTCGAGGCTCAGCGTCGTCGCCGAGGCGAACGACTTGAAGCCGCGGAGCGTGAGCGTCTTGAGGTGCACCCGGCGAGCCTAACCGCCGGATCCCGCCGATCCGCGGAACTACGCCGGTCCCGCCCGGAGACGTCCGGACACGCCGACGGCCGGGCCCGTGCGGGACCGGCCGTGCGACGTCGTGCGTGAGTGTGGCGTGACGTGCGAGGGCTCAGAGGTTCGGGAACCACAGGCCGATCTCGCGGGCCGCGGACTCGGGCGAGTCGGAGCCGTGCACCAGGTTCTGCTGCACCTTGAGTCCCCAGTCGCGGCCGAGGTCGCCGCGGATGGTGCCGGGGGCTGCCTCGGTGGGGTTGGTCGCGCCCGCCAGCGAACGGAACCCGGGGATGACGCCCTGGCCCTCGGCGACGACGGCGAGCGTCGGGCCCGAGAGCATGAAGTCGACGAGCGGCTGGTAGAACGGCTTGCCCTCGTGCTCCGCGTAGTGCGCGGCGAGGAGCTCGGTCGTGGCCTGCTTCAGCTCGACGGCGACGAGCGTGTAGCCCTTCGCCTCGATGCGCCGCAGCACCTCGCCGGACAGGCCGCGGCGGACGCCGTCGGGCTTGACGAGCACCAGGGTGCGCTCGATGGCGGGCTCGGCGGGCAGTTTCGTGTCTGCGGCGTCGGTCATGGCGGAAAGCCTATCGGCGCCGAGGGTGCCTTCGACCACGCGATCCGTACCGCCATCACGTGAATGACGACACAGATCCCGTGCTCGAAGGGTTCGACGCTGCCCCCAGGCATCGCCTGTCCACAGGGCGCCCGGCTGCGCACGAGGGGGCCGCCGCGCGGTGGTCGAGTGCGGAGATGCGCCCGCTCTCCCCCACCGGCCCGAGTCCTCGACGTCGCACGTGCGCAGGCCGGTCTGATCACGACCGCCCAGTGCGAGGCGGCCGGGATGACCCGGACGCGCCTCGCACGGATGGCGCGACAGGGCAGATGGGTGCGGGTGGCGCCAAGCGTCTACGACACGGACCCGGTACCGGTCGAGCACCGTGAGCGCCCCGACCTCTTCGACCATCGACGGCGTTGGTCGGCGTGGCGCGCCGTCCTCGCCCTCGGTCCGAGCGCGATGCCCGTCGGCCAGAGCGCACTCGTCTTCCACGGGGTCCGGGGGCTCCCCGTCCGGATCACCCCCGAGGCGAGCCTCCCCGGCGCGGCCCGACTCCAGCCGGACGTCGCCGTCGTCCGCCAGTACGACCCGGCGACACCGACGAAGCTGGTCGCCGGGCGCAGGGTCCCCACCGTGCTCCATGCCCTGGCGCAAGCCGTCCCGACGCTCGACCGGCGGCACGCGGTCGCGGTCCTGGACGACGCCGTCCACCAGGGCCTCATCACGCGCGCCCAGGTGGAGCAGGCCCACGACCTCGCTCGCGGACGCCGCGGGGTCGAGCGCACCCACGCCTGGTGGCAGCTGGTCGACGGGCGCGCCGAGTCCCCGCTCGAGACGGCGGTCCGCCTCGAGTGCATCGACGCCGACGTTCCTCCGGACGACCTGCAGCGCGTGCTCGTCGACGACCGGGGGACGTTCCTCGGGCGCGGCGACATGGTGTGGCGCCTGCCCGACGGCCGATGGTTCTGGCTCGAGGCGGACGGCTCCGAGGTGCATTCCTCACCTGCGGCCCTCTACGAGGACCGGCGGCGGCAGAACGCCCTCGTCGCCGACGGCGGAGTGGTGATGCAGCGGGTCACCGGCCGTGACCTCTACGGTCCCGTCGGGCTCGGACACCAGATCGCCGCGCGGCTGCGCAACCTCGGCTGGGTTCCCGGACAACCCCTCCCTCAGCAGCCGAGCACCCTTCGAGCACGGGATCCGTATCGCTCAACCGGTGTATAGCGATACGGATCCCGTGCTCGAAGGGTGCTCGGGTCAGAGGTTCGGCGCCGTCTCCGGGTGCTCGGCGTCGTACTCCGCACGCTCGCGGTCGATGCGGCCGCCCAGGCGCAGCGAGACGACCCACATCGCGACGAACACCACGCCGACGACGAACATCATCGGCAGCAGCAGGCCCATCGCCAGCACGGGCACCTGCACGACCGTGCCCGCGTAGTACCCCATCGGCGTCCCGACCATGCGGGACATCACCAGGAGCACCACGAACAGCACGCCGATCACGAGCCACAGGGCGAGCGGCGACTCGATCACCAGGGGGCCGCGCTCGTAGCCGGTGTTCCGCAGCCCGTAGAGGGCGACGCCGGCGAACAGCACCACGAACGCCTCCAGCTGCAGCATCATCGACGTGAACTGCACCTTGGCGGGCTTGCGGGGCTTGATGCGGTCCCCCGGACGGGGACGGTCGTCCTTCTTGCTCACGACCCCACGATATCCGCGCGCTCGCGGGTGCCGGGACCGTCGTCGTCGGAGACCTCCGACACGCCGTCCGCGACCGGCAGCTCGTCGAGCGCCCCGGCCTTGGCCGGGTCCGCGACCGCCTCGCCCCGCGCCACCATGCCGGCGACGTCGGACAGCTTGATCACGGGCAGGAAGAACGCCAGCACGAGGCCGACGAGGACGAGCGGCACGAGGTACCAGAACGACGGCGCGAGGGCGTCGGCGTAGGCGTCGATGATGCCCGACTTGAGCGGCTCGGGCAGCGACTGCACGACGCCCGGCGTGAGGCTCGACTCCCCCCCGCCGCCGGCCCCGGCGGGCGCCCCGGCGAAGACCTCGGTGAGGTTGTCCGTGAGGCGGGTGGTGAAGATCGTCGTGAACAGGGCGGAGCCCACGGCCGCGCCGATCTCGCGGAAGAAGTTGTTGGAGCTCGTGGCCGTGCCCAGCTCGTGCGGGTCGACGGCGTTCTGCACCGCCAGCACGACGGTCTGCATCACGAGGCCCATGCCGGCGCCGAGCGTGAAGATCATCGCGCCGAAGGTCCACATCGACATGTCGCCGGCGAGGCCGGTCAGCCAGACCATCGCCAGGGCGACCACGATCAGGCCGGCCACCGGGTAGGCCTTGTACTTCCCCGTCTTGGAGATCGCGATACCCGAGACGATGGAGGTGAGCATCATGCCGGCCATCATCGGGAGCATCAGCCAGCCCGACTCGGTGACACCGGCGCCCGTGGACATCTGCAGGAACGTCGGGATCATGGCCATCGCGGAGAACATGCCCATGCCCAGCACGAGCCCGATCAGCGTCGTGATGGTGAACGTACGGTTCTTGAACAGCCGCAGCGGGATCAGCGGCTCGGCGACGCGCGTCTCGACGAGGATGAACGCGGCCACGGCGGCGAGCGTCAGCACGAGGAGCCCGGACAGGCGCCAGTCGGTCCAGTCGTAGCCGGACGACGACAGGGACTCCCAGCTGGTGACGAGCACGATGCCCGTCGTGGCCACAGCCATCGTGACGATGCCGCCCCAGTCGACGGGGCGGGTCGAGCGGTGCGAGGGCAGCTTGAGCGCGAACCAGGCGACGACGAACGCGGCGACGCCGACGGGCAGGTTGATCCAGAAGGTCCAGCGCCAGCCGGGGCCCTCGGTGAGCCAGCCGCCCAGGAGCGGGCCGAGGACGGCCGAGATGCCGAACAGGGCGCCGAGCGGACCCATGTACTTGCCGCGCTCGGAGGCCGGCACGATGTCGGCGATGATCGACTGCGACAGGATCATCAGGCCGCCGCCGCCGAGGCCCTGGAGGGCGCGCCACAGGACGAGCTCGATCATGTTCTGCGACAGCGCGGCGCCCACGGACGCGAGCGTGAACAGCCCGATCGCGACGAGGAACGGCCAGCGCCGGCCCATGAGGTCGCCGAACTTGCCGTACAGGGGCATGCCGATGGCGACGGCCAGGATGTAGGCGGTGACGACCCACCCCTGGTGCTCGACGCCGTTGAGCTCGCCGACGATCGTGGGCATCGCGGTGCCGACGATCGTCTGGTCGAGGGAGGACAGGAACATCGACGCCATCAGGGCGCCGAAGATCAGCCAGACGGTGCGCTGCGTCAGGACGACGACGGGCTTGTCCGGCGCGGCAGCAGGGGCACTGCTCATGGGACACCTCGGATCGGTGGCGCGCGGGGGCGCCGGGGTAGTGACGGGGGCTGGGGTGCTCGAGGAGGGCGTGCGGGCGGAGGTGCCCGACGCTCAGGAGGTGAGGACGGCGGCGAGCTGGCCGACGACGTGCGGCACGTGGTCGCCGACGTCGCCCTCGTGGCCGGTGCGCGCCCAGTCGTCCATCGCCGCCCGCGTGACGACGAAGACGACCATGGCGCACATCTCGGGGTCGGCCGGCAGGGATGCCGCCTCGTGCCGCCGCTCGAACAGCGCGACGACCTGGGTCTTGTGCCGCTCGAACCACGCGAAGTGGCGGCCGAGCAGGCGCGGCTCGAGCTGCAGGATCTCCATCACCTGCTCGCCCTGGTGCTTGCCGGGGCCGGCGAACGCGGAGAGCAACGACCGGACGAGCACCTCGAGGTCCGCCGCCAGACGCCCGGTGGGGCCCCCGGCCGCGAATGCCTCGCGGGTATTGGCGCTCAGCTCGAACGACCCCTGACCGAGCACCGCGTCGTCCTTCGACTCGAAGTAGTTGAAGAACGTGCGGGGCGAGATCTGGGCCGCCTCGGCGATCTCCTCCACCGTCACGGCGTCCAGGCCTCGCTCGAGCACGAGGCGCTGGGCGGCGTCGACGATCGCGTCCGTGCGCGCGCGCTTCTTGCGCTCACGCAGTCCGAGGTCGCCGGCGGGAGGAGTCACCGGACAATCATGCACCCACTGCAATATTGCACCAAGTGCAATTTCTTGTGAGCGTCATCACACCTCGCCGAAGCCGCCCTCGATCAGCCCGACGACGGTGGCCACGGCGTCGCGCGCGTCCGCCCCGTGCGCGGACACCTCGACCTCGGTGCCCGCGGCGGTGCCGAGCGCCATGAGCTGCAGCACGCTCGTCGCGTCGACGCCCTGGAGGGTGACCGGCCCGCCGAACGCCGCCGCGGCCCGCGCCACCACCGCCGCCGGGCGGGCGTGCAGGCCCAGCGGGTTGCGGATC
>JADHZE010000226.1 GCA_026934365.1 Isoptericola sp. QY 916 | reverse complement strand
GCCGTGGTTCGCCATCGGCGGCGTCGACGGCGAGCGCCTGGACGCCGTGCTCGACACCGGAGCGTCGCGCGTCGTCGTCGTGCGGGCGATCACGCAGGCGCCCGACCCCGAGCGCGCCGCCCGCGAGCTGCGCGAGCGGCTGGGCTGACCCGCCGGCCCATCCGGGCACGCCCCGGGATGGGGAGTGCTCCCCCTCGCGGGTGATACCCGGCGGGGGTGGCGTGTGCCACAGTGAGCTCGCCCCGCCTCGCGCCGGGGCGAGTCGCGCCCCCCGAGCCCTGGAGAAGTCGATGTCCCCTCGTGCCCGCACGTCCGCCCTGCTGCTCGCCGGCGCCCTGCTCGTCCTGTCCGGGTGCACCGGCGGGGGCGCCGAGGAGGAGGGCGGGACGTCTGGAACGGCCGCATCGGCCACCCCGGAGGCCGAGGCGGCCGCGGATCCTGGCACGGCGTCCGTCGCCGACCAGGTGATGGCGGAGCAGAAGATCGCGACGCCGCACGGCTCGGACGCGGCCCTCGGCGGCGAGGTGACCGTGTCGCTGCGGGCGGTCGAGGTGGCCGGCGGCACGACGACGGTGCGCTGGGCGCTGCGCTGGGACGACGACGCGTCGCCCGCCGACGCGGGGGCGAGCTGGTACGACATGAGCGTGGAACCCAGCACGACCGTGACGGACCGGGCGGGTCTCAAGGCGTACCGGCCGTTCTGCACCGAGGGTGCCTGGCAGGAGGACACCGACGACTCGACGAAGGCGGCGGTCGCGCAGATCAAGTGCCGTGAGTCCATGCTCGTGTCCCCTCTCGAGAAGCACGCCTTCAAGTTCCCCAACCACGGCACCATCGAGGTGTCCGCCGTGCTGCCCGCGCCGGAGGGGGAGCCCGCGACGGTGGACGTCCTGCCCGCCGAGGGGCTGCCGCTGTTCACGGACGTGACGGTCACCTACGTCGACGGCGCCGCGAAGTGACGGCTCGACGGCAGCGGGGGACGGTGGTCGCGGCGCTCGCCGCGCTGCTCGCCGCGCTGCTCGCCCCGGGTGCCGCCGGCCCGGCCGTGGCGGGGACCGAGCCGAGCGCGTCGCCGAGCCCGTCGTCGGGCGCCGCTCCGACGGCCGACCCGGAGCTGATGCAGGAGGCGCGGGCAGCGCTCGCGGAGCAGGACGCGACCGTCGAGGCCGCGGAGACCACCGACGCGATGCGCACGGGCGCCACGGTCGACCTGCGCGCGGGCGACTCGACGTTCGCCTTGGACGCCGCGGACTCCACCATCACTCTGGAGCAGAGGCAGGAGAAGAAGGACGACACGGTCGTCACGCTCACGTCCGACCTGCTGTTCGACTTCGGCAGGGCGACGCTGACGCCGGAGGCGGCGAAGGCGGTCGCGAGGCTGGCGGCGGACGTCCCGCAGGACGCGACGGTGCGCGTGGACGGGTACACCGACTCGATCGGCACGGACGCGAAGAACCTCACGCTCTCCCGGCAGCGCGCGAACGCGGTCGCCGACGTGCTCGCGGCGGAGCGGCCGGACCTCACGCTGAAGGTGGAGGGCCACGGCGAGGCGGACCCGGTCGCGGACAACGAGGTCGACGGCCAGGACAACGCCGCGGGGCGGGCGCTCAACCGCCGCGTCGAGGTGACCTACCCCACCGCGTGACCCGTGGGACGGGCCCGGGAGCGGGACCGTCCGGCGGCTACGATGGCTCGGTGACGTCTCCCGCCACCGACACCCCCACCACCGCCGACCTGGCGCCCACGCCGCGACCGGTCCTCGTCGTCGACTTCGGCGCCCAGTACGCGCAGCTCATCGCGCGCCGGGTGCGCGAGGCCCGCGTCTACTCCGAGATCGTGCCGCACACGTTCACCACCGAGCAGATGCTCGCCAAGAACCCGGCGGCCATCATCCTGTCGGGCGGCCCGTCGTCGGTGTACGCCACCGGCGCGCCGTTCGTGGACCCGGCGCTGTTCGAGGCCGGCGTGCCGGTGCTCGGCATCTGCTACGGCTTCCAGGCGATGGCGCAGGCGCTGGGCGGCACCGTCGCGCAGACGGGGCAGCGGGAGTACGGCGGCACCGAGGTCGAGGTGTGCGAGGCCGGCGTGCTGCTGGCGGGCACCCCCGACCACCAGACCACCTGGATGAGCCACGGCGACTCCGTGCACGCGGCGCCCGAGGGCTTCACGGTGCTCGCGACGTCGTCCGGCTCGCCCGTCGCGGCGATCGAGGACACCGGCCGCCGCCTGTACGGCGTGCAGTGGCACCCCGAGGTCAAGCACTCCGCGCACGGTCAGGCCGTGCTGGAGAAGTTCCTCTACGAGGGCGCGGGGCTCGCGCCCGACTGGACGGCCGGCAACGTCATCGCCGACCAGGTCGCCGCGATCCGCGCGCAGGTCGGCGACGCGCGCGTCATCTGCGCCCTGTCCGGCGGCGTGGACTCCGCCGTCGCCGCCGCGCTGGTGCAGCGCGCCGTCGGCGACCAGCTCACCTGCGTGCACGTGGACCACGGCCTGCTGCGCGAGGGCGAGGTCGAGCAGATCGAGCGCGACTTCGTCGCGTCCACGGGCGTGAAGCTGATCATCCGCGACGAGAAGGAGCGGTTCCTCACCGCCCTCGCGGGCGTGAGCGACCCCGAGACGAAGCGCAAGATCATCGGCCGCGAGTTCATCCGCGTCTTCGAGGACGCCCAGCGCGACATCGTCGCCGAGGCGGGCGCCCACGGCGAGGAGGTCAAGTTCCTCGTGCAGGGCACGCTCTACCCGGACGTCGTCGAGTCCGGTGGGGGCGAGGGCGCGGCCAACATCAAGAGCCACCACAACGTGGGCGGCCTGCCCGACGACCTGCAGTTCGAGCTGGTCGAGCCGCTGCGCACCCTGTTCAAGGACGAGGTCCGCGCGGTCGGCCGCGAGCTCGGGGTGCCGGAGGAGATCGTCTCCCGCCAGCCCTTCCCGGGTCCGGGCCTCGGGATCCGCATCGTCGGCGAGGTGACGGCGGAGCGCCTCGAGACGCTGCGCCAGGCGGACGCCATCGCGCGCGCCGAGCTCACCAAGGCCGGCCTGGACGACGAGATCTGGCAGTGCCCCGTCGTGCTGCTGGCCGACGTCCGCTCCGTCGGCGTGCAGGGCGACGGCCGCACCTACGGCCACCCGATCGTGCTGCGCCCCGTGTCCTCCGAGGACGCCATGACGGCCGACTGGACGCGCCTGCCCTACGACGTGCTGTCCGTCATCTCCACCCGCATCACCAACGAGGTGAGCGAGGTCAACCGCGTGGTGCTCGACGTGACGAGCAAGCCGCCGGGCACGATCGAGTGGGAATGAGGGAGGCGGGCGTGGTGCGCGGCGGTGTCGTTCGTTCGAATGATTCGCTCGTTCCTCGCTCGGCTCTCACGAACGACACCGCCGCGCACCACGCCCGCAGGTAGCGGCGGGAGCTGTCTCCCGTCGGTGGATGTGTCAGGAGATGCGGAACGAGTTCGCCCGGTCGTTGAAGCTGCCGAGGTAGCTGTCCTTGTCGATGAACCCGGTGTACGCCCCCGTCTTGTTGTTGCCGTTGTAGAGGCGCACGTCGCAACCGTTGTAGGTCTTGACGGAGCTGATCCGGTTGGACAGCGCGGTGCCGAGGTTGGCGCCGCCCTCGTTGTCCCCGGTGCCCGACGTGCAGCCGACCTTGTACTTCGGGTTGAACACGACGACCTGGAAGCCGCCGTAGTCCTTGTTCTGGTACAGCCGTGCGACGACCAGCCCGGTCCCCGGCTTCGCGTTCTTGCAGCCGAAGGTCCCGTCGAGGACGGCGCAGTAGTAGGTGGTGCTGGCAGCCGTGGCCGAGATCTTCAGGTCCTCGACCATGACCGGTGCGTCGCTGTCCACGCGCTGCACCTGGACCGGCGCCGGGTCGTCCGCGGGCGCGGCCGTCGCGGTCGGACCCGCGACCCCCAGCGCGGTGATCGCGGCGAGCCCGCCGACGACGGCGGCGAGCCGGGCGCGGACGTTGCGTCGTTGCGTCGTGATGGTCATCTTCGCTCCTCACGTCTGCCGGCGATCCCCTCGTCGCCGGTCACGGTGTGGGGGGAGCGCGGAGCGGGCGTCCTTGATACGCCCGAGCAACGACGTGCCCGTGACCTGCGGTGACGTCGCCTCGGTCAGCGGACGAGCGATGCGGCGCGCTCGTACGCGCGGTCGACGTCGGCGAGCACGCGCGGCCACGACGTCGCGAGCTCGGCGGAGCGGTTGTGGGCGATGATCGCGTCGAGCAGGGCGGGGTCGTCGGCGAGGCGGACGAGGGCGCCGGCCATCGCCGCGTCGTCGTCCACGAGGAGGGCGTCGCGCCCGTCGACCAGGCGCTCCGCGACCCCCGACTGCGACCGGCTGACGACGGCGAGTCCGGCGGCCTGGGCCTCGAGCGCCGCGATGCCGAACGCGTCCTGCACCGCGGGGGCGACGAAGACGTCGGCGCGCACGTAGAGGCGCTTGAGCTCGGTCGGGGTGAGGCGGCCGACGAGCCGCACCGTGTCGGCCAGCCCGTGCTCGCGCACCCAGCGGCGGGCGTCGGCGAGCTGCGGGCCGTCGCCGCCGATGGTCGCGACCAGGCGCCCGGGGGCCTTCTCCACCGCGGCGGCGATCGCCTCCAGCATCGGCAGCACCCGCTTGCGCGGCGCGAACCGGGTGGCGGACACGACGTGCACCTCGCGCCCCTCCGCCCGCTCGCCCCGCTCGACGCGCGGCAGCCGCCAGGCGTCGACGTCGATGCCGTTGCCCAGCACCGACACGCGACCCGCCGCCGCGTCGGGCGCGAGTCGTCGCCCGACGACACGGCGCAGGGGAGCGGCGGTCAGCTCGCTCACCGCGGACCACTGCACCGGCCACGACGACCACCGGGTCACGCGGTCGAGCGCGCCGAACGCGCGCTCCCAGCCGCCCCACACGCTGTGCACGGTGAGCAGCGCCGGCAGCCCGAGCCGGGTCACCGGGCGGAGCGCCAGCTCGACCGTCGGGGCGAGCACGCCCATGTGCAGGTGCACGGCGTCCGGGCGCCGCCCGTCCCCCTCGAGCTCGCGCAGCCGCGCCAGCACGTGCGCCGTCGAGCGCGGGTGGACGGGGAAGCCCCCCGGCACGCGGGCGGCGACGCGGTGCACGACGACGCCGTCGCCGTCGGTCGACGTCGTCAGGCCGTGGTCGCCGGGGGCGGCCGGCGTCGTGGTGATGACCTCGACGTCGTGCCCGGCCTCCGCCTGCCGGCGCGCGAGCCGGGCCACCTGGGTCTCGATGCCGCCGAGCAGCGGCAGGTAGGAGTCGGAGACGTGGACGATGCGCACCGGCTCATCCTGCCATCGGCAGCGGCGCGGCCACCTGCGGCTTCGCCGAGCCGAGGGCGTGCGTTGGCGCTACCGTGCGAGGAGCGGGACCTCCGGCGCACGCGCCACGGCACACACCTGAGGAGAGGTGCGACATGTCGAGCACTGTCACCGTTCATCCGACCAAGGGCGTCCGCGGGATCGGGATGATCACCGTCATCGCGGGCATCGTCATGATCGTGCTCGGCGTGGGCGTCTGGGTGGTCGTCTCCCAGACCCTCTCCGCCGAGGAGATCACCGTCTCCGAGGACGCCAACATGTTCGCGGGCCAGCACGTCGCCGGACCGTTCACCGCGTACGCGCAGGCGGAGGTGATCGACAAGCACGCCACCGAGATGGCCGACGGGAAGACCTATGCCCAGCTCGACCAGGACGACCCCGTCCGCGACAGCGTGATGGACGCGTCGTTCCTGCGCGCGTCGCTGTTCACGTCGGTGGTGGCGTTCGGTGTCTGCGCCCTCGTCATCGGCCTGGGCATCGTGTTCATCCTGCTCGGGAGCGCGCTACGCAAGCTCGCCGGCGGGCCGCAGGTGGTGATCGACTCGCCCTCGCTCACGTCCGAGGGCGGGCTGTCGCACGCCGCGCACCGCGCCGACCCGGTCGAGCCCGACCGGCCGTCGGCCCCGACGACGCCCGCCGCGCCGCCCGAGCGGCCGAGCACG
>JADHZE010000225.1 GCA_026934365.1 Isoptericola sp. QY 916 | reverse complement strand
CGTCCGTGCCGAGCTGCTGGGCGAACAGCGAGACGCGCAGCTCCTCGATCAGCCAGCGCACGTCCGCCAGCTCCGCCTCCCCGCCCAGGTAGGACTCCCATGCGGTCGTCGAGCCCGCTGAGACGAGCCGTACGGGGCCGGGACGGTCCGCGCCCTCCCCGACGTCCTCCGGGGCGTCCTGGACGCCCTCCACGGGCTCCTGAGCGAGGCCCTGGGTGCTGCCGCCCTGGGTATCGGCCGGCTCGCCGCTCGACGCGACCCGCGCCGCCCCGTCCGCAGCCGTGGTCAGGGAGGCGAGCACCTCCTTCTCGACGCGGGCGTGCCGCGGCGGCACGGCGAGGCGCAGCACGTCGGCGAGCGTTCCCGCGTACCGGTCCGCGACGGCGCGGGCCAGCCGCAGCACCGGCTCCGACAGCACGGCGTCGGCCGAGACCACGCGCCTGAGGGGCACCAGCCGCCCGTCGTGGTCGGACGTCTCGCGACGCTCCACCACGTACCCCGCCACCTCCTGCGGCCCGAACCGGGCCCGCACCCGCACGCCCGGCCGGGCGTCGTCGGCCATCGGGGCGGGCACCAGGTAGTCGTACGGGCGGTCCAGGTGCGCGGGCTGCAGGTCGAGCACCACCCGGGCGACGGGGAGCTCGTCGGCGACGGGGGTGGCGCCCAGGGCGGCCTTGCCGCCCTTCCCGGGCTTGCGACGCCCCTTCGCGCCGGCGTCGCGCGGGGCCGGGACGTCGTCGAGCCCGAGCAGCGCGGGCTGCTCGGGCTCGGGGGTCTCAGTCACGAGGCCATCCCATCACGCCCCACGGACGCAGCCGAGCACGGTGACACCAGGCTCGACCGACGCCGCCGCCGGACGAGAGGAGCACGTGATGGCAAGGTGCCTTCGCACCACCCAGCCGCGACCGAAGGCCGGAACGGTGGGTCAGACCGCGGCCCGCAGCGCGTCGACGCGGTCGGTGCGCTCCCAGGTGAACCCGGGCAGGTCGCGGCCGAAGTGCCCGTAGGCGGCCGTCTGGGCGTACACGGGGCGCAGCAGGTCGAGGTCGCGGATGATCGCCGCCGGGCGCAGGTCGAAGACGCTCTCGATGGCCGCGGCGATCCGCTCGGTGGGCACCGTCTCCGTGCCGAACGTCTCGACGTACAGCCCTACCGGGTGAGCCTTGCCGATCGCGTACGCGACCTGCACCTCGCACCGACGCGCCAGCCCCGCCGCGACGACGTTCTTCGCGACCCAGCGCATCGCGTACGCGGCGGACCGGTCGACCTTCGACGGGTCCTTGCCGGAGAACGCGCCGCCGCCGTGCCGCGCCATGCCGCCGTAGGTGTCGACGATGATCTTGCGGCCGGTGAGGCCGGCGTCGCCCTGCGGCCCGCCCACGACGAACTTGCCGGTCGGGTTGACGATGAGGCGCGCGTCCGCCGTCTCGACGCCGGTCTCCTGGGCCACCTGGGCCAGCACCGGCGCGATGACGACGTCCGCGACCTCGCGCTGCAGCTTCTCCTGCACGATGTCGGCGTCGTGCTGCGTGGACAGCACCACGGTGTCGATGCGCACCGGCCGGTCGCCGTCGTACGCGACCGTCACCTGCGTCTTGCCGTCGGGGCGGAGGCCGGGCAGCTCGCCCGAGCGCCGCACGGCCGACAGCCGCTCCGCGAGCCGGTGCGACGTCCAGATCGGCAGCGGCATCAGGGACGGCGTCTCGTCGGTGGCGTACCCGAACATCAGGCCCTGGTCGCCCGCGCCCTGCGCGTCGAGGGGGTCGCGGTCGAGGCCCGGTCCGGAGGCGTCGTCGCGCTCCTCGAGGCTCTTGTCGACGCCCTGCGCGATGTCGGGCGACTGCTGCCCGATCGACACGGAGACGCCGCAGGAGTCGCCGTCGAACCCGATCGCCGAGGACGTGTACCCGATGCGGCGGACCACCTCACGCACGATCTGCGGGATCTCGACGTACGCGTCTGTCGTGACCTCGCCCGCCACGTGCACCAGGCCCGTGGTCACCATCGTCTCCACCGCCACGCGCGAGCGCGGGTCCTGTGCGAGCAGTGCGTCGAGGATCGCGTCGGAGATCTGGTCGCAGACCTTGTCCGGGTGGCCCTCGGTCACGGACTCGGACGTGAAGAGGCGCAGCGCATCGGTCATGGCGGACAGCCTACGGGGAACAGGCCGCCCCATCGGGCCCTCGAGACGGGAAATGTCTCACATGCTGGGTGAATCTCAGATGCCGGGCAGCGTCTTCGTCACGGCGTCCCAGATGGCGTCCGCGACCTCGCGCTTCGACCCGGCGGCCTCGGTCACGACCTCGCCGCGGCCGTCGAGCACCGTGACGGCGTTGGTGGGGGCGCCGAAGCCGCGCCCGGCGCCCACGGCGTTCACCGCGAGCAGGTCCGCGCCCTTGCGCAGCGCCTTGCGGCGCCCGTGCTCGAGCACGGAGCCGTCCGCGTCGCCGGTCTCGGCCGCGAAGCCCACGACGAGCTGGCCGGGGCGCAGCCGGTCGTGCGCGAGCTCGGCGAGCACGTCCGGGTTCTCGACGAGCGTGAGGGGCGCGGGGCCCTCGCCCGGCACCTTCTTGATCTTGGCGTCCGGCACGTCGGCCGGGCGGAAGTCGGCCACCGCCGCCGCCATCACGACGACGTCGGCCTCCGACGCGCCCGCACGCACGGCGTCGCGCAGCTCGGCCGTGGTCTCCACG
Organism: Isoptericola sp. QY 916; assembly: GCA_026934365.1. Taxonomy (GTDB): domain Bacteria; phylum Actinomycetota; class Actinomycetes; order Actinomycetales; family Cellulomonadaceae; genus Isoptericola; species Isoptericola nanjingensis. The sequence goes on along the minus strand of JADHZE010000225.1, from coordinate 3,352 downwards.
GGCACGACGACGACGCCGGCCGCGCGCGCGGCCCCGCACACGGCGTCGTCCAGGTTGGCGGCCACGAGCGTGACCGCGGCGCCGCGGGCGCGGGCGGCCTCGGCGAGCGCGGCGCCCTGGCGCCCGCTGGACCGGTTGCCGATGAAGCGCACCGGGTCGATCGGCTCGCGGGTGCCACCCGCCGAGACGACCACCGTGCGACCGGACAGGTCGCCGGGAGGCCCGTCCCCGGGAGTCGAGGGGCCGGCGGACGCCGCGGCCGCGAGGGCTGCACGCGCGATCTCCTCCGGCTCGGGCAGGCGCCCCGGGCCCGTGTCCGCGCCGGTGAGACGGCCGCTCTCCGGCTCGATCACCGTGACGCCCCGCTCGCGCAGCGTCGCCACGTTGGCGCGGGTGGCGGGGTGCTCCCACATCTCGGTGTGCATGGCGGGGGCCATCACGACCGGGCAGCGGGCGGTGAGGAGGGTCGAGGTGAGGAGGTCGTCGGCCCGGCCGGTCGCCGCCCGGGCGAGCAGGTCCGCCGTCGCGGGCGCCACGACGACGAGGTCGGCGCCCTGTCCGAGCGCCACGTGGGGGACGTGCGCGACGTCCTCGAAGACCTCGTCCGTGACCGGCTCGCCCGACAGCGCCTCGAACGTCGGCGCGCCCACGAAGCGCAGGGCGGACGCGGTCGGGATCACCCGGACCGCGTGGCCGTCCTCGCGCAGGAGCCGCAGCAGCAGCACGGCCTTGTACGCGGCGATGCCGCCGCTGACGCCGAGCAGGATCCTCATCGCGCGCTACCTCGTCGCCACAGGGGGACGCCGGTCGCCGACCGGCGCCGTGCCGTCAGAAGGTGATCTCGTCGCCGGGCTCGGCGACCGGCTCCGCGGCAGCCTCGGGCTTCTCCTCGACCGGGGTCGAGGTGAGCAGGCCCTCGTTGATCTCGCGCATGGCGATGGAGAGCGGCTTCTCCTGGTTGCGGGTCTCGACCAGCGGGCCCACGTTCTCGAGCAGGCCCTCGTTGAGCTGCGAGTAGTAGGCGTTGATCTGGCGGGCGCGCTGGGACGCGTACAGCACGAGGCCGTACTTCGAGTCGGTGCGCTCGAGCAGCTCGTCGATGGGCGGGTCGGTGATGCCGATGGGCTGGGCCACGGTTCCGGCCATGGGTCACACTCCAGACAAAGTTCGGTGACGGGTTCGCTGACAGCTGCGGTGACGCGATGTCAGGGGGTCAGCGGTCCATCCTACCTGCGCTCGGGCGCGGACCCCCAGCCGGTGCCCTCCAGGGCGACCCGGGGTGCGGCGGACGTCACACCCATCACCCGCGCGAGCCGGTCCGTGGCGTGGGTGACGTCGTCGTTGACGATCGTCACGTCGAACTCGGCCTCGGCGGCGAGCTCGGTCCGCGCCGTGGTCAGGCGTCGCTCACGCTCCTCCGCGTCCTCCGTGCCGCGCCCGACAAGGCGCCGCACGAGCTCGTCGAAGCTGGGCGGGGCGAGGAAGACGAACTGCGCGGCGAGCCCTCTCGCCGTGACCGCCTCGCGCACCTGCCGCGCGCCCTGCAGGTCGATCTCCAGCAGGGTGGGCACGCCGGCGGCGAGATGCTCCTCGACCGGCCCCCGGGGGGTGCCGTACCGGTGCCGACCGTGCACCACCGCCCACTCGAGCATCTCCCCGTCGGCGACCATCCGGTCGAACTCCTCGGGCGAGACGAACAGGTAGTGCACGCCGTGCACCTCGCCGGGGCGCGCCGGCCGGGTCGTCGCCGACACCGACAGCCACACCTGCGGGTAGCGGGCGCGCACGTCGGCCGAGACCGTGCCCTTGCCGACGGCCGTCGGCCCGGCCAGCACGGTCAGGCGCGCCGACGTCGCTCCCGCGTCCGCCGTGACAGGGGCCTGCTGCGGTGCCGGACTGCCGGCGGATCGTGCGGAAATGTCAGCCAAACCTCTCGATGAGCGCCGAAGCCTGGTGCGGCCCGAGGCCGCGGACCCGGCGGGTCTCGGCGATCCCGATCTCCTCCATGATCGCCCGGGCCTTCACCTTACCGACCCCCGGGAGCGACTCGAGCAGCGAGACGACCTTGAGCTTGCCCACGACGTCGTCCTTCTGCCCCTTCTCGATCACGTCCTTGAGGGAGCCCTGGGAGTACTTCAACCGGTTCTTGATCTCCGCGCGGACGCGCCGAGCCTCGGCCGCCTTCTCGAGGGCCGCAGCACGCTGTTCCGGGGTGAGAGGGGGGAGAGCCACGCAAGTCACCTACTCTGTCGGTCCGCCTGTGAGGGAACTGCTCCCTCGAAAGTAGCCACGACCTGCGGAGGCGGCAATCCGTAGCGCAGGACGGATCGCCGTCCGACCGGGAGGAAAGCGGCATTCGGGTCAGGACATCGTCGCAGGTCGCACGCCTGCACGGAAAAGGGCTCCCGCGGCTCGTGCGCCGAGGCCTACGGTCGGTGCATGCCGACGGACCCGAGCACGACCCCGGACGCCGTCGAGGACGGGTGGTTCCCCGAGAGCGTCGCCGCCTCCTACGACTCGTCGACCGACGACGAGTTCGACCCGGCGGTCGTCGGACGCACGGTCGATCTGCTCGCGGGCCTCGCGGGCGACGGCGCCGCCCTCGAGCTCGCCGTCGGCACCGGCCGCGTCGCGGCTCCCCTCGCGCGGCGCGGCGTGCCCGTGCACGGGATCGAGCTGTCCCGGGCGATGGCGGCGCGCGTCGCGGACAAGCCGGGCGGCGACCGGGTGACGGTGACGATCGGCGACATGACGACCGCCCGCGTGCCCGGGGAGTTCGCCGTCGCGTACCTCGTCTACAACACCATCGGCAACGTCACGACGCAGGACGGCCAGGTCGACTGCTTCCGCACCGCGGCGGCGCACCTGCGCCCCGGCGGGCACTTCGTCGTCGAGGTCGGGGTGCCGCCCCTGCGCCGCATGCCGCCCGGGCAGGACACCGTGCCGTTCACGGTCGCGCCCGACGACGCCGGCGGCGGGTACGCGGGCTTCGACCGGATCGACGTCGTCACCCAGTGCTTCACGTCGAACCACGTGACCGTCGGGCCGGACGGCTCGGGTCGGTTCCGGTGGCTGCCGTTCCGGTACGTCTGGCCGGCCGAGCTGGACCTCATGGCGCGGATCGCCGGGATGCGCCTGGTGCACCGCTGGGAGGACTGGGACCGCACGCCCTTCACCGCCGACAGCGAGCGGCACGTGTCCGTCTGGCAGGTCACCGGGTCCTGACGCCGCCACCTGACGCGAGGGCCACGGAGACGGCGACGGGCCCGCCCCCGGGGGGCGGGCCCGTCGTGCGGACGGCCGGCGTCAGGGACGCAGCGCGGCCCGCGCGTCCGCCACCGCGGACGCGGCG
>JADHZE010000224.1 GCA_026934365.1 Isoptericola sp. QY 916 | reverse complement strand
CGCGTCCCGCGGCGCCCCGTCCCGGCGGCCCGCGCCCCAACCCCGGCATGATGCCGGGCAAGACCTCGATGCCGCGTCCCGGCGAGCGCCCCGCGCCCGCGGGCGGCGGCCGTGGCGGCGGTCGCGGTGGCGGCCCCGGCGGCGGTGGCGGCGGTGGCTTCCGTCCCGGCGGTGGCGGCGGCTTCGGCGGCCGTCCCGGCGGTCGCGGCGGTGCCGGTCGCGGTTCCACGCAGGGTGCGTTCGGCCGTGCAGGTGGCCGTCCGGTCCGTGGGCGGAAGTCGAAGCGCGCGAAGCGGCAGGAGTTCGAGCAGATGCAGGCGCCGTCGCTCGGCGGCGTGCAGGTGCCCCGCGGCAACGGTTCGACCGTCGTCCGCCTGCGTCACGGCTCGTCGCTGAACGACTTCGCCGACAAGATCGACGCGAACCCCGCGAGCCTGGTCACGGTGCTGTTCCACCTCGGTGAGATGGCGACCGCGACGCAGTCGCTGGACGAGGACACGTTCGGCACGCTGGCCTCCGAGCTCGGCTACGTCATCGAGATGGTGTCGGCCGAGGAGGAGGACCGCGAGCTGCTCGGGGCCTTCGACATCGACCTCGACGCCGAGCTCGAGGGCGAGTCGGACGACGAGCTCATGCCGCGTCCGCCGGTCGTCACCGTCATGGGTCACGTCGACCACGGCAAGACGCGTCTTCTCGACGCGATCCGCCAGACCGACGTCGTCTCCGGCGAGGCCGGCGGCATCACCCAGCACATCGGTGCGTACCAGGTGCGTCGTGAGCACGAGGGCGTCGACCGTCCGATCACCTTCATCGACACCCCGGGTCACGAGGCGTTCACCGCCATGCGTGCCCGTGGTGCCCAGGTGACGGACATCGCGATCCTCGTGGTCGCCGCCGACGACGGCGTCATGCCGCAGACGGTGGAGGCGCTGAACCACGCCCAGGCGGCCAACGTGCCGATCGTGGTCGCGGTGAACAAGGTGGACAAGGAGGGGGCGAACCCCGACAAGATCCGCCAGCAGCTCACCGAGTACAACCTGGTGGCCGAGGAGTACGGCGGCGAGACGATGTTCGTCGACGTCTCCGCGAAGCAGAACCAGGGCATCGACCAGCTCCTCGAGGCGGTGCTGCTCACGGCGGACGCCTCGCTGGACCTGCGGGCGAACCCGGACAAGGACGCCCGAGGCGTGGCCATCGAGGCCAACCTCGACAAGGGCCGCGGCGCCGTCGCGACCGTCCTCGTCCAGTCGGGCACCCTGCGCGTCGGTGACGCGATCGTCGCGGGCACGGCTCACGGCCGCGTGCGCGCCATGTTCGACGAGCACGGCGAAGCCGTGACCGAGGCGGGCCCGGCCCGGCCGGTCCTGGTGCTCGGTCTCGCGTCGGTGCCGAGCGCCGGCGACACCTTCCTGGTGGCGCCGGACGAGCGCACGGCCCGCCAGATCGCCGAGAAGCGCGAGGCCGCCGAGCGTGCCGCCCTCCTGGCCAAGCGCCGCAAGCGCATCAGCCTCGAGGACTTCACGCAGGCGCTCCAGCAGGGCAAGGTCGAGACCCTCAACCTGGTCCTCAAGGGCGACGTCTCGGGTGCCGTGGAGGCCCTGGAGGACGCCCTGCTCAAGATCGACGTCGGCGACGAGGTCGAGCTGCGCGTCATCCACCGCGGTGTGGGTGCGATCACGCAGAACGACGTCAACCTGGCCACGGTCGACAACGCGGTCATCATCGGCTTCAACGTGAAGTTCGGCGAGCGCGTCGAGGACCTCGCGGACCGCGAGGGCGTCGAGGTCAAGTTCTACTCGGTCATCTATCAGGCGATCGACGACGTCGAGGCGGCCCTCAAGGGGATGCTCAAGCCGGAGTACGAGGAGGCCCAGCTGGGCACGGCGGAGATCCGCCAGGTCTTCCGCTCCTCGAAGTTCGGCAACATCGCGGGCTCGATCGTCCGGTCGGGCACCATCCGCCGCAACACGAAGGCGCGCGTCCTCCGCAACGGCAAGATCGTCGGGGACGACCTCACGATCGAGTCGCTGCGTCGCGAGAAGGACGACGTCACCGAGGTCCGCGAGGGCTTCGAGTGCGGTATCGGCCTGGGGTCGTTCAACGACGTCACCGAGGGTGACATCATCGAGACCTTCGAGATGCGCGAGAAGCCGCGCGCCTGACGGTCGCGCCGCAAGGTACAGCCCGACGGCGTCCCGACCCGCCCCGCTTCGACAGGAGCAGGGCAGGGCGGGGCGCCGTCGGCGTCGAGAGAGGGAGACACCCATGCCCGGACCCAAGGGCGAAAGGCCCGAGAACCCGCGTGCCCGCAAGCTCGCGGACCGCATCAAGGAGATCGTCGCGCAGCTGCTCGACACACGGATCAAGGACCCGCGTCTCGGCTTCGTCACCGTGACGGACGTCCGGGTCACGGGCGACCTGCAGAACGCCTCGGTGTTCTACACGGTGCTCGGCACGGACGAGGAGCGGGCGGGCACCGCGGCGGCCCTGGAGAGCGCCAAGGGCGTGATCCGCTCGGAGGTCGGCAAGCAGACCGGCGTGCGGCTCACCCCGACCCTCGAGTTCTTCCTGGACTCGATGCCGGAGAACGCCGCGCACCTGGACGCCGCGCTCCTCGAGGCGCAGCGCCGGGACGCCGAGCTCGCCGCCCTGCGCGAGGGCAAGGGCTTCGCCGGCGAGGAGGACCCGTACCGCAAGCCGCGCGAGGACGACGAGGACGAGTGAGCGGCCAGGGGGAGCGCCCGCCCCGCCGCCCGACCGCTCCTGACGGGTTCCTCGTCGTCGACAAGCCGGCGGGCTGGACCAGCCACGACGTCGTCGGGCGGTGCCGCCGGCTGGCCGGGACGCGCAAGGTCGGCCACGCGGGCACCCTCGACCCGATGGCGACGGGCGTGCTCGTCGTCGGGGTCGGGCGGGCCACGAAGCTGCTCACCTACGTGGTCGGCGCGGACAAGGCGTACGACGCGACGATCCGCCTCGGCGTCGCCACCGCGACGGACGACGCGGAGGGCGAGGTCGTCGAGGCCCTCGGGGTCGGCGCCGGCGTCGACGGCGCCGACCTGGCACGCGAGGTGGCCGTCCTGACGGGGGACATCCGGCAGGTGCCCACGACGGTGAGCGCGATCAAGGTGGACGGCAAGCGTGCCTACGCGCGCGCCCGGGCGGGGGAGGACGTGGTCCTCGAGGCCCGCCCGGTCACCGTGAGCCGCTTCGACGTGCTCGGCACACGACCCGCGACGACGGACGACGGCGTGGCCGTGCTCGACGTCGACGTGACCGTGGTCGTGTCCTCGGGGACGTACGTCCGCGCGCTGGCCCGCGACCTGGGCGCCGCGCTCGGGACGGGCGGCCACCTCACGGCGCTGCGCCGCACGAGGGTGGGCGGCTACGAGCTCGCCGCGGCACGCACGCTCGAGGAGCTCGAGGCCCAGGCGGACGCCGACGGCGTGCTCGCGACGCTGCCGCTCGCGGAGGCCGCCCGCGCGACGTTCCCGGTCAGGGAGCTGACGGCCGACGAGGCTCGCGCCCTCGGCTACGGCCAGTGGGTGCCCGCGAGCGGAGAGCGCGGCACGGTCGCCGCGATCGGCCCGGACGGCGTGCTCGTCGCGCTGCTGGAGGACACCCGTCGCCGCGGCGAGGCGCTGGCGAAGCCCGTCCTCGTCCTCGCCCCGGCCGGCGGCTGAAGCGCACCCCGCGACCGGCGCGGTCGGGGGCGTCCGTCAGGCGTGAAGCGCCGGCTCGCCGTGGCGCGCGGCGCGCTCCAGCGCCTCGTCGCGCGCGGCCTCGGCGTCGGGCTCGACGCCGCCGGCGGTGCGCAGGTGGCCCACCAGCGACAGGAGCACCCCCGCCGCGGCCCAGAGGCCGAGGGCGAGCCAGGCGGGCGCGGCGTCCGCCGACGGGAAGTACGACAGGTCGCGCAGCAGGGTGGCGCCCGCACCCGGCGGGAACCACTGGCCGATCTCGCCCCAGTGCCACGGGAGGAACTCCGGCGGCATGGTGGCGCCGGAGATCGGGTTGGCGACGAGCATCATCGTCACCGCGCCGACCGCGATCCCGGCCCGCCCGAGCAGCGCCACGAACCCGGTGATCGGCGCGGCCACGGCCGCGAGCGCGAGGGCCGCGGCCCCCGCGTTCGTCCACCAGTCGCCCTGCAGCACCCCGAACCACGACTGCAGCACGGCCACGAGGACGCCCCCGCCCACCGCCGCGTACACGGCGACGGCGAGCACCCGGCGCAGGGCGCCCACCACCAGCACGGAGATCGCGATGCCGCCGAGCATCCCGCCCAGCAGCAGGGGGAACATCGCCGCGGTCAGGCCGGTCCCGCGCGGGTCGTCCGGGGACAGGGGGACGACGTCGGTCACGGTGACGGACGGGGCGGCGGCCGGGTCACCTCCGGCGGCGGCCGCCTGCTGCGCGAGACCCGCCTGCAGCTGGGGCGCGAGCCCGGTGAGGAGCTGGTTCGTGACGCTGCCGGCCGCCGAGGCCGTGAGCACCTCGGGCGCCTCGCCGAGCACGATCGCGCCGTAGGCGTCGCGCTCCTGGATCGCGGCGACGGCCGCGTCGCGGTCCGCGACCGGGAGGAGGTCGACTGCGCCGGGCTGCGCCTCGTCGAGGGCGGCCCCCACGCCGGCGACGGCCTGCGGCGGGCCGGCGACGGCCACGGGGAGGTCCTTCGGCTCGGCCGTGACGGCGGGCCAGGAGAAGGCGAGCACGAGCACGCCGACGACGGCGGCGACCGCGACGCCGAGGCCGACGACGCGGCCCCACGGCGTGTGCGGCGCAGGGCGCTCGACGGGTGGTGCGGTGGTGTCCGAGGTGGACGACATGGTGGGCTCCCGGAGGTGCGAATCTCAAAAAACGAATGTTCGTTCTTTATCGCAAGAGTGCGCGCCGGTCCCTAGACTTGTCAACCGTCCGCCACCGCCCTCGGGAAGGGGTCCGATGCCACGTGTGACCGACGCGCACCGCGAGGCGCGACGCGCGCAGATCCGGGCGGCGGCGCTCCGCGCGTTCACGGCCAAGGGATACCAGCGCACCTCCATCTCCGACGTCGTCGCGGAGTCGGGGCTGTCCGCGGGGGCGATCTACGGCCACTACGACGGCAAGCAGGCCCTCTTCGCCGCCGTCGCCGAGGAGGTGCTCTCCCGGCGCGGGGCGGAGATCGAGGACGCCTCGGGCACCGGGGGGCCGCCCCCGCCGCTGACGGTGCTGACCATCCTCGCGGGCGGCATGAGCCGGGACCTCGAGGACGGCCGCCTCCTCGTGCAGCTCTGGGCGGAGTCCACCGTCGACGAGGTGATCCACGACGTCGTCCAGGAGGTCGTGTCGACGCTCAAGGGCGTCCTCCGCGGCGCGCTGCGCACCTGGTACGCCACGCGGCCCGACCTCGCCCCCGACGGCCCGGACGCCGCGGCCGAGCTCCTGCTGCCCGTGATGCTGGGCCTGGGCCAGGGGTTCCTCATGCAGCGGGCGATGCTCGACGACTTCGACCCCGAGCGGTACCTCGCCGCCGCCGCGGCGGTGCTGCCGCGATGAGCGGGGCGCGCGTCCGTCCGGTGCGGGATCGTCGGTCTATTCTTGACGGTCGGTGCCCGCAGGGGGCGCCGGCAGCCGACCTCGACGAGACGGAGCGCGACGCGTGCAGGTGTTCACGGACCTGGACCAGGTCCCCGGCGGCTTCGGCCCGTCGGTCGTCACGATCGGCAACTTCGACGGCGTCCACCGCGGCCACCAGGCCGTGCTGGGGCGCCTCGTGGACCTGGCCCGCGCCGACGACCGCCTCGCGGTGGCTCTCACCTTCGACCCGCACCCGGCCCAGGTGCACCGTCCGGAGACGGCGCCCGAGCTGCTGACGGGGCTGCGCGACCGGCTCGACCTCCTGGCCCGTGCGGGCCTCGACGCCGTGCTGGTCGTGCCGTACACGCTCGATCTCGCCGCGCAGACGCCGGAGGAGTTCGTCACCCGCTACCTGGTGGACGGCCTGGGCGCGCGCTCCGTCGTCGTCGGGCACGACGTCCGCTTCGGCAAGGGCAACGCCGGCACGCTGGCCACGATGGTGGAGCTCGGCGGCACCCACGGCTTCGAGGTCGTGGCCGTGGACGACGTCGGCGAGTGCGCGCCCGGCAGCGCCGGGGCGCGCGAGCGCTGGTCGTCGTCGGCCGCGCGGGCGCTGCT
>JADHZE010000223.1 GCA_026934365.1 Isoptericola sp. QY 916 | reverse complement strand
CGGGCGCCGTCGACCCTCCGCCGGCCGTCCACGGCCCGCAGGGTCGCGCGCGCGACCGTGAGGTGCGGCCGTCCCGACGTGCGGTCGGAGGCGGGCAGGCCCGCCACGCCGACGGCGGCGTCCTGCGCGAGCTCGCCGGCGCGCCGCAGGTCGTCGACCGACCCGGTCACACCGACCCAGAGCGTCCGCCCGCCGAAGGTGCCGCCGCCGCTCAGGGCCAGCGCGAACGGCGGCACGTCGGCCAGGGCGATCCCCAGCGCCTCGACGTAGTCCGGCACGGCACCGTCCGGCACCTCGCCGTGGAAGGCGAGGGTGACGTGGCGCTGCTCCGGCGCCACCCAGCGCAGGCCGCGGCCCGGGTCTGCGAGGGCCGCGCCGCTCACCCCGGCGAGGGCGAGCTCCAGGTGGTCGCCGGCGTCGGCGGAGGGGTACACGGCCGTGAACAGGCGCATCCGCGCATCGTGCCACGCCGCGGTGCGGCCCGCCCCGGGCGGCGTGAGGCGTCAGCGCTGCGCGCGCCCGCTCGCGTAAAGACACACCGTGGCGGCGGTGGCCAGGTTGAGCGACTCCGCGCGGCCGCGGATCGGCACGCGCACGACGGCGTCCGCCAGCGCGCGGTCGGCCTCGAGCAGGCCCCACGCCTCGTTGCCGAAGACCCATGCGGTCGAGCCCGCCAGGTCCGGCTGCCCGGCGTCGACGGCCGGGTCGCCTGCCACGTCGAGCAGGTCGTCGAGGTCGTGCTCGCCCGTGCCGTCGGCGGCGAGGACGACGCAGCCCGCGGCGCGGACGACGGCGACGGCGTCGGCCAGGGGCAGGCCCGTGACCACGGGCAGGTGGAAGAGAGAGCCGGCGGTGGAGCGCACCACCTTGGGGTTGTGGACGTCCACGCTCTCGCCGGCGAGGACCACGAGGTCCGCGCCCGCCGCATCGGCCGCGCGGATCACCGTGCCGGCGTTGCCGGGGTCGCGGACGTTCGCGAGCACCGCGACGAGCAGCGGCCGCGAGGTGACGCCGGCCAGGGCGTCGTCGAGGCGTAGGGCGGTGGTGCGCACCACCGCGAGCACGCCCTGCGCGTCCGGGCTCATCGCCTCGAGCACCTCCGCCGTGCCGACGTGCAGGTGCAGCCCGGCGCCGCGCGCCGCGTCGACGATCTCGGCGTAGCGCTCCGCGGCGGCGGGCGTGAGGTAGACGTCCCGGACGCCGGCGGCCGCGTGGCGCACGGCCTCACGCACGCCCTGGGGCCCTTCGACGAGGAACTGTCCGTGCCGGGAACGCGCAGGACGCCCGGACAGCGCCCTGACCTGCTTGACCCGGTCCGCCCGCGGGTTCGCGAGCGTCACGTCGGGGATGCCTGAGATCATGCGCGGCATCGACAGGTCGGGGGTGTCCGGGCGTCCGGGGTGCTGAGCGGGGTGGCTCAGGCGGCCTTCGGCGCGTTGACGTCGGCCGGCAGCGCGTCCTTGGCGACCTGGACGAGCGCGTTGAACGCCGCCACGTCGTTGACCGCGAGCTCGGCGAGCATGCGGCGGTCGACCTCGACACCAGCAGCCTTGAGGCCCTGGATGAGGCGGTTGTAGGTCAGACCCTGCGCGCGGGACGCAGCGTTGATGCGCTGGATCCACAGCTTGCGGAAGTCGCCCTTCTTCGCCTTGCGGTCGCGGTACGAGTAGACGAGGGAGTGGGTGACCTGCTCCTTCGCCTTCCGGTACAGGCGCGAACGCTGGCCGCGGTAGCCGCTGGCGCGCTCGAGGGTCGTACGGCGCTTCTTGTGGGCGTTGACCGCCCGCTTCACGCGTGCCACGTGATGCTCCTTGCAGTGTCGGGGCCGGAAGTGGACCCGGCGGTCGTGGGTCCCGGTGGTGTCACCGGAATCAGCGGACCGCCGAGGGCGTCACTTGCCGAGCAGCTTCTTGATGGTCTTGACGTCGGCGGCCGAGACCACCTGGTCCTGGGCCAGACGACGCGTGCGGCGGCTGGACTTGTGCTCGAGGTAGTGGCGAGCGTTCGTCTGCTCCCGCATGATCTTGCCGCTGCCGGTGACCCGGAAGCGCTTCTTGGCGCCGGAGTGCGTCTTGTTCTTCGGCATGACTGCCGTCTCTCCTCGTGTCGGTCACCCGCCGGGTGGCGGGGACGTGGTGCGGACCGGGGCCGGCGAGCGGCCCGGTGCCAGATGGACGTTGCGGTGCGGCCTCAGCGACCTGCGCGGGGGCTCGGCTTCGGACGCGGCGCCGGCGGCCGCGGGGTGGCGGGCTTCGGCGTCGCGGGCTTCGGCGTCGCCGCGGCGGGCTTCGCCGGGGTCGCAGGCTTCGGGGCCGCAGCCGGCTTGGCCGGCGCGGAGGCCGGCTTCGACGCGGCCGCAGGCTTCGACGTCGCGGGCTTCGACGCGGCGGCCGGCGCTGCGGCGGGCTTCGCCTCGGCAGGCTTCGCCTCGGCAGGCTTCGTCTCGGCAGGCTTCGTCTCGGCAGGCTTGGTCTCGGCCAGCTTCGTCTCGGCGCGCGGGGCGGGCGCCGGCTGCGCGGCCTCGGGGGCCGGAGCCTCCTGCGCCTCGACCTCGGGCTCGGTCGGCTCGGGCTCCGGCGTCGGCTGCGCCGGCGCGGCCTGGGCGCGGGCCTCGGCCTTGACCTCGGACTTGGTCTTGCGCTGCGCGTTGATCTCGCTGGACCGCTTGCGCTGCTCGACCTTGGCGTCGGCCTTCTTCTTCACCGGGCCGAGCACCATGGTCATGTTGCGGCCGTCCTGCTTCGGCATCGACTCGACGAAGCCGAGGTCCGAGACGTCCTCCGCGAGCCGCTGCAGCAGACGCACGCCCATCTCGGGGCGCGACTGCTCACGACCGCGGAACATGATCATGACCTTGACCTTGTCGCCGGCCTCCAGGAAGCGGACGACGTGGCCCTTCTTGGTGCCGTAGTCGTGCGGGTCGATCTTCAGGCGGAACCGGATCTCCTTGAGGACCGTGTTCGCCTGGTTGCGCCGCGCCTCGCGCGCCTTCATGTCCGACTCGTACTTGAACTTGCCGTAGTCCATGAGCTTGGCGACGGGCGGACGGGCGTCCGGGGCCACCTCGACGAGGTCGAGGTCGGCGTCCTGGGCAAGCTTCAGGGCGACTCCCGTGGCGACCACGCCGACCTGCTCCCCGCCCGGGCCGATGAGTCGGACCTCGGGGACGCGGATCCGATCGTTGATGCGAGGCTCGCTGATGGTGATGCTCCTAAACTCGTCGGTAGACCGCCAGGGACGGGAAAGGCCCCCGACCTGAGCACAGGTGGAGGCCATCTACCGACGCCGGGGCGCGAGCGCTCCGACGACCGAGGCGGACGCCCACGAGAGGCGTCCGACCGGGACCCGGCCCCTGTCGGCGCCCGGGGGCGCTCGGTCGGTGCTCGGGTGGGATGAGATCCACTTGATGCACCTGGGCCCCGCGGCCGCTCCGTGGAGCGACGCGCTGACGGACCCAGGTCGGTCAGCTGTCAAGGCTAGCACGGGATCGGCGCCGGGCAGGCCGGTGTGGCGAGCGTCTCGACCGCCCACGTCGCGACCTTTACTGGAATCGTTCCAGAAAGTGTGGCAGGGTCGCGGCCATGACCACGGCGAGCACGGACGAGACGTTGCTGAGGGAGCGGGGCCTGCGCGTCACCGGTACCCGGCTCGCCGTCCTGCGCGCGCTCTCCGAGCACCAGCACGCCACCGCGGACGACGTCGTGCGCGCGGTGCGGGCCGACCTCGGCTCGGTGTCCGTGCAGGCCGTCTACGACTGCCTGCACGCGCTCACCTCGTCCGGCCTCCTGCGTCGCATGGAGCCGGCCGGGCACCCCGCGCGCTACGAGCGGCGCACGGGCGACAACCACCACCACGTGGTGTGCCGCTCGTGCGGTGCCGTCGCCGACGTCGACTGCACCGTGGGGCACGCGCCCTGCCTGACGCCGAGCGCGTCCCACGGGTTCGCCGTCGACCTCGCCGAGGTCACGTTCTGGGGCCTGTGCCCCGACTGTGCCGAGGGTTCCGCCGCCGACCCCGTCCCGGTGTCAGGCCCCGGCACGACCTTCTGAACCGGAACCCCCCTGAGAAAGGACGTCATCACATGACGACGCCGTTCACGACGACGCAGACCGGCACCCCGGTCGCGAGCGACGCGCAGTCCCTCACGCTGGGTGCGGACGGGCCCACCGTCCTCCACGACCGCTACCTGGTCGAGAAGCTCGCCTCCTTCAACCGCGAGCGCGTGCCGGAGCGCAACCCGCACGCCAAGGGCGGCGGCGCGTTCGGCGAGCTCGTCGTCACGGAGGACGTCTCGCAGTACACCCGCGCGGCCGTCTTCCAGAAGGGCGCGAAGAGCGAGACGCTGCTGCGCTTCTCGTCCGTCGCGGGCGAGCAGGGCTCCCCCGACACCTGGCGCGACGTGCGCGGCTTCTCGCTGCGCTTCTACACGACCGAGGGCAACCTCGACATCGTCGGCAACAACACCCCGGTCTTCTTCCTGCGCGACGCGATGAAGTTCCCGGACTTCATCCATTCTCAGAAGCGCCTCGGCGCCTCCGGCCTGCGCGACGCCGACATGCAGTGGGACTTCTGGACCCTCTCCCCCGAGTCGGCCCACCAGGTCACCTACGTCATGGGCGACCGCGGCCTGTCGAAGTCGTGGCGCCACCTCAACGGCTACGGCTCGCACACGTACCAGTGGGTCAACGCCGAGGGCGAGCGCTTCTGGGTGCAGTACCACTTCATCTCCCAGCAGGGCGTGGAGCACATGTCGTCCGAGGACGCCGAGCGGATCGCCGGCGAGGACGCGGACTACTACCGCCGCGACCTGTACGAGGCCATCGAGCGCGGCGAGCACCCCTCGTGGGACGTCAAGGTGCAGGTCATGCCCTACGAGGACGCCAAGACCTACCGCTTCAACCCGTTCGACATGACCAAGGTCTGGCCGCACGCGGACTACCCGCTGATCAAGGTCGGCACGTTCACGCTGAACCGGAACCCGAAGAACTTCTTCGCGGAGATCGAGCAGGCAGCGTTCTCGCCGGGCAACCAGGTGCCGGGTACCGGCATCTCGCCCGACAAGATGCTCATGGCCCGCGTCTTCTCCTACCCGGACGCGCAGCGCTACCGCATCGGCACCAACTACAACCAGCTGCCGGTGAACCAGCCGCACGCCGCCCCGGTCGCGAACTACATGCACCAGGGCAACATGCAGTACCAGTTCAACGGCCCCGAGCACCGCGTCTACACGCCGAACTCGTTCGGCACCCAGGGCGGCCCCGTGGCCGACCCGGCGCGCGGCGTCGAGTCCTCGTGGGAGTCGGACGGCGAGCTCGTGCGCGCCGCGCAGACCCTGCACGCCGAGGACGACGACTTCGGCCAGGCGGGCACGCTGTACCGCGAGGTCTTCGACGACGGTGCCAAGGCGCGCTTCCTCGAGACCCTCACGGGCCAGGGCCTCGCCATCACGATCGACGAGATCCGCGAGCGGTTCTTCCAGTACTGGACGAACGTGGACGCCGAGCTCGGCACCAAGCTCCGCGCCGAGGTGTCCGCGGGTCACGTGCCCTCGCCGGCCGCCGCCGGCTCGGGCCCGGACGTCGAGCCCGTCGGGATCTGACAGGGCGGGCGACGGGCCCTCCGCCGTCGCCCGCACACCGAGGCCGGGCCCCCGCGGGGCCCGGCCTCGGCCGTCCCCGCGGGGCCGTCGCGGTCCCGCCCGATGCGAAGATGGACCCCATGAGCACCTCGCCCGACGCCTCGTCCCCCGCTACCACGACCACGAGCCCCTCCGCTGCCGACGACGCCACCCGTGACATCGCCGACGTCGCCGCGGTCGAGGTCATCACCGCCGCGGCCGTGCACCTCATGAGCGCCGCCGCCGTGAAGTGCGGGCTGGCGGAGGACGCGGACGCCCAGGGGCACCTGGACCTCGACGAGGCCCGCAAGCTGATCACCGCGCTGGCCGCGCTCGTCACCGCGAGCGCCCCCGACATCGGCAACCAGCACGCGCGCTCGCTGCGCGACGGGCTGAAGTCCCTGCAGCTCGCGTTCCGCGAGGCGTCGGTCGTGCCGGACGCGCCCGGCGAGGGCCCCGGCGAGAAGTTCACGGGCTCCGTCGTCTGAGATGTCCGCCCCGTCCGCCTGGCCGCCGCCCCCGGACCGCCCGCCGCCCCCGCCGGAGGCCGGCGCACCCGCCCGTCGCCGCGGCCGCCGCAC
>JADHZE010000222.1 GCA_026934365.1 Isoptericola sp. QY 916 | reverse complement strand
GGCCGTCCGGCGGCTGCACGACGCGCCGTTGCCGCCGTGGCCGGGACGCAGCGTCGACGACGTGGCGGCGGAGCTCGACCGCGAGTGCGCGTGGCTGCTCGCCCACGACGTCGTGCCCGTCGAGGTGGTCCGCAGGAACCGGGCGATCGCCGAGGCCGCGCTGCGGCCGTGGTCGCCGGTGTTCGTCCACGGCGACCTGCAGCTCACGCACGTGTTCGTCGACGGCGACGAGGTCACCGGCGTCATCGACTGGTCCGAGGCCGCGCCCGGCGACGCGATGCTCGACCTCGCCATCCTGACGCTCGGGCACGAGGAGCGCCTGGACGACGTGCTGGCCGGCTACGGCCCCGGCGCGGACCGCACCGTCATCCGCGCCTGGTGGTCGCTGCGCAGCCTGGCGGCGTCGCGCTGGCTGATCGAGCACGGCTTCGACCCGGACGCGCCGGGAGCGGAGCTCGACGTGCTCCGAGCCCGGATGCGGGAGTCCTGAGGACCGTGGACAGGCCATCAGCTCCGCGGAGCGTGCTGCCGGCGATCATCGCGGCCCCGCATGGCCCATCGCCTGCCGGACGGCCTCGGCGAACGCGGCGGGACTGTCCGTGGCGAGCTGGTGACCTCCGCCGTCGACGATCTGCAGGTGCGATCCGCCGATGGCGCCGGCGAACCGGTGCGCCGCCGGGAGGTTGGGTCTGTCCTTGCTCCCGCACAGCACGACCGTCGGCGCGGTGATCCGCGACAGGTCGGGTGTCAGGTCGACGCGGACACCGAGGATGTCGAGCAGGTCCTTCTTCGACATCCCGTCCGGCAGGCCCAGGTGACGCTCCGGGACGGCACCGAGCACCAGTCGCTGGACCGCCATCGTCACCCGGGGCGGCCTGACCTGGCCGCCGGAGAGCACGAGTGACGCGACGGGGTGCAGGGAGGCGTACCGGGCGGCGATCATCGCCCCGATCGACAGGCCGACCACGGTCACCGAACGCGCCGCAGTCTCCCTGACGTGGCGGTGCAGGGACGCGACGGCCTCGTCGAACACGAAGGGTGTCGCGAGGTCCAGGGCCCCGAACGCCATCGACCGCACCGGGCCGAGCAGGTCTCGCTGGGCGTCCCACACCGACGCGGACTCTCCGGCGCCGGCCAGGAAGACGACGAGATCGGGCACCAGCGCATGGTAGCGAGCCCTGGCACCGGGCTCACACGCCGTCGCGGGCCGCCATGGCCTCCAGCGCGGCGAACGGCGCGGGGCTCTCGAAGCGCCCTCGCAGGGACGGCTCGTACGCGGTGAGCGGCCGCGCCTGGAAGAACCTCGCAAGCGCAGCGTCGTCCGGCTCGACACCCAGCTCCGGAGCGGGCACGAACCCGAGACGGGAGTAGTACGCCGGGTCGCCGACGAGCACCACGAGCGGCTCCCCCAGCGCGTCGGCGGCGCCGAGCACCGTGTGCACCAGCGCGGAGCCGACGCCGCGGGCCTGGTGGTCCGGGTGCACGCTCAGCGGGCCGAGCACGAGGACGGGCGCGTCGCCCACGCGCGCCCGCGTGCACACCACGTGACCGGTGACGACGTCGTCGACGCACGCCACGAACGCGAGCTCCGGGATCCAGCACGGGTCCGTCCGCAGGAGGCCGACGAGCGTCGCCTCGCCGGGCGCGCCGTCCGGTTCGACGGGCGGCGCCGAGTACGGCGCGCCCGCGAAGGCGGCGGCGGTGACGGCGCGGACGGCGGCGGCGTCGGTCGGGAGCTCGCGGCGGATCAGCATGGGCCGATGGTGGCACCGGCCCTCCGTCGTCGTCTCCGGTTTTCCGCGTCCCGCCGCGGCGGACGTCGCGGTCTACAGTGCCTCGCATGCGCCGCGGACCGATCGTCGCCCTCGCCGGGGTCTCCGGGCTCGCCGCCGCGCTGGCCTGGAGCGAGTGGCTGAACCGGCGCTGGTCGCGCACCCTCGTGGTCGACGCCGCCGGGCCGACGCAGGCCGTCGTCGTCCTGGGGTTCCGCAACACCGGTCCGGCGGCGAACGTCGTCAACCGCTGGCGCGTGCGCGCAGGGCTGCGGTCGATCGACCCCGCGGCACGCGCGCGGCTCGTGCTCAGCGGGGGCGCGACGACGTCCGGGCGCTCGGAGGCCCGGGTCCTGGCCGACCACGCCGTCGGCGTGCTCGGCTACGACGGCCCGCTCGCGCTCGAGGAGGAGAGCCGGACCACCTGGGAGAACGTCGCCCGGGTGCTGCCGCTGGTCGAGGACGCCGACCGCATCACGATCGTCTCGCAGCCGGCGCACGCGCTGAAGGCGCGCGTGTACGTCGCGCGCCAGCGCCCCGACCTGGTCGGTCGCCTGACGCGCGGCGCCGACCACCGCTGGGGCGAGTGGCTGCTGCTCAAGCCGGCCCTCGCCGCGTACGGGCTGTGGACGCTGCGGGGCGTCCGGCGCGACCTGCGCCCGCGGTGACGCCGCGCCGTCCGGCTCGTATCGTGACGCCGTGACCGTCCTCCAGGCGCTGCTCGCCTTCGCGCTCGTCGCGGGGCTCCTGACCCTCGTCCCCGGCCTCGACACGGCGCTCGTGCTGCGCAGCACCGTGACCCGCTCGCGCTCGCACGGCTTCGCGGCGCTGGGCGGCATCCAGGTCGGCACCCTCGTGTGGGGCGCCGCCGCCGCGGGCGGCGCGGCGGCCCTGCTCGCCGCCAGCCAGACGGCGTACCGCGTGCTCACCCTGGCGGGCGCGGCGTACATGGTGTGGATGGGGGCGTCGATGCTCTGGCGCTCCTTCCGCGAGCCGCGCGTCGGCGCCGACGAGGTGGACGCGCCGCTGCCGGCCGGCGGCCGCTGGCGCGACTTCGGCCTGGGGCTCAGCACCAACCTCATGAACCCGAAGGTCGGCGTCTTCTACGTCGCCGCGATCCCTCAGTTCGTGCCCGACGGCGTCAACCCGCTGCTCATGGGCCTCCTGCTCGCCCTGGTGCACTGCGTGCTCGGCACCGCCTGGCTGTCGCTCGTCGTCCTCGGGGCGGGCTGGTTCGGGCCTCGGCTGCGCCGCTCCGGCGCCGTGCGGTGGGTGGACCGCGTCACGGGCGGCGTCCTCGTGCTGTTCGGCGCCCGTCTGGCGACCACCCGGATCTGAGGCCCCGTCGGGCCGCAGCGCCTGACCGGCGCCGCGCGACGTCAGGTGAACGCCAGCCTGTCCACGATGCGTCGTGCGGCCGACTCCGGGTCGGCCGACGGGTCGAGCAGGTCGGAGCCGGCGAAGGCCCCCTCCCGCCAGAGCGACGCGAATCCGTGCACGACCGACCAGGCCGCGAGCTGTACAGCCGCAGGGTCCGAGACGCCCTCCAGGCCGCGGACCCCGTCGCGCAGCGCGTGCCCGGACCGTCGACGGGCGGCGGTCAGCTCCGGGTCGTCCGCCCGGAGCAGGTCGGAACGGAACAGCACCGCAAAGTGCCCCGGTCGGGCGAGCGCGAAGCGGACGTAGGCCACCGCCACGTCCCGCAGGTCGGGGCCCGCCGCCTGGAGCTCCACCGCCAGCAGGTCGAACCCCTCGGTCGCGAGCGCGGTGAACAACCCTTGCCGGTCGCCGAAGTGATGCGCGGGCGCGGCGTGCGACACCCCGGCACGTTGCGCCAGCCCCCGCAGCGAGAGCCGGTCGACGCCGTCCTGTGCGATCTGGTCGGCTGCATGGCGCAGCACGACGGCCCTCAGGTCACCGTGGTGGTACGCGTCCGCCATCAGACCTCCATCTAGCCATTGACTAGTCCGTCCCGCGGACCTAACTTGTCACTGTCAAGATCCAGCCTAGCCTCTTCGGGAGAGCCCATGGCACCCCTCGTCGTCCTCGTCACCGTCACCCTCGCGGCACGGGGCCTCGGCGCTCTCGGCGTCGACTCGCTGGGCGGCTGGCCCGCCGCCGTGACCGCCGGCCTCGTGGCCATGCTGCTGGTCACCGCGAGCGCCCACTTCACGCAGCCCCGGCGTGCGGCGCTGATCGCCATGGTGCCGCCGCGGGTCCCGCGGCCCGGGCTGGTCGTGACCGTGACGGGAGTGCTGGAGCTCGCCGCCGCCGCCGGGCTCGTGCTCCCGGCCACGCGGACGGCCGCGGGCATCTGCCTCGCGCTGCTGCTCGTCGTCATGTTCCCGGCCAACGTGCACGCCGCCCGCGCCTCCACGGGTGTCCGCACCATGCCTCTGCCGGCGCGGTCCGCGCTCCAGGTCGTCTTCGTCGCCGCCTGCCTCGTCGCCGCGCTCGCCCGATGAGCCGGTGGGGTCAGGTGATCGTCAGCTCGATCGTGTGCCAGCCGGTGGCGCCGTCGGGCGCGGGCGGGGCCTCCGCCTCGACCTGGAGGTTCCCGTCGGCGTCCGTCGCGCGGACCGCGACGAGATGGTCGCCGGGCGTCGCGTCCCAGTCCAGGCGCCACTGGCGCCACGTGTCCGGGCCGACGGTGTCGGCGAGGTCGGCCGCGACCCAGTCGCCGTCGTCGACCCGCACCTCGACCCTCTCGATGCCGGTGTGCTGCGCCCAGGCGACGCCCGCGAGCGTCACCGCGCCGGCAGGCAGGTCGTCTCCCGGGCGCGGGACGTCGATGCGCGAGGACAGCTTGATCGGGCCCAGCGCCGACCAGCCGCGCGGCGTCCAGTAGCCCTGTTCGTCGGCGAACCGGGTGACCTTGAGCTCCGTGACCCACTTGGTGGCCGACACGTACCCGTACAGCCCGGGCACCACGAGGCGGGCGGGGAAGCCGTGCTCGGTGGGCAGCGGCTCGCCGTTCATGCCGACCGCGACGAGACAGTCGCGGTCGGCCTCCTGCAGCACCTCCAGCGGCGTGCCCGCGGTGAAGCCGTCGGTGCTGCGGGAGAGCACCATGTCCGCGCCGCCCTGCGGCTTCGCCCGGGCCAGCAGCTCCCGGACGGGGTAGCCGAGCCACAGCGCGTTGCCGATGAGGTCGCCGCCCACCTCGTTGGAGACGCACGCCAGGGTGACGTGGTGCTCCTCGAGCGGCAGGGCGAGCAGGTCGTCCCAGGTGATCGTGAACGGCTCGTCCACGAGGCCGGTCACGGTGAGCGACCAGTCGTCGGGATCCACCTGCGGCACGACCAGGGCCGTGTCGATGCGGTAGAACTCCGGGTTCGGCGTGACGTAGGGCGCCGCGCCCTCGACGCCGAGGTCCGCGCCCGCGGGCACCGCGGGCGCCGTCGTCGCGGGCCGCGGCAGGCGGATCGCCTCGCGCGCCGCCGTCACCGCGCGGCCGCCCGCGGAGACCACGCGCGAGACGCCGAGCACGACGACGGCGCCCGCCGCGGTGACGCCGGTCCACTGCAGGAAGCGGCGCCGGTCGATCGCGTACCGTCGGTCGGCGCGGGGCCGCTCGTCCTCGGCGAACCACGTCTCGACCCGGCGCAGCAGGGCGCTGAGCAGCGCGATCGCGGCCACCACCCCGAGCAGGCTCGGCAGCGCCCAGGCGATGTTCGCCCCGGGGCGACCCGCGGCCACGACGGCCGCCACCACGCCCACGGCGCCGAGCAGGACGGCGCCCCACGGCGGGCGCCGCCGCTCGAGGACGCCCGCGAGCGCCGCGCCCGCGAGGGAGACCACGCCCATCGTCGCGAGCAGCACGGCCTTGTCCGCCGTGCCGAACCAGGACACCGCGAGGTCCTTCAGCCAGCCGGGGACGCCGTCGACCACCGCGCCCCCGACCGCCACGACCGGGCTCGACGACGGGTCGACGAACGCCGCGACCAGCTCCGCCACGGCCAGCCCGGCCGCCGTCGCGACCACGCCCGCGAGCGCCGACCACCACCCGTCCCGCGGCCTCGGCTCGGGCGAGACCACCGACTCGGGGTCCCACCCGGCCGGGTCCGACGGGTCCGGGCCCGCCGGCGATGCGCTGCTCATGCCCTCAGCGTCCCACTCGGCGGCCCCCGGCGGCGGGAGGTGACGAGACCGTAAGGAACCGGGCGACCCGACCGATCCCCGAGCCCGCCCGTGTCGCTCGGCGAGGCTCACGCGCGCGGCGCGCCGTCCGGCGGCGCCGGCGGGCCCGGGTCGGGCCATCCGGCAAGGTGCCCGAGCCACGCGACAGCGAGCCACGCCCCCTCGAGGCGGAGCTCCGTCCCCGGACCCTCGATCACGGCGGTGCAGCGCGTCTCGAGCGTCCACGGCCCGTCCTCGCCCGGCGCAGCGGTCAGGGACCGGAGCGCCAGGGCCGAGCGGTCCAGCTCGACGTCGGCCGCCGCGCCGGGCAGGAACTGGTACGTCAGCGGCAACGTGACCTCGC
>JADHZE010000221.1 GCA_026934365.1 Isoptericola sp. QY 916 | reverse complement strand
GCGCCGCGTTGATGGGCGTCAGGCCGAGGATCGACTGCAGGAAGATCGTCAGCGGGAAGAAGATGCCGATCATCGCGAAGGTCACGACCATGCCGTCGACGTTCGCGAGCGAGAAGTTGCGCGAGCTGAACAGCCGCAGCGGCAGCAGAGCGCGCGGGCCCTGGCGGTGCTGCCACCACACGAAGACCGCGAGCACGAGGACGCCGAGACCCACCACCGACCACACGGAGAACGGCCCCCAGATGTGGCCCCAGTCGAAGTTCTCGCCCTCCTGGAGGCCGAAGACCACCGCCGCGAGGCCCAGGACGGACAGCACCACGCCCAGCGGGTCGATCGTGGTGCCGTGCGACGGCAGGTGCGGCAGCCGCGCGACCGAGAACCACAGCGCCGCCACGCCCACCGGGATGTTGACGTAGAAGATCCACTCCCAGCCGATCGTCTCCACGAAGACGCCGCCGAGGAGCGGGCCGACGAGCGTCGCCACGCCCGCCGTCGCGCCCCACAGCCCCATCGCCGCTCCGCGCTGGGTGGGCGGGAAGACGCGCGTGATCATCGACATCGTCTGCGGCGTCATCATCGCGGCGCCGACGCCCTGGACCACCCGGAAGCCGATGAGCCAGCCGATCTCGGGCTCCGAGCCGATGTTGCCGGAGAACCCGCACAGGAACGAGAACGTCGTGAACACGATCAACCCGGCGATGAACACCGACTTCTGCCCGTAGCGGTCGCCGAGCCGGCCGGCGAGGAGCATCAGCACCGCGTACGAGAGCAGGTAGGCGCTGTTGACCCAGCCGACCTCGATGAGGGAGGCGGAGAACTGCTCGGTCAGGGTGGGGATGGCGATGTTCACGATGGTCGTGTCGACCATGATCATGAAGAAGCCGAGGATGAGCGGCGGGAGCACGCTCCACGCGGACCTGCCGTGCAGGTCGACGAGCGGGGTCACCGGGCCGCGCCCGGGAGAGGTGGACATGCGACGAGCGTGGCACGACCCACCGACGCGCGCGCGGCCTGCCCCGGAGCGGTTCAGCCCTCGGCCGGAGCCTGGGCCGGGGACGGCTCGGGACGGTCCAGCGCGGCCCGCAGCGCGACGGCGATCTCGCCGGCGGCCGCCAGCTGGTCGTCGGTGAGCGCGTCGACGAAGAGCTGCCGCACGACGCGCAGGTGCGCGACGGACGCGCGCCGGAACGTCGCCGCGCCGTCGTCGGTGAGCGCGACGCCGGCCGCGCGGCTCCCCTGCCGGGCGACCAGGCCGCGCCGTTCCATGCGGCCCACCTGGTGCGACAGGCGGCTGCGCTCCCAGCCGACGGCGTCCGCGAGCGCCGACGAGCGCAGGCAGTGACCCTGGGCGTCGTGCAGGGCGAGCAGGACGGCGTAGTCGGACGACGAGAGCCCCGACTCGGCCTGCAGGCGCGCGGACAGCCGCGAGCGCAGCGCGTCCATGGTCTCGACGAACTCGCGCCAGGTGCGCAGCTGGTCGCTGGTCGGCGAGCGCCGACCGCCGTCCCGGCCCTGGGTCATGCCGCCCTCCAGCCCTCGGGAATTGACACGTCAATTCCGACGTTACCCCCGGCGACCGACACCGACACGGGAGGGCATCATGACCACGCTCCAGCTCGGGCTCGACTCGTTCGGCGACCGCCCGGTGGGCGCCGACGGCGAGCTCGTCTCGCACGCCGCCGCGATCCGCCAGGTCGTCGAGGAGGCCGTGCTGGCCGACCGGGTGGGCGTCGACGTCGTCGCCCTCGGCGAGCACCACCGGCCCGAGTACGCGATCTCGACGCCGGAGACCGTGCTCGCCGCGATCGCGTCGCGCACGGAGCGGATCCGCCTCGCCTCGGGCGTCACGGTGCTGTCCTCCGACGACCCGGTGCGCGTCTTCCAGCGCTTCGCCACCCTCGACGCGCTCTCGGACGGCCGCGCGGAGGTCATCCTCGGGCGCGGGTCGTTCACCGAGTCGTTCCCGCTGTTCGGCTACGACCTGGGCGACTACGACCTCCTCTTCGACGAGAAGATCCACCTCTTCACCGAGCTCCTCAAGGAGCAGCCGGTCACCTGGTCGGGCACCACCCGGCCCGCGCTGCGCGACGCCGACGTCTTCCCCAAGACCGAGTCCGGCCACCTGTCGACGTGGGTGGGCGTGGGCGGCTCCCCGCAGTCCGTGGTCCGGGCCGCGCACTACGGCCTGCCCCTCATGCTCGCGATCATCGGCGGGGAGCCCGGCCGGTTCGCGCCGTACGTCGACCTGTACCGGCGCGCGACCGCCCAGCTCGGCACGACGGCGCACCCGGTCGGGATGCACTCGCCGGGGTTCGTCGCCGACACCGACGAGGAGGCCGTCGAGATCTTCTGGCCCCACTACCGCCTCCAGCGCGACCGCATCGGCGCCTCCCGCGGCTGGCCGCCGATCCGGCGTGAGGAGTACGACGCCGAGGTGGCGCACGGCTCCCTGTACATCGGCTCGCCGGAGACCGTGGCCCGCAAGATCGCGTCCGCGGTGACCGAGCTCGGCGTCGGCCGGTTCGACATGATCTACACCACCGGCGCGCAGCCCGCCGAGGCCCGCCTGCGCAACGTGGAGCTGTACGGCACGCAGGTGGTCCCCCGGGTCCGCGAGCTCGTCGCCGAGCACGCCGCGGCGTCCCCGGCGGAGCCGGTCAGGGCAGGCGGTGCCGCGTGACCGCCACGATCGGCGTCCTCGGTGCGGGCAAGGTCGGCACGGTCCTGGCGCGGCTCGCCGTGGAGGCCGGGTACCGCGTGCTCGTCGCGGGCTCCGGCGACCCGGCGAGGATCGCGCTGACCGTCGAGGTGCTCGCGCCCGGCGCGCAGGCCGTCACGGCCCAGGAGGCCGCGGCGAAGGCCGACGTCGTCGTGCTCGCCCTGCCGTTGGGCCGGTACCGCACCGTGCCTGCGGACGCGCTGGCCGGCAAGCTCGTCGTCGACGCCATGAACTACTGGTGGGAGGTGGACGGGCACCGGGCCGACCTCAGCGACCCGGCCGCCTCGACGAGCGAGCTCGTGCAGGAGTTCCTGGCCGCGTCGCGGGTCGTCAAGGCGTTCAACCACATGGGCTACCACGACCTGGACGCCGGGGCCCGTCCTGCGGGAGCCCCGGGCCGCCGGGCGATCGCCGTCGCGGGGGACGACGCCGACGACGTGGCGCAGGTCGCCGGTCTCGTCGACCGGCTCGGCTTCGACCCCGTCGTCGCGGGCCCGCTGTCCGCCGGCGCGCGCCTGCAGCCCGGCACACCGGCGTTCGGGGCGAACCTCCCCCACGACGAGCTGCGCGCGATGGTCTCCCCCGCCGCCTGACGCCGCGGGCGCCGTCCCGGGCGCCCGCCGGCGCCGCGCCCTATGCTGGTCGGCAGGGCGGCGCGTCCCGCCCGATCCCCGGACCGGCGCTCGCGCCGCCGGGACCGCGCGAGCGGTGGGGACAGAGGGGACCTCGAGTGCTCGACGCGGTCAGGACACCGTGTTCACCGGTGCCTGCCGGCGGGCGCGAGCCGCGGGTGGCGCACCGTGCGAGCACGCAGGAGTCCTCATGACCACGCAGGAGTCGTTCAAGAAGCGCGTCCGCGCGCGCATGGCCGCCACCGGCGAGAGGTACGGCGCCGCGCGCCGCACCCTCCTCGCCTGGGCGGCACCTCCCCCGGCCGGCGCCCGCGCCTGGGTGTCGGAGCCCGACCTCTCCGACGACACGATCCGCGAGAGCACCGGCCGCGGGTGGGACGAGTGGGTCGCGCTCGTCGACGCCGGCCCCGGTCGCGACGCCGGGCACACCGCCATCGCCGCCTGGGTCGCGGGCGAGCACGGCGTCTCCGGCTGGTGGGCGCAGTCGGTCACCGTGGGCTACGAGCGCATCACCGGGCTGCGCGTGCCCGGCCAGCGGCCCGACGGCACGTTCTCGGTCAGCCGGTCGCGGCTGCTCGACGTCGACCGCGACACGCTGCGCGCCCTGCTCGACGACGACGGCGACCGCGCCGGCCTCGTGCCCGGCCTCACGCTCGCACCGCGGTCGCGCCCGGGCGTGAAGAGTCCGCGGTTCGGGGTGTCCGACGACGACGGCGAGCACGGCGTCGCGATGTTCTCGCCGGACCCGGTCGGGTCGCGGCTGCGCCTGCCCGTGACCCACGAGCGGCTCGGCTCCGCGGCCGAGGCCGAGCTGTGGAAGGCGTTCTGGGCCGACTGGCTGGCAGCGCTCGACGACGCCTGACGGTCGCCCCGGCCGGTCTCGGACCGGTCCTCGACCGGGAACCCGCCGGACGCCGGGGGCGTGCTACCCGAGCTCGGGTCGCACGCCCTCGGCGATCATCCGCCGCCGCTCGACGTACTCCGGCAGGATCGTCACGTCGTCGTCGGCGAACCACTCGAACGGCGCGGTGGACGCGACGAGCGCGAAGTTCGCCCAGGGCTCGAACGAGCCGGAGCGCACCACGACCTTGGCGCGCGGCGCCCAGTGCTCGATGAGGTGCTCGTGGGTCGTGCCGCGGAACGTGGCGCCCGAGCCGGTGAAGAGGTCCTGCACGTCGCCGTAGAGGCGCGGGTGGTGCGTCCGCACCTCGCCGGCCATGTGCACCTCCTCGACGAAGACCTCCTCCAGCAGCACCCGCAGGATCGTCCGCACGTCGAGGTGCCCGCGTGTCAGCGCGAGGTCGACGCGGTGCGCGTCCTGCGGGATCGGGAACCCGGCGTCGGTCACCAGCACGACGTCGGTGTGCCCCAGCGTGGCGAGCGCCCCGGCCAGGCCGGGGTGCAGGATCCGTCCGCTTCTCATGCCCTCTCCTTCGTCCTCGCGAGGAACTCCTCGACCTCGGCGCGCGTCCGGTAGGACGGCACCGTCTCCCAGTGCTCGCAGCACAGCGCCGCCACGACGCCGGCGAAGGCGGCCGCGCCCCGCAGGTCGCGTCCCTCCCCGAGCGCGACGGCGAGCGCCGCGTTGAAGCTGTCGCCCGCGCCGTTGGAGTCGATGACGTCGACCGCCGCGGCCGGCACGGCCGTCGCGCCCGCGGCGTCCGCCACGAGCGCCCCGTCCTCCCCGCGCGTGACGACGACGGCCCGCGGGCCGAGAGCGAGCAGGCGCCGGGCGAGCTCCTCGACCGGGGTCGGGTCGCCGGGCAGCAGGCCCAGCGCGACCCGTGCCTCGTGCTCGTTAGGCGTGAGCACGTCCACGGCCGACAGGTCGACGCCCCGCAGGTCCACGGCGGGTGCCGGGTTGAGCACCGTCGGCACGCCGGCATCCCGTGCGACGGCGAGCGCGTGCAGCGCCGAACCGAGCGGGATCTCGAGCTGGGCCAGGACGACGTCCGCCCCGCGCATCGCGTCGGCCGACGCGTCCAGCACGTCGGGCAGGAGCCCGTCGTTGGCGCCCTTGTCGACGACGATGAGGTTGCGCCCCGCGGTGTCCTTGACGATGAACCCGACCCCCGTCGGCGCGGTCGCGTCGACCGTCACGCGGGAGTCGTCGACCCCCTCGGCGGCCATGAGGGCGCGGAACTCCGCGCCGTGCGCGTCGTCACCCACGGCCCCGACGTACGCGACGTCGGCGCCGAGCCGGGCCGCCTGGACGGCCATGTCGGAGCCCTTGCCCCCGTACGTCTCGCGGTACTCGCGCCCGAGCAGGGTCTCCCCCGCCTCGGGCAGCCGGTCGACCGTCATCACGAGAGCCTTGGCATAGCTCCCCACCACCGTGAGCCTCATCGCTCCCCTTCGTGTCGCGTCGTCGTGCGGTCTGCCGCGCGTCCGGCCCGGTCAGTAGGCGTCCGGGTCGCCGACGAGCCCGTCGACGATGGCCGGCCCGGAGCTGGTGCCGACCAGCTCGGCGCCCGCCTCGAACAGGCGCTGCATCTTCCCGAGCGAGTTGACCTTGCCGGACACCTTGACCCGGCACGGCGGCTCGATGTTCGCGGCGAGCAGGCGCACGTCGTGCTCGGTGGCCTCCAGGCCGCCCTTGCCCCACCCGGAAGACTGCTTCACCCAGTCGACGCCGGCCTCGTACGCGATCCGCGTGGCGCGGGCCTTGAGGTCGTCGGTGGGCAGGAAGCCGAACTCGAGCATCACCTTCACGGCCACGCCCTCGGCGTGCGCGAGCCGGACGACGTCCTCGACGTCGCGGGCGTAGAGGTCCTCGTCGCCCCCGAGCAGCAGGCCCGGGTGCGGCGGGAAGTCGAACTCGTCCACCCCGGCCGCGACGAGCGCTCGCAGCGCGGCGAGCCGCATCTCGGGGGTGTCGTTGGCCATGGGGAAGTTGAGCGTGGA
>JADHZE010000220.1 GCA_026934365.1 Isoptericola sp. QY 916 | reverse complement strand
GGGCCCGATGAGGGCGCCGCCCTCGACGTCCGCGCCGGCGACCGACGCGTGCGCCACGCCGCCCGCCTCTGCCGGGCCGAGCACGCGGGGGAGCGTGACGTCGTCGCGCCCCAGGGCGAGCGTCAGCAGGTCGGGGCGGTACGCGCCCGCGCCGTTCTCTGCCTCGGCGTCGTAGTAGCCGGTGCCGGACGCGTCGGAGCGGTCCGTGACGAGCGCGTCGAGCCGCGGCCCGAGCGGCGACTCGCCCTCGGGGCCGTAGCCGGCGATGCGCCAGGTCAGCCAGTCGTGGGGGAGCGCGACGGCAGCGACGCGCGCCGCGTTCTCGGGCTCGGCGTCGCGCAGCCAGCGCAGCTTGGTGACGGTGAGGGACGCGACGAGCACGGACCCGACGGCGTCGGCCCAGGCCTGCGCGCCGGCCTCGCGGTCGCCGTCGCCGAGCTCGGCGATCAGGTCCTCGGCCGCGGCGGCAGAGCGGGTGTCGTTCCAGAGGATGGCGTCGCGGACCACGCGGCCCTCGGCGTCGAGCGCGACGAGGCCGTGCTGCTGGCCGCCGACGGCGATCGCGGCGACGTCGTCGAGGCCGCCGGCCTCCTGCGCCGCGGACCGGAACGCGTCCCACCAGTGCTGCGGGTCGATCGACGTGCCGTCGGGGTGCTTCGCGGTGCCGGAGCGCACCAGGGCGCCGGTCTCGGCGTCGCGGACGACGATCTTGCAGGACTGCGTGGACGAGTCCACGCCGGCGACGAGGGGCATCGTTGCGTCTCTTTCAGGCGGGTCGGGTACCGGAGAGCGTTGTGGGCGGGGTGGGTTGGTCAGCCGATGAGGTGGCGCAGCGCGAGCTGGTGCAGCCGCACCAGACCGTAGTCGCGCTCGGCGACCGCGTCGACGTCGAGGTCCTCGTAGGCGGAGCGGTCGGCGAGGAAGGCGTCGAACGACTCGCCCTCGGCCAGCGTCGGCTCGCCCAGCTCGAAGATGCCGGCGTGCTCGAACGCCTTCTGCACCTCGGCGTCCTCGCGGTACGCCTTCGACTTGGCGGCGAGCATGTCGTAGGTCTCCATGTTCGCCTTCGCCGACTCCCAGACGCCGTCGAGGAACTCGGTGCGGCTGGGCTTGTAGTCGAAGTGGCGAGGGCCCTCGTAGCGCGGGCCGCCGTTGGGGAAGCCGTTCTCGAGCATGTCCACCGTGAAGAACGCGCTCAGCAGGTCGCCGTGACCGAAGACGAGGTCCTGGTCGTACTTCGGCCCGTGCTGGCCGTTGAGGTCGATGTGGAACAGCTTGCCCGCGTACAGCGCCAGCGCGAGGCCGTGCGTGTAGTTGAGGCCGGCCATCTGCTCGTGGCCCGTCTCCGGGTTGAGGCCCACGATGTCGCCGTTGTCGAGCGTGTCGATGAGGGCGATGGCGTGGCCGATGCTCGGCAGGAAGATGTCGCCGCGCGGCTCGTTGGGCTTGGGCTCCAGCGCGATGCGCAGGTCGTAGCCCTTCTCCTTGATGTACGCGGCGACGGTGTCGATGCCCTCGGCGTAGCGGGCGTGCGCGGCGTGCAGGTCCTTGGAGTTGTCGTACTCCGTGCCCTCGCGGCCGCCCCACATGACGAACGTCGAGGCGCCCATCTCGGCGGCCAGGTCGGCGTTGCGGAGCACCTTGCGCAGGCCGTAGCGGCGCACCTCGCGGTTGTTCGAGGTGAACGCGCCGTCCTTGAAGATCGGGTGCGTGAAGGTGTTGGTGGTGACCATCTCGCAGACGAGACCGGTCTCCTCGGAGGCCTTCTTGACCGCGTCGATGTGCTTCTGGCGCTCCGCGCCCTCGGCGCCGAACGGGAAGACGTCGTTGTCGTGGAAGGTGAAGCCCCACGCGCCGAGGTCGGCCAGCTTGCGGATCGACTCGGCCGGGTCCAGGTCGGGGCGGGTCGCGGTGCCGAACGGGTCGGCGGCCGGCCAGCCGACGGTCCACAGGCCGAACGAGTACTTGATGTCGCTCACGGATCTCTCCTCGTCGAGTTTTGTTGTACGGCTGAACTATTGCGCGTCGCTGGGCTAGAGTCAACACGTGCCAGCCACCTCGACGACGACGCCCGCAGCTGCTCCTCGCGTGCCCGACGGCGCGGCCGCGTCCCGCCAGCACACCCTCCGCGAGCGGAACCTGCGACTCGTCGCCGCGGCCGTGTTCGAGGCCTCCGCACCACCGTCGCGCGCCGACGTCGCCGCCGCCACTGGTCTCACCCGCGCCACCGTCTCGACCCTCGTCGACCGGCTCGTCGCCGGCGGGCTCGTCGCCGAGCTGCCGCCGGTCGCGGCGCAGAAGGCCGGGCGCCCCGCCGTCCCGCTCGTGCCCGCCGGACGGTCCGTCGTCGGGCTCGGGCTCGAGGTGAACGTCGACTACCTCGGCGCGCGCGCCCTCGACCTCGTCGGGGACGTCGTCGCCGAGCGCGTCGTCACCGGCTCGCTGCACGACTCCGACCCGCGCGAGGTGCTCGCCCGGCTGCGGACCCTTGCCGCCGAGGTGGTCGCGGAGGTCGAGGCCGCCGGCATGCGTGTCGCCGGGGCGCGGCTCGCGCTGCCCGGGCTCGTCGACGTGCGCGGGGGGCGGCTGGAGGTGGCGCCCAACCTGGGCTGGTCGTCCGTGGAGCCCGTGCCGGAGCTCGACCTGCGGACCGGTGACGGCGACCCGCTCGACGTCGAGGTGGCGAACGAGGCCAAGCTCGCCGCCCTGGCCGAGCTGGCGGGGGACGTGCCGCCGTCCTTCCTCTATGTCTCCGGCGACGTCGGCGTCGGCGCGGGGATCGTCGTCGACCGGCACCTGTTCCTGGGGGAGCGGGGCTGGAGCGGCGAGATCGGGCACGTCGTCGTCGACCCCGCCGGCCCGCGCTGCTCGTGCGGCGCCACCGGCTGCCTCGAGCAGTACGCCGGCAAGGAGGTGCTGCTGCGGGGCTCCGGCCTGCCGTCGTCGGCGCCGGTCCACGCGATCGTCGACCTGCTGCGCGCCGGCGACGACGCCGCCCTCGACACCGTGCGCCGCGCCGGGCGTGCCCTGGGCGCCGCGCTGGCCACGTTCGTCAACCTCGTCGACGTCTCCACCATCGTGCTCGGCGGCGCTTACGCCGAGCTGTTCGGCTGGGTGGGGCACGTCGTCGGAGGGGTGGTCGAGGAACGTGCTCTCGCTGCGCCCTTCGCACCCGTCGACGTGCGCCCCGCCGCCGCCGGCCCGCACGCCGCCCTCACCGGCGGAGCGCGCGAGGTGCTGCGGTCGGTGGTCGCGGACCCGGCGCGCTGGGTCTGACGTCGGGCGGATCGTGTCGCCCCGAGGGTTCCGTCAGGGCGGCAGTTCGGGTCCGGGTCGGCAGTTCGAACTGCCGACCCGGACCCGAACTGCCGACGCGAGCGGCTGACGCGGCCGTCGCGTCGTCGGCGCGTACCGATGCCGGTGGTTCGGGGCGCGGGCGCTAGGCTGTGGGTCGCCTTCTTCGTCGAAGCGGCATGCGCTTGTAGCTCAGTGGATAGAGCAACCCTCTCCTAAAGGGTAGGTCGGAGGTTCGAATCCTCTCAGGCGCACTTTGGTAAAGAGATGTTCATATGGCCAGGTCGAACCCTTCGTCAGAAGTGATGCCGGAGTTCTTGGGGCGGTCGTACGCTGACGTCGTGACCTCCCCTGACGTCGAACCGCGCCTGGACTCCGCCGACCCGGCGGAGCAGTTCGCCGCCTACCTCGACCACTACCGCGCGGTGGTGGTCCATAAGCTCGACGGCTTGACCGAGGCCCAGCTGCGCGAGAGCCGGCTGCCGTCGGGCTGGACCCCGCTGGAGCTGCTGACGCACCTGGTGCACATGGAGCGGCGCTGGTTCGTCTGGGGGTTCCTGGGCGAGCAGGTCGCGCACCCGTGGGGCGACAACGTCGACGACGCCCCGGAGAGCCCCTGGCATGTGCCCGACGACGTGAGCCGCGACGAGCTGGTCGCCGCTCTGCACGCGGGCGGCGCGCGGACACGCGACGTCCTGGAGAGCCACGACCTCGCAGAGCGGGCGTCCGTCGGCGGTCGATTCACCGTGGACGACGAGGTGCCGACGCTCCTGTGGATCTGTTTCCACGTGCTGCAGGAGTACGCCCGGCACGCCGGGCACCTCGACGTCGTGCGGGAGCTGGCGGACGGCTCGACGGGGGAGTAGCACCTGCTACCTCGCGGGGGCACGTACTACTTCGCGGGGTGCGGTGCTACCTCGCGGGGCGCGGTACTACCTCGCGGTCAGTCCGCCTGGGCGTGCGCGATGTGCGCGAGCTGCCGCCACACGAGCACGAGGGTGACGCCGGCGCCGACGAAGCCGAACCACATGGGCGCGGTGAGGCCCCAGTGCTCGGCGAGCACGCCGCCGATCGCGTTGCCCACGACGATGCCGCCGAACACGCACATCATGTAGACCGAGCCGACGCGGCCCTGGAAGCGGGTGGGCGTGGCGCGCTGGCGCACCGTGTTGGACACGGTGCCCCACACGAAGGAGTAGGCGCCGAAGACGAACAGGATCGTCATCGCGGCCCAGCCGGTCGTCGCGAGGGCGAGGGCGAGGTGGAACAGCACCTCGAGCGTCAGGCACACCTTCATCAGGGCGGACAGCGACCACCGCCGCTCGAGCGAGCCGTACGAGAACGTGCCGATCAGCCCGCCGACGGCGGCGGCCGTGGTGAGCAGTCCGTACCCGACGGGGCCCATGTGCAGGTAGTCAAGCGAGTACTTCACGAGGATGCCCCACGGCGCCGCCCACGTGGCGTTGAAGACGAGGATCACCAGCGCGAGCGTGCGCACGGGCGGGTTGGTCCAGATCCAGCGCAGCCCCTCGGCGATGTCGTGCCGCACCTTGCGGGGCGTGGCCGGGTCGGCGCCGACGGCCGGGGGTACGGGCGTGAGGACGACCCTGCTCACGAGCAGCACGGCGAGCAGCACGGTCAGCACCTGCGTGGCGAACGGCCACGCGGCGCCGGCCGCGAAGAGCGCGGCGCCGAGCGGCGGCCCGACGAGCTGGTTCGCGGTGAGGAACCCGGCCTGCAGGCGCGCGTTGCCGGTGCCGAGGTCGGCGGGCCGCACCAGCATGGGCAGGAGGGTCTGGGACGTGGTGTCGGCGAAGACCTCGGCCACGCCCATGAGCAGCATGGCCGCCAGGACGACGCCGATGTTGACGTGCCCGGTCACGATCACCACGCAGAGCGCGGCGACGACGACGGCGCGCAACAGGTTGGCGACGATGACGAGGCGGCGCCGGTCGAGGCGGTCGGCGAGCACGCCGGCCCACAGGCCGAACACGAGCCAGGGCAGGCGCTGCAGCATCGCGGCAAGCGCGACGAGCATGGCGGAGCTCGTCTGGGAGGCGACGAGGAGCGGTCCCGCGGCAAGGGCGACGCCGTCGCCGATGTTGCTCACCCACGACGCCGACATCAGCCACCGGAACCCGGTGCCCATGCGCGCGGGCGCCACCGCCTCGACCATTCTTCTCACGGGCGCCCAGCCTAGGTGCCCGGGGCAGGCGCCCCTCCTCTGATTTTCCTCAGACGGGTTGCAGGGTTCGCCCTCGTCCCTTATTGACGTCGCCCCTGCTGGGCGGCACACTCTCGGGTGACAGCGCGCATCGCCCGCCCCCTGCGCGGTGCGCGCTGTCCCTTGCCGGGCCGAGCCCGGCCCGACGCCCCTTCGGACCCCCCGCCGAGGGGGCGTCAACACGCTCCCGTCCCTCGCGCCCCGCGCGGGGTCCCCCTGAAGTGCGTGCTCCGGCGGTTCCTCGGCGCGCCGACACCGGCGCGGCGGCAGGCCGTTCTACCGTGCTGGCGTGAGAGCCGCCCGACGATCCACCGCCACGACCGCGGTCGACCCCTCAGCCGGGGCACCCGCCGCGCCGGACCCGTCCCTGCGGACGGGCGCGGACGGCGGCCCGGCGGCGGGACCCGACCATCCCGACGACACCTCCGCGCGCGAGGCCGGCGACCGTCGGTCCCCGCGACCGCCGGGGGCGTCCGGCGCCGACGGCCGCCGCGAGAGCGCGTCGTCCGCAGCGGCGGCCTCCGTCGAGGCCGCGACGCGCCGCTGGCGCGCCTCCCTGGTGGAGATGGTGGGCGGCTCGTCCCTGTCCGACGTCGGCCTCCTCGGCGAGGCGATCGTCGACCTCTCGAAGGCGCACCCGAACGGGGTCGCCGGGCTGTTCGCGGGGCGCCCGACCCGCCTGTCGAACCTGGTGCGCGAGGGCGAGGCGCTGCCCGCCGCGCGGCGTCGGGCGCGGGCCGTGGCGGCCCGCGCGGCCGAGCA
>JADHZE010000022.1 GCA_026934365.1 Isoptericola sp. QY 916 | reverse complement strand
GGGCGCGGGGCCCGGCACGAACGACACGAGGCCGGCGGGCGGCTCGTCGCCGACGAGCGCGACCAGCAGCGACCGCCGTCCGAGGCCGGCGGCCGCGAGCGCCGCCAGCTCCCTGGCGTTGAGCCCCACCGGCAGCGGGCCGTTGCCGAGGTCGGTGCCGTACCGGACGCGCCCGCCCGCCGCGGCGAAGCGGCGCACGTTGTCGAGCGCGACCTCGAGCTCGGGCGTCGGGTCGCCCCAGCCGTGGATGTCGAGCGTGCTGAGCCACGTCGTGCCCCGCGCGGCCATGGCCACGAGCAGGTCGTCGTCGAGGCGCTCGCTGAACGGGGCGTGCGCCAGGCGGTCGACGCCGGCCGCGACCGCACGGGCCGCCTGGCCGGCGCCCTCGGCGTGCACGACGACGGCGCGGCCCCGCGCGTGGGCCCGCGCCACGACGGCGGCGAGCGTGGCGTCGTCGGGCGTCGGCCCGGCGTCGCCGTGCAGGGCGACCTTGACGAACGACGCCCCGGCCGCGACCTGGCGGTCCACCGCGGCGACGGCGGACGTCGGGTCGGCGACCTCCTCGACCCAGGCCGAGGGGGCCCACGGCCGGTCGCTCGGGTACCCGCCGG
This sequence comes from Isoptericola sp. QY 916, assembly GCA_026934365.1. Taxonomy (GTDB): domain Bacteria; phylum Actinomycetota; class Actinomycetes; order Actinomycetales; family Cellulomonadaceae; genus Isoptericola; species Isoptericola nanjingensis. The sequence continues at coordinate 30,982 of JADHZE010000022.1, read as the reverse complement.
GCGCGGTGAGGAACGCGCCCGCGTACGCGACGCGCGGAAGGGCCGGGTCGTCGGCCAGGGCCGCGACGTCGGCCGGGGTCCCGCCCAGGTCGTGCACCGCCGCGACGCCGCGGGCCCGCAGCGGTGCGGGGTCCACGAGGCCGAGGTGCACGTGCGTGTCGGTGAACGGCGGCAGCAGCGTGCCGGACTCCCCCAGCCGGCGCCGCACCTCCGGCGGGACGCCCGCGGGGAGGACGACCGGGGCGACGCCCGGGGGCACCACCAGAGCACCGGTCATGACCGGACCGTCGTCGAACTCGGGCCCGCGGGCGGGCCGAGCTCCGTGCGCACGGCGAAGAGCTCGGGGAAGAAGGTGAGCTCGAGCGCGCGCTGCAGGAAGCCGACGCCGCTGGAACCGCCGGTGCCGCGCTTCGTGCCGATGATGCGCAGCACGGTCTTCATGTGGCGGAAGCGCCAGAGCTGGAAGTTGTCCTCGAGGTCGACGAGCTCCTCGCACGTCTCGTACGCTGACCAGTCCGACTCCGGGTCCGCGTAGATGCGGCGGAACACCTCCACGAGGTCGTCGTCGAGCGTGTGGGCGGTCGTGACGTCGCGGTCGAGCACCCGCCGCGGCACGTCGTGGCCGTGCCGCCCGAGGTAGCGCAGGAACTCGTCGTACACGCTGGGCTCGGCGAGCAGCCGCTCGAGCTCCGCGCGCGCCGCGGGCTCGGCGTCGAACACCGCGAGCATCCGCGCGTTCTTGTTGCCGAGCAGGAACTCCACGGCGCGGTACTGCCAGGACTGGAACCCTGACGCGTTGCCGAGGGACCCGCGGAACTGGGCGTACTCGCTGGGCGTGAGCGTCGCGAGCACGGACCACTGCTCGGTGAGCGTGCGCTGCACGTGCTTGACGCGGGCGATGCGCTTGAGCGCCGCGCCGAGCTCGTCGGCCGCGAGCAGGTCGCGCGCGGAGACGAGCTCGTGCAGCACCAGCTTGAGCCACAGTTCGGTGGTCTGGTGCTGCACGATGAACAGCATCTCGTCGTGGTGCGCCGGCGCGCTGATCGGCTCCTGCGCCGCGAGCAGCGTGTCCAGGTGCAGGTACGAGCCGTACGTCATCCGCTCCCGCAGGTCGGTGACGATCTCCGGCTCGAGCTCGCGCTCGTTCGTCTCGGCGCGCGCGGCGGCGGGCCCGGGCTGGTCGACCATGCCCGGAGCCTATGTCACGAACGTGACGCCCGTCAGCGACGCGCGATGAGCGACACGTCGCGCACGGCGCCGCGGTCGGCCGACGTCGCCATCGCCGCGTACGCCTGCAGCGCCGGGGAGACGTAGCGGTCGCGGTTCAGCGGCTGCCACGGGTTCTCCCGCGCCTCCATCTTGGCCCGGCGCTCGGCGAGCACCTCGTCGGGCACGTTGACCCGGATGAGGCGGGTGTCGACGTCGATCTCGATCTCGTCGCCGTCCTCGATCAGGCCGATCGTGCCGCCCGCCGCGGCCTCGGGCGAGACGTGCCCCACCGAGATGCCGCTCGACCCGCCGGAGAACCGGCCGTCGGTGATGAGGGCGCAGACCTTGCCCAGGCCGCGGCCCTTGATGAACGACGTCGGGTAGAGCATCTCCTGCATGCCCGGGCCGCCGGACGGCCCCTCGTAGCGCACCACGACGACGTGGCCCGGCTGGACCTGCTTGGTGAGGATCTTCTCGACGGCGTCGTCCTGCGACTCGCAGACGAGGGCCTTCCCCACGAAGTGGAAGACGTCGGGGTCGACGCCCGCGGTCTTGAAGACCGCGCCGTCCTCGGCGAGGTTGCCGCGCAGCACGGCCAGGCCGCCCTCCACGGTGTACGCGTGCTCGAGGTCGCGGATGCAGCCGTTCGCGGCGTCGGTGTCGAGGCTCTCCCAGACGTTGGACGTCGAGAAGGCCTGGGTGGTGCGGACCCCGCCGGGGGCGGCGTGGAAGAGCTCCTGCGCCCGCTCGGTCGCCTTGCCGCCCCGCACGTCCCAGTCGTCCAGCCACGCGCGCAGCGTGGGCGTGTGCACGGACGTGACGTCGTGGTCGAGCAGCCCCGCACGGTCCAGCTCACCGAGCAGCGCGGGGATGCCGCCGGCGCGGTGCACGTCCTCCATGTGGAAGTCCGGGTGGTTCGGCGCGACCTTGCTCAGGCACGGCACGCGGCGGCTGATCGCCTCGATGTCCGTGAGGTCGAAGTCGACCTCGCCCTCCTGGGCCGCGGCCAGGATGTGCAGCACCGTGTTGGTGGAGCCGCCCATCGCGACGTCGAGCGCCATGGCGTTCGAGAACGCGGCCTTCGTGGCGATCGAGCGCGGGGCGGCCGAGTCGTCCTCGTCCTCGTAGTAGCGCTTCGCGAGGTCGACGATGGTGCGGCCGGCCTCGAGGAAGAGCTCCTTGCGGGCGGCGTGCGTGGCCAGCGTGGAGCCGTTGCCCGGGAGCGACAGCCCGAGCGCCTCCGTGAGGCAGTTCATCGAGTTGGCGGTGAACATGCCGGAGCAGGAGCCGCAGGTCGGGCAGGCGTTCTCCTCGACCTGGGCGAGCGCGGCGTCGGACACGTTGTCGTCGGCCGAGTAGTTGATCGCGTTGATGAGGTTCAGGGGCGTCCTCGCGACGCCGTCGGCGACGACCGCCTTGCCGGCCTCCATCGGCCCGCCCGACACGAAGATCACCGGGATGTTGAGGCGCAGCGCCGCGTTGAGCATGCCCGGCGTGATCTTGTCGCAGTTGGAGATGCACACGAGGGCGTCGGCGCAGTGCGCGTTGACCATGTACTCGACCGAGTCGGCGATGAGGTCGCGGCTCGGCAGCGAGTAGAGCATCCCGGCGTGGCCCATCGCGATGCCGTCGTCCACCGCGATGGTGTTGAACTCCTTGGAGACGCCGCCCGCCTCGCGGATCGCCGAGGCGACGAGGTCGCCCATGTCCTTGAGGTGGACGTGGCCGGGCACGAACTGCGTGTACGAGTTCGCGATCGCGACGATCGGCTTGCCGAAGTCCTCCGAGCCCATGCCGGTCGCGCGCCAGAGCGCGCGGGCACCGGACATGTTGCGGCCGTGGGTGGACGTCCGAGAGCGCAGGGGACGGCTCATGTCAGCTCCTTCGACGAGTTCTGCGGCGCGTCGCGGAGGGCGCGCACGGGCACGCTACGCCCGCCGTCCCGCATCGCGGGCATCCGTCCGCCCACTGGTCGGTTTGTCGGGTGAAACGTTCCGAAGACCAGGGATCGGTTGCGGTGCCCCGGGCGACGTGTGCATGTTGTCCACGGTTCAACCGTTATCCGTTCAAACCGGACGAACCATCCCCACGCAGCGCACCACGATCAGGGAGCTCACTCATGACCGCGACCGCCGCAGGCAGCACGACCGGCACGACCGTCACCGACCGCGCCCGGAGCGGGGAGGACGCCGAGCACGTCGTCACCCGGCCCGGCGCCCGGCGCGCCCTCGCGCTGTGTCGCATCCTCCTGGCCGTGGTCTTCCTCTGGCCGGTGGCCGACAAGACCTTGGGCCTCGGGTACGCCACGCCGGACGAGCGGGCCTGGGTGGCGGGCAGCTCGCCGACGGAGGGCTACCTGAGCTCGATCGAGAGCCCGCTGGCCGGCGGGTTCGCCGCGCTCAGCGGCCCCGTCGTCGACTGGCTGTTCATGCTCGGGATGCTCGGGACGGGGCTCGCGCTCCTGCTCGGCATCGGGCTGCGCGCGGCCGCCGTGGCGGGCGGGCTGCTCATGCTCACGCTGTGGCTGTCGACCTGGCCCTTCGCCGCGGGCTCGCAGAACCCGCTGGTCGACCAGCACCTCGTCTTCACGGCGCTGCTGGCCGCCCTCGCGCTGACCCGCGCCGGCGACACCTGGGGCCTCGGCCGCGCCTGGGCGGCGTCGCCGGTCCCCGGCAGCGCGAGCTGGCTGCGCTGACGCGCCCGGCACCCCACGGCGCCGGCACGGTCAGGCCGCGCCGGCGCTGTGGGTGTGCTCCAGCTCGTCGGCGTGGCGGATGTGCCGCGTCACCCACGGGGCGAGCAGCAGCAGGATCCCCGCGAACACGAGCGCCACGAGGCCGATCCCGCCGAAGTACGCGGTGTCGGAGGCCCCCTCGGTCGCCTCGATCGTCTGCGCCGTGATCGCCTGGCCGGCGGCCGACGACAGGAACCACAGCGCCATCGCCTGGCCGCGGAAGGCGCGCGGCGCCAGCAGCGTCGTCGCCGCGATCCCCACCGGCGACAGGCAGAGCTCGCCGAGCGTCTGGATCACGTAGACCACGATGAGCACCCACGGCGGCGCGAGCTCGTCCGCGAACACCTCCGACATCCCCGCCAGGAACAGGAACGACAGGGCCGCGAGCGTCAGGCCGATGACGAACTTGTACGCCGTGGGCGGCCGGTCCCCCGTCTTCGTCCAGATCCACGCGAACACGGGCGCCAGGATGATGATCGACGCCGGGTTGACCGACTGGAAGAACGCCGGCGACAGGTCGATGCCCAACAGCTGCAGCTGGGTCCGGTCGGCGGCGAAGGCCGCGAGCGTCGTCGCCGCCTGCTCGAAGATCATCCAGAACAGCATCGCCGCGACGAAGAGCGGCACGTACGCCACGACGCGCGGCCGCTCGGCCGCCGTCACGCGCTTCGACCGGTACATCACGACGAGCAGCACGACCGGCGTCACGAGCGCGAGGTACGACACGGCGTCGATGAACGTCTCGACGGCCCAGCCCCCGGCGACGACGGCGGCCAGAGCGGCCGCCACCACGATGGCGCCGACCACGTAGAGCCCCAGCCGCACGACGGCGGGGCGGTCCTCGGGCGTGATCGGGTTCGGCACGTCCGTCCCGGCGGCGCCGAGGTAGCGGTAGCCGCCGACGAAGAACACGAGCGCGAACGCCATCCCGATCGCGGCCACCGCGAAGCCCGCGTGGTAGCCCCACGCCTGCTCCACGACGCCCACGATCAGCGGGGAGAAGAACGACCCGATGTTGATCCCCATGTAGAAGATCGAGAAGGCGGGGTCCCGGCGCTCGTCGTCGCGCGAGTACAGCTCGCCCACCATCGACGACACGTTCGGCTTGAGCAGGCCGGTGCCGAACGCGACCAGGCCGATCCCCAGCATCGAGAAGCCGTAGGTGGGCAGCGTGAGCGACACGTGCCCGGCCGCGATGACGATCCCGCCGTACAGCACGGCGCGCCGCGCCCCGATCATCCGGTCGGCGAGCCAGCCCCCGACCACCGACAGCAGGTAGACCGACGTGCCGTAGATCGACACGAACGCCGCGCCGGTGGTGGCGTCCATCCCGAGGCCGCCGTTGGCCACCGTGTCGGTCAGGTAGTACAGCAGGATGGCGCGCATCCCGTAGTAGCTGAACCGCTCCCACAGCTCCGTGCCGGCCAGCGTCATGAGGCCGCGCGGGTGCCCGAAGAACGCGCGGTCGCCCTCGTGCTCCGGGTGCGACGGCGCCGCTGCCTGATCGGTCATGAAAAAACTGTCGCACCGGCGGAAGTCGACGGCGACCGGGAACACCGGAGCCACGTACGGTGACGGCATGGCGGCGAGCGTGATGTGGTTCCGGCGAGACCTGCGGCTGCACGACAACCCGGCGCTGCTCGCCGCGGTCGAGGAGGCGCGCGACGCGGGCGGGGACGTCGTCGGCCTCTACGTGCTCGACGACGCGCTGTGGCGGCGGGCCGGCGCGGCGCGCCTCGCCTACCTGGCGGACTCCCTGGCGAAGCTCGACGACGCGTGCGACGGCCGGCTCGTGGTGCGGCGCGGAGACCCGCGCGAGGTCGTCCCCCAGGTCGCGCGGTCGGTGGGCGCGCGCGGCGTGCACGTCGCGGCCGGGCACGAGCCGTACGGCCGCCGGCGCGACAGCGCGGTCGAGGAGAACCTGGCCGACGCGGGCGCCGTCCTGACCAGGACGGGCTCGGCGTACGCCGTCTCCCCCGGGCGGCTGCGCACCGGGCAGGGCTCGCCCTACCAGGTCTTCACCCCGTTCCGCGGAGCCTGGCTCGCCCACGGCTGGCGGGCCCCGGCGCCGCGGCCGCGCGAGGTCCCGTGGGCCCGGCTGCCGTCCGACGGCGTCCCCGCGGCCCCACCGTGCGACGCACGCCTGCCGAGGGCGGGCGAGGCGGCGGCCCGGCGTCGCTGGCACGAGTTCGTCCGCGAGGGCCTGGCCGGTTACGCCGAGGGCCGCGACCGCCCCGACCTGGCGGGAACCTCGGAGATGTCGGCGCACCTGCGCTGGGGCGAGATCCACCCGCGGACGATGCTGGCCGACCTGGCGGCCGCGGAGGCCGCCGGCCTCCCGGCCGAGGCGGTCGCCACGTACCGCTCGGAGCTGGCGTGGCGGGAGTTCCACGCCGACGTCCTGCACCACCGGCCGGACGCCCGGCTCCGGTCGCTGCGCGCCGTCGTGCCCGACGACGCCTGGGCGACCGGAGCGGCGGAGCGGGACGCGTTCGACGCCTGGGCCGCCGGTCGCACCGGGTTCCCGCTCGTCGACGCCGGCATGCGCCAGCTGCTCGCCACCGGATGGATGCACAACCGGGTGCGGATGGTGGTGGCGTCGTTCCTCGTCAAGGACCTGCACGTGCGCTGGCAACGGGGCGCCGCGCACTTCATGGCGCACCTGGTCGACGGCGACGTCGCGCAGAACCAGCTCAACTGGCAGTGGGTGGCCGGCACCGGCCACGACGCCGCCCCCTACTTCCGGGTGTTCAACCCGGTGACGCAGGGCAAGAAGTTCGACCCGGACGGCGACTACGTGCGCCGCTGGGTGCCCGAGCTGCGCGGTGTCGAGGGCAAGCGCGTGCAGGAGCCCTGGCGCCTCGACCCGTCGCCGGAGGGCTACCCCGCGCCGATCGTCGACCACGCGCACGAGCGGCGCGTCGCGCTCGACGACTTCGAGCGCGCGCGCCGCTGAGCGGGACCGGGCGGGTCAGCGCCGGTCGAGCTTCACCTGCCGGTTGACGTCCTTGTAGAGCAGGTAGCGGAACGGCTTCGGGCCGCCGGCGTAGCAGGCCTGCGGGCAGAAGGCGCGGAGCCACATGAAGTCGCCCTCCTGCACCTCGACCCAGTCTCCGTTGAGGCGGTAGACGGCCTTGCCCTCCAGCACGTACAGGCCGTGCTCCATGATGTGGGTCTCCGCGAACGGGATGGAGCCGCCGGGCTGGAACGTCACGATGTTGACGTGCATGTCGTGCGCCAGGTCGTCGGGGTCGACGAAGCGCGTCGTGGCCCAGGCGCCGTCGGTGTCCGGCATGGGGCGCGGCTCGATGTCCTGCTCGCGGGTGACGAAGGTCTTCGCCGCGTAGCCGTCGATGCGCTCGTAGACCTTGCGGACCCACTGGAACGCGGCCTTGGCGTCGGAGCGGTTGTGCAGCGACCACTGGTCGCCGGCGGCGAGGTAGGCGTAGCCGCCGGGCTCGAGGGTGTGCTCCTCTCCGCCGACCGTGAGGGTCAGCGTGCCCTCGGTGACGAAGACGACCGACTGGACGGTGTCCTCGATCTCGCCACGGTCGGTGCCGCCGCCCGGGGAGACCTCGACGACGTACTGCGCGAACGTGGTCGCGAAGCCCTCGACGGGGCGCGCGAGCACCCACAGGCGGGTCTTGTCCCAGCCGGGCAGGTTGGAGGTGACGATGTCGCGCAGCACGCCGCGCGGGATGACGGTGTACGCCTCCGTGACGATCGCCCGGTCGGTGAGCAGCTCTTCCTGCCCGGGCAGCCCGCCCTGCGGGGTGTAGTAGCGGGTGGTCTGGGGACCTGGCTGCGTCATCGGCACGCTCCTTGTGGTGATGGACGACTGAACACCGGTCTTTCGTGAGACGGAATTCAGTTTCTGCTATGTGAGATTAGTGCGGACGCCTCCCGGCGGTCAAGAGGCAGCCTCATCCTGCCCGCGCCCGCCGCGACCGACGACCCGTCGCCGCGCGCGACGGGCTTGACAAGCGGGTCGGCTCCACCCAAATTGGTATACCAACGCGCTACGGAAGCGCGCTTTCGCTCGACGAAATCCGCCCGTACGGCACCTGGAGGACGAACTCCATGAGCACCCTCGACCGGGCCGCGGCAGCGACGCCGCAGGCCCTGGCCGCACCGACGACGGTCGCGACCTCCCCCCGCGCCACGGCGACGACGCCGCCGCTCGGCCTCAGCCCCCGCCTCTACAACCACGACCTCGCCCCGACGCAGCGCGCCGGCCGCACCTGGCGGACGTACTCGATCTTCACGCTGTGGGCCAACGACGTGCACTCCCTCGGGAACTACGCCTTCGCCATCGGGCTCTTCGCCCTCGGGCTCGGCGGCTGGCAGATCCTCCTCGCCCTCGTGCTGGGCGGCGCCCTCCTCTTCGGCCTCCTCACCCTGTCGGGCTTCATGGGCGAGAAGACCGGCGTGCCGTTCCCGGTCATGAGCCGCATCGCGTTCGGCATCCGCGGCGCCCAGATCCCCGCCCTCGTCCGCGGCTCCGTCGCGGTCGCCTGGTTCGGCATCCAGACGTTCCTCGCCTCCGTGGTGCTGCGGATCCTGGTCGTCGCGCTGGTGCCCGCCGCCGCCGGCCTCGACCGGAACTCCGTCCTCGGCCTGTCGACGCTGGGCTGGATCACCTTCCTCGCCCTGTGGGGCGTGCAGCTGCTCATCGTCAGCTACGGGATGGAGATGATCCGCCGGTACGAGGCGTTCGCCGGGCCCGTCATCCTGGTGACGATGGCGGCCCTCGCCGTCTGGATGTTCCTCCAGGCCGACGGCACGATCGCCTGGAGCACCCCGGACACCAAGCACGGCGCGGACATGTGGCTCGCCGTCGTGGGAGGGGCGGCGATGTGGGTCGCCATCTACGGCACGTTCGTGCTGAACTTCTGCGACTTCACGCGCGGCGCCGTCTCGCGCCGGTCCATCGTGCGGGGCAACTTCCTCGGCATCCCGCTCAACATGGCCGTCTTCGGCGCGATCGTCGTGGTGCTCTCGGGTGCCCAGTTCGCCATCGACGGCACGATCATCGAGTCCCCGTCCGACGTGGTGCGGGCGATCCCCAGCACCCCGCTGCTCGTCCTCGCCTGCCTCGCCCTGCTCGTCCTCACCGTCGCGGTGAACCTCATGGCCAACTTCGTCGCGCCGATCTACGCGCTGACCAACCTCTTCCCGCGGAGGCTGAACTTCCGCCGCGCGGGCCTGCTGTCCGGCGCGCTCGGCCTCGTCATCCTGCCGTGGAACCTGTACGGCTCCCCCGCCGTGATCACGTACTTCCTCGGCGGCCTCGGCGCCCTGCTCGGCCCGCTGTTCGGCATCATCATGGCCGACTACTGGCTGCTGCGCCGGGCCCGTGTGCACGTGCCCGACCTGTACCGCGAGGACCCCGACGGCAGCTACCACTACGCCCGCGGGTTCAACCGCCGGGCCGTGCTCGCGCTGGTGCCGACCGCACTCGTGGCCCTGTTTCTCGCCTTCGTCCCCGCGTTCGCCGTCGTCTCGGCGTTCTCGTGGTTCCTCGGCGCGGGTCTGGGGGCCGTCCTGTACCTCCTCGTCGCCGCCCGGCGGCAGACCTTCCACGACGCGGACGGCGAGCACCTCGCCGTGCCGAGCACCCACTAGCCCCACCCGGAGACCCCGTGCGCATCCTCGTCGCCAACGTCAACACCACGTCGTCCATGACGGACGCGATCGCCGCCTCGGCGCGGTCCGTCGCCTCCCTCGGCACCGAGATCGTGGGGATCACCCCGCGGTTCGGCCCGGACTCCTGCGAGGGCAACTTCGAGAGCTATCTCGCCGCCCTCGCGGTGATGGACGCCGTGACCTCCTACCCGGAGCCGTTCGACGCCGTCGTGCAGGCCGGGTACGGGGAGCACGGGCGCGAGGGGCTGCAGGAGCTGCTCGACGTGCCGGTCGTCGACATCACCGAGGCGGCGGCGTCGACCGCGATGTACCTGGGGCACCGGTACTCCGTCGTCACGACGCTCGACCGCGCGGTCCCGCTGATCGAGGACCGGCTGCGCCTGGCGGGGCTCGACGCGCGGTGCGCCTCGGTGCGCGCGAGCGGGCTCGGCGTGCTGGAGCTCGAGGCCGACCCCGAGCGGGCCGTCGCCACGATCGTCGCGGAGGCTCGCCGCGCCGTCGAGGTGGACCGGGCCGAGGTGATCTGCCTCGGGTGCGGCGGGATGGCGGAGCTCGAGGAGCGCGTCGCGGCGGCCACCGGCGTGCCCGTCGTCGACGGCGTGCGCGCGGCGGTGGCGGTCGCCGAAGGCCTCGTGCGTCTCGGGCTGTCCACCTCGAAGGTGCGCACCTACGCGCCGCCGCGGCCCAAGGCCGTCGTCGGGTGGCCGTTCGCCGTGCCTCAGTCCGTGCCGGCCCCGGCGCGGAACTCGTCCTCGAGGATGCTCATGACGACGGCGTCCGCCCAGCCCTGCCCGTCGCGGAAGGCATCGCGCAGGCGCCCCTCCTCCCGGAAGCCGAGCGAGTCGTACAGCGCCCGCGCCCGCGGGTTGATGCTGATCACCGCGAGGCTCACGCGGTGGAGCCCCGGGCCGGCGCCGCCGTCGAAGGCGAAGCGGAGCACCTCCCCGATCGCCTCGCGCCCGTACCCGCGGCCCCGGTAGTCCGGCATCATCCGCAGGCGCAGGTTCGCCGACCGCAGCTCGAGGTCCACCCGGTCGAGGGAGATCTCGCCCAGCAGGTCGTCGCTGACGAGCTCCCCGTCCCGCACGGCGGCCGACGTGATCGCCCAGTCGTACCGGCCGGGCAGGTCGGCCGCGCTCGCGGCCCAGGCGTCCACCTCGGCCCGGGACGACGCGGCGTTCGTGCCCATGCCCGTGAGGCGCCCGCCCTCCGGGTCGCGCAACGACGCCCACAGCCGCTCGGCGTCCCGCGCCTCGACCGGGCGCAGGCGCACGAGCTCCCCGTGCAGGACGGGCGACCGCATCAGCCGATCCTCTCCAGCACCAGCTCGCGCACGCGCTTGGCGTCCGCCTGGCCCCGGGTGGCCTTCATGACCGAGCCGATGATGGCGCCGACCGGGCCCTGGTTGCCGCCGCGGACCTTCTCCACGATGTCGGGCTGCGCCGCGAGCGCCGCGTCGATGGCCTCGAGGAGCGGCCCGTCGTCGGAGACGACCTCCAGGCCGCGGGCCACGACGACCGCCTCCGGGTCGCCCTCGCCGGCGAGCACGCCGTCGAGCACCTGCCGGGCGATCTTGTCGTTGATGCGGCCGGAGTCGACGAGCCGCTGGAGCTCGCCGATCTGCGCGGGCGTGATCGCGAGATCCGCGAGCTCGACCTCGTCCTGCTTGGCGCGGCGTGCCAGCTCGCCCATCCACCACTTGCGCGCGGCGGCCGGCGTGGCGCCGGCGGCGACGGTCGCCTCGATGAGGTCGAGCGCGCCGGCGTTGACGACGTCGCGCATCTCGGCGTCCGCGAAGCCCCACTCGTCGTGCAGGCGGCGGCGCCGGGCCTGCGGCAGCTCGGGCAGCGTCGCGCGGATCTCCTCGACCCACTCGCGCGACGGCGCGACGGGCACGAGGTCGGGCTCCGGGAAGTACCGGTAGTCCTCGGCGTCCGACTTCACGCGGCCGGGCGACGTCGAGCCGTCCTCCTCGTGGAAGTGGCGCGTCTCCTGGATCACGGTCTCGCCCGCGTCGAGGAGCGCGGCCTGGCGCGAGATCTCGTACCGCACTGCGCGCTCCACGGAGCGGAACGAGTTGACGTTCTTCGTCTCCGTGCGCGTGCCGAGCGGCGACTCGGGCGTCGCGCGCAGCGACAGGTTGACGTCGGCGCGGACGTTGCCGCGCTCCATGCGCGCCTCGGACACGTCGAGCACGCGGAAGATGTCGCGCAGGGCCTGCACGTACGCGCGGGCCACCTCGGGCGCCCGGTCCCCCGCGCCGGTGATCGGCTTGGTGACGATCTCCACCAGCGGCACGCCGGCGCGGTTGTAGTCGACCAGCGAGTACTCGGCGCCGTGGATGCGGCCGGCGGAGCCGCCGACGTGCGTGTTCTTGCCGGCGTCCTCCTCCATGTGCGCGCGCTCGATCTCGACGCGGTGCACCGTGCCGTCCTCGAGCTCGACGTCGAGCCAGCCCTCGAAGGCGATCGGCTCGTCGTACTGCGACGTCTGGAAGTTCTTCGGCACGTCCGGGTAGAAGTAGTTCTTCCGGGCGAACCGGCAGCTCTCCGCGATCTGGCAGTTGAGCGCCAGGCCGATGCGGATCGCGTACTCGACGGCGGTGCCGTTGACGACGGGCAGCGCGCCCGGCAGCCCGAGCGACACCGGCGTGGTCTGCGTGTTCGGCTCGGCGCCGAACGACTGCTCGGCCGGGCAGAACATCTTGGTGCGGGTGCCGAGCTCGACGTGCACCTCGATGCCGATCACCGGGTCGTAGCGGCGCACGGCGTCGTCGTAGGCGACGAGAGCAGGGGTCGTGGTGGTCACAGTGGTGTTCTCCTGTTCTCAGCCCAGCGTCTCGGAGTCCTCGCGGGTCCCCGCAGCGAAGCGAGGAGACCCGGGAGGCGAGAGCTCGGGGGCACGGGACAGCAGCGGGGCGCCCCACGTGGACTCGAGGGCCGACTCGAGCGCGGCACCGACGCGGTAGAGGCGGTCGTCCGCCTTCGCCGGCGCGAGGATCTGGAACCCGACGGGCAGGCCGTCGTCGGACAGGCCGTTGGGCACCGAGATGCCCGGCACGCCGGCGAGGTTGGCCGGGATGGTCGCGACGTCGTTGAGGTACATCGCGAGCGGGTCGTCCAGCTTCTCCCCCAGCTTGAACGCCGTGGTGGGCGCCGTGGGCGAGACCAGCACGTCCGCCTGCGCGAACGCGGCGGCGAAGTCGCGCTGGATGAGCGTGCGGACCTTCTGCGCGCTGCCGTAGTAGGCGTCGTAGTACCCGGCCGACAGGGCGTAGGTGCCGAGGACGACGCGGCGCTTGACCTCGTCGCCGAAGCCGGCGCCGCGGGTCGCGGCCATGACGCGCTCGGCCGTCACCGGGCCGTCGGTCGGCTCGACGCGCAGGCCGAAGCGCATGCCGTCGAACTTCGCGAGGTTGCTCGACGCCTCCGCCGGCATGATCAGGTAGTACGCGGCGAGCGCGTAGTCGAAGCTCGGGCAGGAGACCTCGACGACCTCGGCCCCGGCCTTGGTCAGCAGCTCGAGCGACTCGTGGAACCGCGCGAGCACGCCGGGCTGGTAGCCCTCGCCCTGCAGCTGCGTGACGACGCCGACCTTGAGGCCCGACAGGTCGCCCAGCGCGCCCTGGCGCGCGGCCTCGACCAGCGGCGGGAGCGGCTCGGGGATCGACGTCGAGTCGCGCGGGTCGTGGCCGCCGATGAGCTCGTGCAGCAGCGCCGAGTCGAGCACGGTGCGCGTCACGGGGCCGGCCTGGTCCAGCGAGGAGGCCATCGCGATGAGGCCGTAGCGCGAGACGCCGCCGTAGGTGGGCTTCACGCCGACGGTGCCGGTGACGGCGCCCGGCTGGCGGATCGAGCCGCCGGTGTCCGTGCCGATCGCGAGCGGCGCCTCGAAGGCGGCGACGGCCGCGGCGGAGCCGCCGCCCGAGCCGCCGGGGATGCGGTCGAGGTCCCACGGGTTGTGGGTGTTGCCGAACGCGGAGTGCTCGGTGGAGGAGCCCATCGCGAACTCGTCCATGTTCGTCTTGCCGAGGATCGGCAGGCCCGCGGCGCGGAGCTTCTCGACGAGGGTCGCGTCGTACGGCGGGATCCAGCCCTCGAGGATCTTCGAGCCCGCCGTGGACGGCAGGCCCTTCGTCACGACGACGTCCTTGACGGCGATCGGCACGCCGGCCAGCGGGTGCAGCTCCTCGCCGGCGGCGCGGCGCGCGTCGACGTCGGCGGCCGTGGCCAGCGCGTCGTCCTCGCTCACGTGCAGGAACGCGTGCACGTCGCCGTCGACGGCCGCGATGCGGTCCAGGTGGGCACGCGTGGCCTCGACGCTGGAGGCCTCCCGGCGCGTGAGGGTCTCGGCGAGCTCCGCAGCGCTGAGGCGGGTCAGGTCCGTCATCTCACTCCTCCCCGAGGATCTGCGGGACGGCGAAGCGCCCGTCCTGCGCGTCGGGCGCGGCGGCCAGCACGTCGGCCACGGGCAGCGCCGGCTGGGGCACGTCCTCGCGGAACACGTTCGTCAGGGGCAGCGGGTGGCTGGTGGCCGGCACGTCGGGGGTCGCGACCTCGCGCACGCGGGCGATGGAGTCGACGATGACGTCGAGCTCGCCGGCGAGCCGGTCGACCTCGTCGTCGCGCAGGTCGATCCGGGCCAGGGCGGCGACGCGCGCGACCTCGTCTCGGGAGATGGTGGACATGGCCGCCAGTCTAGTGGGCGGCACGTGTCGGGGAGGTTGTCCCCGCATGACGGTGCGGGCGCACGAACGGCCGGGACCACGCCACACAGGACGTGGTCCCGGCCGTCACGCACCGGCGGTGCTCGGCGCCCCCGTCGCAGCCGAGCGGTGCCGGGTTCCTCAGTCCATCCGCTCGTAGGCGGCCGTCGTGAGGAAGTCGATGTACTCGTCGGCCACGGCGACCTCCATGAAGGTGGTCCGCGCCTCGTCGAAGGCGGCGGCGCCGCCCGGAAGCTTGGCCACCTCCTCCTCGACGATGCGGTCGACGAGCTCCCGCGTCACCTTCTCGCCGGTGTCGGCGAGGACGACGTCGTTGTGCAGCCACTGCCACACCTGGGAGCGGGAGATCTCCGCGGTCGCGGCGTCCTCCATGAGGCCGAAGATGGCGACGGCGCCGAGGCCGCCCAGCCAGGCCTGGAGGTACTGGATGCCGACGGAGACGTTGTTGCGCAGGCCGGCCTCGGTGACGGTGCCGGGCGTCTTGTCGACCGACAGCAGGTCGGCGGCCGTGACGCGCACGTCCTCGCGCGTACGGTCGATCTGGTTCGGCCGGTCGCCGAGCACCGCGGTGAACGCCTCCTTGCACGTGGCGACCATGCCGGGGTGCGCCACCCAGGAGCCGTCGAAGCCGTCGCCGGCCTCGCGCGCCTTGTCGGCGCTCACCTTGGCGTAGGCCTGCTCGTTGGCCGCGGCGTCCTTGCTCGGGATGAACGCCGCCATGCCGCCGATGGCGTGCGCGCCGCGCTTGTGGCAGGTGCGGACCAGCAGCTCGGTGTAGGCCCGCATGAACGGCACCGTCATGGTGATCTGGTTGCGGTCGGGCAGCAGGAACTCCGACCCGCGGGTGCGGAAGTTCTTCACCACGGAGAACAGGTAGTCCCAGCGGCCGGCGTTGAGGCCCGCGGAGTGCTCGCGCAGCTCGTAGAGGATCTCCTCCATCTCGAACGCGGCCGGGATGGTCTCGATGAGCACGGTCGCGCGGATGGTGCCGCGCGGGATGCCCAGCGCGTCCTGGGCGAGGACGAACGCGTCGTTCCAGAGCCGCGCCTCGAGGTGCGACTCCATCTTCGGCAGGTAGAAGTACGGCCCGAGGCCCTTGGCGATCTGCCGCAGGCCCGCGGTCGCGACGTAGAGCGCGAAGTCGACCAGGGAGCCGGAGGTCTCCTGGCCGTCGACGAGGACGTGCTTCTCGTTCATGTGCCACCCGCGGGGACGCATGATGATCGTGGCCAGCTCGTCGTCGGGCTTCAGCGCGTAGGACTTGCCGGCCTCGTTGGTGAAGTCGATCCGGCGCTCGATGGCGTCGAGGAGGTTGAGCTGGCCGCCCACCACGCTGCTCCACTGCGGCGTGTTCGCGTCCTCCTGGTCCGCGAGCCAGCACTTCGCGCCCGAGTTGAGCGCGTTGACGGTCATCTTGCGGTCGGTCGGGCCGGTGATCTCCACGCGGCGGTCGACGAGCCCGGGGGCGGGCTCGGCGACCTTCCAGGAGTCGTCGGCGCGGAGGTGCGCGGTCTCCGGGAGGAAGTCGAGGGTGCCGCCGTCGGCCAGCGCCTGGCGGCGACGCTGCCGCGCCTCCAGCAGCTCGAGGCGGCGGGCGCCCAGCTCGCGCTGCAGGGTCACGATGAGGTCGAGCGCGGCCGGGGTGAGCACCTCGGTGTCGCGCTCACCGATCTCGGCGGTGATGGTCAGGCCGTCGGGGAGCTCCACGACAGTCCCTCCTTGTTCTCGTTCTACGGGGGTGTGCTGCTGCCGTGCGGTCGTTGCACAGCGGAATTCGTATTACGCCTAGCGGAAACCTGCCAGACCGACCCTACCGGGTCGTGGGTGCTCAGGCACCCACCAGCTGCGCGCGCAGCGCGGCCACGTGACCGGTGGCCTCGACGTCGTACTCGGCGGACCGCAGGGTCCCGTCCGGCTCGACGACGAAGGTGCAGCGGTGCACCCCGTCGAACGTCCGGTCGCCGATCGTCTTCGGGCCCCACGTGCCGTAGGCGTCGGCCACGGCATGGTCCGCGTCGCTCAGCAGGGGGAACGTCAGGTGCTCGGCCTCCACGAAGGCGCGGATGTCCTCCACCGGGTCGGCGGAGACGCCGACGACGGCGTACCCGGCTCCCGCGAGCGACGCGAGGTTGTCGCGGAAGTCGCAGGCCTCGGTGGTGCACCCGGGGGTGCCCGCCTTCGGGTAGAAGTACACGACCACGCCCTTGTCCGCCCCGGCGCGCACGTCCGCGAGGGACACCGGCGTGCCTGCGGAGTCGGGCAGGGTGAAGTCGGGAGCGGTGTCGCCCGGCTGGAGTCGCGTCATGTCAGTCGTCCTTCGTGGTCGTTCTCGTCGTCGTTCTCGTCAGCGTTCTCGTCGTCGGGCCCTGCTCAGGCCCCGCCGCGGCGCAGCAGGGTGCCGGTGGGCTCGTCGCCCACGGGACGCCCACGCAGCAGCGTGCGCCGAACCGTTCCCGTGAGGTCACGACCGGCGTACGGCGTGACCGGGTTCTTGTGGTGGAGGCGGGCCGGGTCGACGACGAACGTCGCCTCGGGCGCGAAGACCGCGAGGTCCGCGTCCTTGCCCACCGCGATGCCGCCCTTGCGCTCCAGGCCGACCAGCGCGGCCGGGCCGGAGGACATCCAGCCGACGACCTCCGCGAGCGGCACCCCGCGGCGGCGCGCCTCGGTCCAGACGACGGCGAGGCCGAGCTGCAGCGACGCGACGCCGCCCCAGGCCTCGGCGAAGTCGCCCGAGGCCGGCTGCTTGAGCTCGGCGGTGGCCGGCGAGTGGTCGGTGACGACGACGTCGATCAGGCCGTCGCGCAGGCCCTGCCAGAGGCGGTCCTGGTTGTCGTGCTCGCGGATCGGCGGGCAGCACTTGTAGGCCGTCGCGCCGTCGGGCACGTGGTCGGCGTCCAGGGACAGGTAGTGCGGGCAGGTCTCGACGGTGAGGCGCAGGCCCTCCGCACGGGCGGCCGCGATCATCGGCAGCGAGTCGGCGTCGGACAGGTGCAGCACGTGCGCCCGCGCGCCGGTGGCGCGGGCCGCGTCGATGAGCGAGGCGATCGCCGTCGACTCGGCCTTGGCAGGCCGCGAGGCGAGGAAGCTCTTGTAGGTGGGGCCCGGCTCCTGCGGGGCGTCCTCGAGGGTGCCCGGGTCCTCCGCGTGCACGATCATCAGGGCGCCGAACGACGTCAGCTCCGCGAGGTCGGCGCGCAGCTCCGCGTCCTCGAGGTGGCCGAACTCCGGCACCCCGGAGTCGGCGAGGAAGCACTTGAAGCCGAACACGCCGGCATCGTGCAGAGGCTCGAGGTCCGCCGTGTTGCCCGGCACGGCGCCGCCCCAGAAGCCGACGTCGACGAACGCCTGGTCCACCGCGCGCTGCTTCTTGACCTCGAGGTTCGCGACCGAGGTCGTGGGGGGCAGCGAGTTGAGCGGCATGTCGACGATCGTCGTGACGCCGCCGGCCGCGGCGGCGCGCGTGGCGGTGGCGAAGCCCTCCCACTCGGTGCGGCCGGGCTCGTTGACGTGCACGTGCGAGTCGACGAGGCCGGGCAGCAGCACCTCGTCCTCGGCGAGCTCCAGCACCTCGGCACCGGCCAGGCCGGTGCCGAGCGGAACGACGGCGGCGATCCGGCCGTCGGTCACGCCCACCTCGACGGCGCGCTCCCCCTCGGGGGTGACGGCGCGGGCGGCGCGGACGACGAGGTCGTGGGTCATGCGATCTCCAGGGTGTTCAGGGACGGCAGGTGGTCGACGAGCCGCGCCGCGAGGGTCTCGAGCAGCGGGCCCGCCTCGGCGATGCAGCGGGCGACGTCCGGCTCGACGTCGGCGAGGGCGTGCACGGCGGTGAGGCCGGCGGCGGCCGCTCGTGCGGGGCTCAGGGTGGTGCGGCCGCACACCGCGACCGTGGGGACGCCGGCGACGGCCGCGGCGGCGGCCACGCCGACCGGCGTCTTGCCGTGCAGGGACTGCTCGTCGAGGCTGCCCTCTCCCGTGACGACCAGGTCGACGCCGGCGAGGCGGTCCGCGAAGCCCGTGAGGGCAAGCACCTCCTCGACACCGGGGCGGCGCTCGGCGCCGAGCAGCAGGCAGGCGAAGCCCACGCCGCCCGCCGCGCCCGCGCCGGGCTCGGCGGCGTAGCCGCGGGCGCCCGTGACGCCGACGGTGGCCAGCACGTCGACCCAGGTCGCCAGGCCGAGCTCGAGCTGGTCCACCGTCGCCGGGTCGGCGCCCTTCTGCGGCCCGTACACGGCGGCCGCGCCCTGCTCGCCGAGCAGCGGGTTGTCCACGTCGCTCGCGAGCACGATCTCGGTGTCGGCGAGCGCGGGGTGCAGCCCCGCGAGGTCCACGTCGGTCAGCTCGTGCAGGTGGCCGCCGCCGTCGGCGACGTCCCCCGCCCCCGACGCGAGGCGCGCGCCGAGCGCGGCGAGCATGCCCGCCCCGCCGTCGGTGCTGGCGGAGCCGCCCACCCCGACGACGATCTCCCGTGCCCCCTCGTCCAGGGCGTGCGCGATGACCTCGCCGAGCCCCCGGGAGGTCGCGGCGAGAGCGGTGGCCGGCGTCGGGGTCACCTGGGCGAGGCCGGTGACCGCCGCCATCTCGACGACGGCGGTGGCGCCCCGGCGGGCGTACCGGGTGGCGACCGGTTCCCCGAGGGGGCCGGTCGCCACCAGGTCCACCGCGGTGTAGCCGGCGGCGAGGGCGGCCTCCAGGGTGCCCTCGCCGCCGTCGGCCACGGGGAGCTCGTCGACGACGACGCCGGGAACCGCCCGCCGCAGGCCGGCCGCCAGGTGGGCGGCCACCTCGCCGGCGGTCAGGGAGCCCTTGAACTTGTCCGGGGCGAGCAGCACGCGCGCCGCCGTCGGTCCCGTCGTCGTCACTGCCGCTCCACCCCCTCGTCCGTCGGTCCTGCCCGTCCTCGCCATCGTCTCTCCCGTCGCCGTCGTCGGGTACTGCTCAGCCTGTCGCGCTCAGTCGAGCAGCGCGATGGCCGTGGGCGAGTCCTCGGCCGAGATCGCCAGGTCCTCGAACTCGTTCACCCCGTTGAGCTCCGCTCCCATCGCGATGTTGGTGACGCGCTCGAGGATGACCTCGACCACCACGGGGACGCGGAACTCCGCGGTCATGGCCTGCGCCTTGGCGAACGCGGCGCCCAGGTCCTCCGGGTCCTTGACGCGGATCGCCTTGCAGCCCAGCGCCTCGGCGACCTTGACGTGGTCCACGCCGTAGCCCTCGGGCTCCCCGTCACCGTGCGACATGTTGATGTTGTCGAAGGCGAGGGACACGTGGTAGTCCATCTCGAACGCCCGCTGCGACTGACGGATCAGGCCCAGGTAGGCGTTGTTCACCACGACGTGCACGTAGGGCAGGTGGTGCTGCGCGCCCACGGCGAGCTCCTCCAGCATGAACTGGAAGTCGTAGTCGCCCGAGAGGGCGACGACGTTGCCCTCGGGCAGCGCCCGCGAGACGCCGAGCGCGGCCGGACCGGTCCAGCCCAGCGGGCCCGCCTGCCCGGCGTTGATCCAGTGCCGCGGGTGGTACGTGTGCAGCAGCTGCGCGCCGGCGATCTGCGAGAGGCCGATCGTGGTGACGTAGACCGTGTCGCGGCCGAAGGCCTTGTTCATCTCCTCGTACACGCGCTGCGGCTTGATCGGGATCTCGGTGAAGTGCGTCTTGCGCTGCAGCTTCCCCTTGCGCTCCTGGGCGGACGCGGCCCACGCGGAGTAGTCCTTCAGCTGCCCGGCGGCCCTGCGCTCCGCGGCGACCTCGAGCGCGGTGCGCAGGAAGGCGCCCGCGTCGGAGACCACGCCGTAGTCGGGCGCGAACACGCGGCCGATCTGCGTGGGCTCGATGTCGACGTGCACGAAGGTGCGGCCCTCGGTGTACGTCTTCAGGCCGCCGGTGTGGCGGTTGGCCCACCGGTTGCCGACGCCGATCACGAAGTCCGACTCCAGGAACGTCGCGTTGCCGTAGCGGTGCGACGTCTGGATGCCGACCATGCCCGCGGTCAGCGGGTGGTCGTCGGGGATCGCGCCCCAGCCCATGAGGGTCGGCACCACCGGCACGCCGAGGGTCTCCGCGAGCTCGACGAGCTCGGCCTCCGCGCCGGCGTTGATGATGCCGCCGCCGGCGACGATCAGGGGGCGCTCCGCGGCCAGCAGCATGTCGATCGCCTTGGCGACCTGCTCGCGGGTGGCCTCCGGTCGCTCCGGAGCAAGCGGCCGGTAGGTCTCCGGGTCGAACTCGATCTCCGTCATCTGCACGTCGATCGGCAGGTCGATGAGGACCGGGCCGGGTCGGCCCGAGCGCATCAGCTGGAACGCGCGCTGGAAGACGCCCGGCACCTGCGACGCCTCGAGGACCGTCTTCGCCAGCTTGGTGACCGGCGCGGCGATCGACGCGATGTCGACGGCCTGGAAGTCCTCCTTGTCGAGCTTGGCCACCGGGGCCTGGCCCGTGATGCACAGCATCGGGATCGAGTCGGCCCACGCGGCGTACAGGCCGGTGATCATGTCGGTGCCTGCGGGGCCCGACGTGCCGATGCAGATGCCGATGTTGCCGCGCTCGGCGCGCGAGTAGCCGTCGGCCATGTGCGACGCGCCCTCGACGTGCCGGGCGAGCACGTGGTGGATGCCGCCGTGCTGGCGCATGGCGTCGTAGAACGGGTTGATGGCGGCGCCGGGGAGGCCGAAGGCCTCGGTGGCACCCTCCTTCGCCAGGATGGCGACCGCGGCGTCGACCGCGCGCATGCGGGGCATGGTGCTCTCCTTCGAGTCTTCGGGGATGTCGGGGCGGGCGCGAGGTCAGTCGCGACCGGACAGGCGCGCGATCGCCTGGAAGAGGCCGGAGTGGTCGAGCGACCCGTCGCCCTCGGCGCGGGCCGCGGCCATGAGCTGTGCGACGACGGCGCCGACCGGGGCGACGACGCCCTGCTCGCGCGCGGCGGTCGTGAAGATGCCCAGGTCCTTGTGGTGCAGGTCGATGCGGAAACCGGGGGCGAACTCACGGCCCAGCATCTTCTCGGCCTTCTGGTCGAGCACCGCGGAGCCGGCGAGGCCGCCGCCGAGGACCTTGACGGCCGCCTCCGTGTCGACGCCGAACGCCTCGAGGAAGACGACGGCCTCCGCGAGCAGCGCGATGTTGCCGGCGACGATGAGCTGGTTCGCGGCCTTGACGGTCTGGCCGGAGCCCGAGGGGCCGACGTGCACGACCGTCTTGCCGACGGCGTCGAACACGTCGGACGCTGCGGCGAAGTCCTCGGCGGAGCCGCCGACCATGATCGACAGGGCGGCGTTCTTCGCGCCTGCCTCGCCGCCGGAGACCGGCGCGTCGAGGTAGCGGAAGCCGGCGGCCGTCGCCTGCTCGGCCAGCGCGATGGTGACGTCCGGGCGGATCGACGAGAAGTCGACGATCAGCGTGCCCGGCTGCGCGTTCGCGAAGACGCCGTCGTCGCCGGTGAGGACCCCCTCGACGTCCGGGGAGTCCGGGACCATGACGGCCACGACGTCCGCGGCCTTCACGGCCTCTGCGACGGACGAGGCGGCGGTGCCGCCCGCCTCGACGAGGGGCTGGGCCTTGGCGGCCGTGCGGTTGAAGCCGACGACGGCGTGCCCGGCGTCCTGCAGGTGGACGGCCATCGGGCTGCCCATGATGCCGAGGCCGATGAAGGCGATGGTGCTCATTGGTCGTGTCCTTCCGGGGAGGTCGAGGGGTCGCTGCAGCGCGGGGCACTCAGCGCGCGGAGCGCTCGGCGCGGGGCAGCCAGGCGAACGGGTCGGCGTCGGCCGTCTTGTACTCGAGGCCGACGGGGCCGGCGTAGCCGGCGGCGCGGAGGTCGCCGATCCAGCGCTGGATCGGCAGGTCCCCGCTGCCCGGGGCACCGCGGCCCGGGGCGTCGGCGATCTGGACGTGGGCGATGCGGTCGCCGTAGGTCTTGAGGTCGAGGTCCACGTCCGAGCCGTTGACCGACAGGTGGTAGACGTCGAACAGCAGGCCGAGGTTGGTCGCGCCGTGCTCGTCGCGCACGCGGTCGAGGACGGCGACGGCGTCGGCCGAGGTCTTCAGCGGGTACGCGGGGGCGCCGGAGACCGGCTCCACCAGCACGGTGCCGCCGACGCGCTCGACGGCCTTCGCCGCGAGCGCGAGGTTCTCGGCGCCGAGCGCGTCCTGCGCGGCCGGGTCCTCGCCCTCGACGCGGTTGCCGTACAGCGCGTTGAACGCGCGGCAGCCGGTGCGCTCGCCGATGCGGGCGACGGCGTCGAGGTTGGCGCGCAGGTCGGCCGAGCGCTCGGGCCACGAGATCAGGCCGCGGTCGCCGCCCGGCATGTTGCCGGCGTCGAAGTTGAGGCCGGTGAGCTGCACGCCGGCGTCGGCCAGGGCCCCGACGAACGCGTCGATCTCGTCGGCGTCGGGGGTCGGCGTGGCGAAGGGCCACCAGAGCTCGACGCCGTCGAAGCCGGCCGCCTTCGCGGCCGCCGGACGCTCCAGGAGCGGCAGGTCCGTGAGGAGGATCGAGCAGTTCACGGTGTAGGGGATCTGGTCCGTCATCGCTGACTCGCTTTCGCCAGATGGAAGATTGGTTCCTTGTAGTGAAAACGCTACGCCGGGTCGGCGCGATCGGTCAACCCCTGCCCGGGGCCCTCCCGCAGTGCGGTCGTGACGCCGCGCACACGACGACGGCCCGGCGGGACGTCGTCCTGCCGGGCCGTCGTGGCCGTGCGCTGCGCCGATGCCCGGGCGTCAGCCCCCGAGCGGGCGCGTCACGATCGCCGTGAGCTCGTCCGGCCGCAGGCCGGTGCGCTCGACGATCTCGTCGACGCCCAGGGCTCCGCAGTCGACGCCGCGCTTGAGGTACCACGCGAGCGCCTTGGCGGTGGCGGGCTCGTCGAGCACCGCACCCTCCACCTCGTTCACGTAGTTCGACAGCCGCTCGGCCGCCGGCTCGAATCCCTCGCGGTAGAACGCGTACGTCGCCGCGAACCGGCTCGGCAGCTGAACCGGGTGCAGGTCCCAGCCCTGGTAGAAGCCGCGCTCCAGCGAGCGCCGCACGAGACGCCCGTGGTTCGCCCACGCGGCGCGCACCTGCGCGTCGTCGCCGACCGGCAGCACGTTCGTCGACCCGTCGGACAGGCGGACGCCGGTGCCGGCGGCCGCGAGCTGCATGACCTCCTTGGCCAGGTCCGCCGCCGGGTGCTCCATCGACTGGTACGCCGCGGCGATGCCGAGCGCCGCCGAGTAGTCGTACGTGCCGTAGTGCAGGCCGCTCACGCGCCCCGCCCCCGCGTGGATCATCCGCGCCACGGTCGCCGTGCCCTCGGAGTCGAGGATCGACTGCGGCGTCTCCACCTGCACCTCGAAGCGCAGGCGCCCGGCCGGCAGGCCGTTCGCCTCCTCCAGCCGCTCGCAGACGGAGACCATCGCCTCGACCTGCACGACGCCGGTCACCTTCGGCAGGGTCAGCACGAGCCCGTCGGGGAGGTCGCCCGACGCCGCGAGCGTGCTGACGAACACGTCGAGCGTGCGCAGGCCGCGCGCCCGGGTGGGCCGCTCGAAGCACTTGAACCGGATGCCGACGAACGGCGTCGCTCCCCCGGCGTCCAGCTCGGCGCGCAGCGCGGCGGCCGCGGCGGCGGTCACCTCGTCCTCGTCGACGTCGGGGTGGGTGCCGTACCCGTCCTCGAGGTCGATGCGCAGGTCCTCGATCGGCTCGGCGGCGAGCTTGCGCTCCACCTGGGCCGCGACCGCCTCGCGCAGGTCGTCCCGCACGTCGACGGCGTCCAGCAGCGCGTCCGTGCCCTGCGCCTCGACGGCCGCGAGCGCCTGTGCGCCCCAGTCCCTCGCGAGCCCGGCCGCGTACCGGTGCGCCGGCACGTACACGGTGTGCACGGGCTGGCGCGTGCCGTCGTCGCCCGGGTAGGCGCGCTCGAGGTGGGCGTCGTGCGCGGCGAGCCGCCGCTCGACGTCGTCGAGCGCGGCCTGGTCGAGGGACGCCTTCATCGGGCCACCGCCGCGCCCTCGGCCTGCAGCGCACGGCCCAGGTGCTGGGCCAGGTGCTCGGCGTCCCCGGCACGGTGCTCCGCCACCGGGACCTCCTTGAGGCCCTCGGCCCGGACGGCCTCCGCGACGGCCTCGGCGACGCGGCTGTCGAACACGCCCGGGATGACGAAGGCCGAGTTGAGCTCGTCCTCGCTCACCACCGACGAGATCGCGACCGCCGCCACGCGCAGCATCTCGTCCGTGATCTGCGTGGCGCCCGCGTCGAGCAGGCCGCGGAACAGGCCGGGGAACGCCAGCACGTTGTTGATCTGGTTCGGGTAGTCGCTGCGGCCGGTCGCCACGACGGCGGCCGTCTCGCCCGCGGCGATGGGGTCGACCTCGGGCGTCGGGTTCGCGAGGGCGAACACGATCGCGTCGTCGTTCATCGCCGCGACGTCCGCGCCCGTGAGGATGTTGCCCGCCGAGACGCCCACGAAGACGTCGGCGCCGACGAGCCCCTCCTTGAGGGTCCCGGTGAACCCGGACGGGTTGGTGTTCTCGACGATCCAGGCGCGGTTCGCGTCGTCGCCGGCCGACTCGGGCGTGAGCGCCCCGTGCCGGTCGAAGCCGACGATGTCCCTCGCGCCCTGGGCGAGCAGGAGGCGGATGATGGCCGAGCCGGCGGCGCCGACGCCGGACACCGCGATGCGGACGTCCTCGATCTTCTTGTTCACGACCTTGAGCGCGTTGATGAGCGCCGCGAGCACCACGATGGCGGTGCCGTGCTGGTCGTCGTGGAAGACGGGGATGTCGAGCTCCTCGCGCAGGCGCTTCTCGATCTCGAAGCAGCGGGGCGCGGAGATGTCCTCGAGGTTCACGCCGCCGAAGCCCGGGGCGATCGCCTTGACGGTGCGGATGATCTCCTCCGTGTCCGTCGTGTCGAGGGCGATGGGCCACGCGTCGACGTCGGCGAACTGCTTGAACAGCGCCGCCTTGCCCTCCATGACCGGCATGGCGGCCTCGGGGCCGATGTCGCCGAGGCCGAGGACGGCGGTGCCGTCGGTGACGACCGCGACGGTGTTGCGCTTGATGGTGAGGCGGCGCGCGTCCTCGGGGCGGTCGGCGATCGCGAGGCAGACGCGGGCGACGCCCGGCGTGTAGGCGCGCGAGAGGTCGCGGCGCGTCTTGAGCGGCACCTTGGGGGTGACGGAGATCTTGCCGCCGAGGTGCATGAGGAAGGTCGAGTCGGACATCTTCAGCACGCGCACGCCGTCGAGGGCGTCGAGCGCCGCGACGATCCGCTCGCCGTGCTCGGCGTCGACCGTGTCGCAGGTGACGTCGACGACGATCGTGTCGGCGTGCGACTGGGCGATGTCGACGCCCATGACCGATCCGCCGGCCGTGGCGATCTCGTGGACGATCTCGCTCGTCGCGCGCTGCGAGGCCGGGGCCTCGACGCGGAGGGTGATCGTGTAGCTGGGGCTGGGCATCGCCATGGCCTGGGTTTCCTTTCGAGGTGCTGATGACATGAAGTTTCGAGATGTGGAAGGATGGTTTCTAGAACCGGGACCGGTTCGTGAGGCTCAAAGGGGGACACGACCCATGGCGAACGGCACCGGAGTCCAGTCGGTGGACCGGGCGATCGACCTGCTCGAGATCATGACCGACCTCGGCGGCGACGCCGCGCTCAGCGAGCTGGCGGCCGCTGCCGGCCTCCCGCTCCCGACGATCCACCGGCTCATGCGGACTCTCGTCGGTCGCGGCTACGCCCGTCAGCTCCCGAACCGCCGGTACACCCTGGGACCGCGCCTCATCCGGCTGGGCGAGAGCGCCGGCCGCCAGCTCGGCGCCAGCGCCCGCCCGCACCTGGAGCGGCTCGCCCGCGAGCTCGGCGAGAGCGCCAACCTCGCGATGATCGACCGCGACATGGTGGTGTACGTCGCCCAGGCCTCGTCGTCCTACTCGATGCGGATGTTCACCGAGGTGGGACGGCGCGTCTACACGCACTGCACCGGCGTCGGCAAGATGGTGCTCGCCGAGCTGCCGGACCAGACGATCCGCGACATCGTCGGTCGCGTGGGGATGCCGCCCGCCACCGACCTGTCCATCACGGACGTCGACGACCTCCTCAAGGAGATCGGCACGATCCGCGAGCAGGGCTACGCCGTCGACGACGGCGAGCAGGAGATCGGCGTGCGGTGCTTCGCCGTCCCCGTGAAGGGCGCTCCCACCCCGACCGCGCTCTCGGTCTCCGGGCCCGCTGCCCGCGTGACCTACGAGTTCGGCGAGGCCGCGCTCCCCCTGCTGCACGAGATGGCCGACACCATCTCGAAGGAGCTGCTCTCCGCGGCCTGACGGCACGCGGCGACCCGACGCGGGGCGCGAGGCGGGGATCCCGCCTCGCGCCCTGCGTCGTGCCGGGGCGCGCATCGTGGTCACCCGTCCCCCGGCTCGGC
The DNA here is from genome assembly GCA_026934365.1 of Isoptericola sp. QY 916. Taxonomy (GTDB): domain Bacteria; phylum Actinomycetota; class Actinomycetes; order Actinomycetales; family Cellulomonadaceae; genus Isoptericola; species Isoptericola nanjingensis. The sequence goes on along the minus strand of JADHZE010000022.1, from coordinate 4,251 downwards.
GGCGCCCGCGTGCACCAGCTGCGGACGGGTGTCGTCCGCCGCGGCGTGAGCGCCGGGACGTCGACCGGCGACCGCGTCGCGCGCGCCCTCGCGGATCTGGAGCACGTCCGGCACGCCGTCCGCGTCCAGGTCGATGGCCGACACGCAGCCCGACCGGCGGCCGTGGCCGTGGCGCACCCGCGCCCGCACGTCCGCGTTGAGGCGGGCGCGGCGACGCTCCTCCTGACGCTCGGCGTCCAGGCGCGCGAAGTACTCCGCCCGGCGCTGCTCCTGCTCCTCCGTCACGACCAGTCGCGCCGAGGAGCCTGCGGTGAACACCGACGGGTCCTTGCTGCGCCGGCCCCAGCGGATCTCGTTGAACACGAGGTTGAGCAGGACGGCGACGACGGCTGCGGCCGCGATCCCGGAGTGGAAGATCATGCCCACCCAGGTCGGGAACTGGTCGTAGAAGTCCGGGACGGCGATCGGGATGATGCCGAAGCCCAACGCGACCGCGACGAGCGTGAGGTTGAGGTTGCCCTCGTACTCGACCCGCGACAGCGTGCGGATGCCGGACACGGCCACCGAGCCGAACAGGACGATGCCGGCGCCGCCCAGCACGGGCGACGGGATCGCCGCGACCACCTGTCCCAGCACCGGGAACAGCCCCAGGACGAACAGGACGGCGCCGCCCGCCGCCACGGCGAACCGCGAACGGATGCCGGTGATCGCGACCAGGCCGACGTTCTGCGCGAACGCCGAGGCCGGGAACGAGTTGAGGAACGGCGCGATGAGCGTCGCGGCCATGTCGGCCCGCAGGCCGTCCCCCACCCGCTTCGCGTCGACCTTGGTGTCGAGCACCTCGCCGATGGCGATGATGTCGGCGGTCGTCTCCGTCATGATGACGAGGATGACGATCGTCATCGAGATGATCGCGCCGATCTCGAACACCGGGGCGCCGAAGGCGAACAGCGTCGGCAGCGCGAACGGCGACCCCTCTCCGACCCCCGAGAAGTCCGCCAGCCCGAGCGGCACCGCCGCCACGGTCCCGAGGATGATGCCGAAGAGGATGGACAGGCGGGAGATCGTGCCCTGCAGGAAGCGGCTGAGCGCGAGCACCACGACCAGCGTGCCGAGCGCCAGCGCGATGTTGGGCACCGAGCCCCAGTCGGCCGCCTCCTCGTCGCCGCCCATCATCCAGCCGGCCGCCGTGGGCAGCAGCGAGATGCCGATGATCGTGATGATCGTGCCGGTCACGACCGGCGGGAAGAACCGCACGACCTGCGCGAAGAACGGGCTGATCGCCAGGCCGATCACGGCGGCCACGATGATGGCGCCGAAGACGGCGGGGAGCCCGCCGTCCCCGCTCGCCACCGCGACCATGGTGGACACGGTGGCGAACGAGATGCCCTGGACGAGCGGGAGCTGCGACCCGAAGAAGCGGATGCCGAGCGTCTGGAGCGCGGTGGCCAGACCGCTGACGAGCAGCGCGGCCGACACGAGGACGCCGATCTCCGCCCCGGTCAGGCCCGCCGCCTGCCCGACGATGATCGGCGGCGCGATCACGCCGCCGTACATCGTCATGATGTGCTGCAGGCCGTAGAGGAACGTCTTGCCGAGCGGGTAGCGCTCGTCCTCCGGTCGACCGCCCTGCGGCACGCCGGTCACGCCCGCCGCGTCGATGGTCGTCGTGCTCATCTCGATGCTCCTTCGAACCGACTGCACGGTGCCTCGCTGATCAGGGGAACCTGGATCAGCAGAACCCCGTGACGGTGGCCCACGCGCGCGGCTCCTGGTCGGCGCCCTCCCGCTTCACCTCCGCCTCGATCTTTCCGTACGGGCGGTCGGCGACGTAGAAGACCTCGTTCGGGTTCTCCAGGCCGAAGGGCTCGAAGTCCACGACGAAGTGGTGCAGGTTCGGCATCGAGAACTTGATCTCGCCGATCTCCGGGTGCGCCTCGAGCACCCGCCTGCCCATCTGGTAGAGGGTCTGCTGCAGCGCGAGCGAGTGCACGTCGGCGAACGTCTCGAGCAGGATGCGACGCACGTCGTCGTAGACGGCGTTGAAGTCGATGTCCAGCGACGTGTAGCGCCAGCGGGCGGTCACCGACGTCGCGAGGATGCGGTCGGTGGTCTCCTGCAGGGTGGTGTAGCGGTCCTTCGGGAAGCCGTGGAACTCGGAGCCCGTGGACTTGAGCACCTTGAGGTCCTCGAGGCCGGAGACGACGAAGACCTCGTCGCCCTCGCGCTGGACGACGGTCGTGCGGGTCTCGGTGCCGCCCTTGACGAACGCGTGGTCGTGCTCGCCGTCGGTCACGTGGGAGGTGAGCGACGAGGGGATGTGCTCCCAGGTGTACTCCTTGGCCTCCCAGCGGCCGCCCTCGATCCAGTCGAAGCTCGAGACGAAGTGCTCACCCAGGCGGAGGGCGAACTCCTCCGGCGAGGGGATGCCGTCCTTGGCGAGCGCGAACACCGTGTTCTTCTGCGTGTCCGTGGGGACCACGCGGCCCTGGTCGCCGTCGATGTGCGCGGCGGAGAAGTCACCGCGGAGCTGCGAGGTCACCGAGAGCTCGGTGATCCGGTGGCGCGCCTGGTCACGGTCGACCTTCATGACGCGTACCTCGGCCTTGCCGTACTGGTTGTCGCCCAGCACGATCGTGCCCGTGGTGGCCTGGGCGTCGGTGGCGGTGGCGGTCATTGCTGACTCCTTCATCTGTTGTTGCGTTGTCGCGGGACCGCCCCGAGGGCGGCCCCCATACGTCTCCGATGACGATGACGCAGGCCGCGGCGTCTCTGCCGCGGCCGGTGATGCGGGCCTGGCGGCCCGTCAGCTCCCGCGGTACGTCGAGTACGCGAACGGGCTGAGCAGGCAGGGCACGTGGTAGTGGTCGCGCCCGGCCTCGACGGTGAAGTCGATGGTGATCGACGGGTAGAACGTCGCGACCCCCTGCGCGGCGAAGTAGTCGCCGGTCGCGAAGGTCACGCGGTAGGTGCCGGGCTCGAGGGACTTCGGGCCGAGGTCCTTGACCCGGCCGTCGGCGTCGGTCGTGGCGTCCGCGAGCCGCGCGGCGCTGTCCGCGCCGACGCTCCACAGGGAGACGGCCACACCGGCGGCCGGCAGGCCGGACACCGCGTCGAGCACGTGGGTGGTGACGTGCGAGGTCATGAGAGCTCTCCTTCCAGGCGCAGCACGGCGATCTCCCGCAGCTGCTGGCCGGCGATGCGTCGCTCGGTGGCGGGATCGTTCCCCAGGCGTTCCTCGAGCGCGGCGAGGATCTCGTCGGCGGTGCGGCCCGCGGCCCGGATGAGGAAGACGTGACCGAACCGCTCCTCGTAGGCACGGTTGCCCGCGCGCAGGCGCTCCTCCACCGAACCGGTCAGGTCGCCGAGCCCGGCCTGCTCCCGGCGCGAGTGCGCCGCGTCCGCGTCCTCCCCGGAGGCACGCTCGCCGATGCGCGGATGACGGGCGAGCGCGGAGTCGATCTCCTCCTCGCTCCACGGGTCCGCCACGACGCGCGCCGCCGCGAGTGCAGCCGCGGTGTCCGCGTACGGGCGGCCGGCGACCACCGCGTCAGCCCACCGGGTCACGGCCGCGCACGAGAGCACCCGGGCGCGTGCGGCGTCGATGTCCGCCGCGTTGAATGCCTCGAGACCTGCACTCGTCATCGAGCGATCCCCCTTCGGACGATTCCACCCACCGGAAGTGGGTTTCCGTTCAGTGAAGTCTCGCTCTCGGCCCGGTGCCATGTCAAGTGAGTCTGCGCTCAGTAGGGACCTGCCGCACGGCACCAGCCGAGGACGCTCGCTGCGGCACATCATCACCCCAGGTCAGCAGCCTGAAACGGCCGCCCGGACACGCTCGTGAAGACCCTGAGAAGAGTGCAGAGGAGTCTCCGCGCCGGTCGGAGGACGCGGAAGCTCCCGCCCGCGCGCGCCGGCCCGCCCGCAGGTCCAGCGCGCCGACCTCGGGAGTTCCCACGGAGCTCGGAGCACGCGGGCGCCGGCGCGCAGCGGAACGGGACGGTGTCGCGGCGCGCACGCCACGTCATCGTGTCGTCGGACCCGCCACTGCCGCGCTCCCCCGGACGGCGCGGAGATGCCGTGTGCGCGACCACGGGCCGGCTCGCCGCCGAGCACGCCTGCGAGCACGGCGGCGTGGTGGGGTGTTGCGGGTATGCGAAAGGCCCACCCCGGTGTGGGGTGGGCCTTTCGTGAATGGGTGTCCGGCGGCGTCCTACTCTCCCACCCCCTCGCGAGGGCAGTACCATCGGC
>JADHZE010000219.1 GCA_026934365.1 Isoptericola sp. QY 916 | reverse complement strand
GGCCAGCTGCGCGCCGACGCCGACGCGCTCGACACCCTGGCCGCCGACCTGCTCGCCGCGGCCACCCTCCCCACCGGCGAGCTGTCGGACGTCCAGCCCACCGGGGCGCACCAGGCCTCTGACCGCACCCTGGTGCTCGACGTCGGCCCCCTCGCGGAGGCGCACGCCGCGCTGCGTCGTCGTGCCCTGCGGTCGGCGGCGCTGGCCGTCGGCTGCCCACCCGGAGCGACGACGGCGCGGCACGTGGACGCGCTGGACGCGCTCGTCGTCTCGTGGCGTGGGCAGGGAGACGTCCACCTGCCGGGCGACGCCCGAGCGCTCCGCGCGTGTGGCAGGCTCTACCTGCGCCCCGCCGAGCCGCACCCCGCCGGGGCGGCGCACCCCCCAGCCCCAACCCCGCCCCTCGAGGAGTGACCGTGGACCAGTCGGACGTCGAAGGCGACCTCGCCAACATCCTGCTCACCGAGGAGCAGATCGGCAGCAAGCTCGACGAGATCGCCGCACGGATCGACGCGGACTACGCGGGCCAGGACCTGCTGCTCGTCGGCGTGCTCAAGGGCGCCGTCATGGTCATGGCGGACCTCGCGCGCCGCCTGCACCACCCGGTGCAGATGGACTGGATGGCGGTGTCCTCGTACGGGTCGGGCACCAAGTCGTCCGGCGTCGTGCGCATCCTCAAGGACCTCGACGCCGACCTCACGGGCCGCAACGTGCTCATCGTCGAGGACGTCATCGACTCCGGGCTCACGCTCTCGTGGCTCGTCGCGAACCTGCGGTCCCGCGGCCCGGCGTCGGTGGAGATCGCCACCATGCTCCGCAAGCCCGACGCCGCGAAGGTGGACGTCGACGTGCGCTACGTCGGCTTCGACATCCCGAACGAGTTCGTCGTCGGCTACGGCCTCGACTACGCCGAGAAGTACCGCAACCTGCCGTTCGTCGGCACGCTCGCGCCCCACGTCTACTCCTGACGAGCGCCGTCGCGCCCTGGGCGAACACCCACGGTTCGTCCACACTCGGCGTGTAGCGTCGTGAACCACACGTTGCCCGACGGAAGGGAAGCGGGGAACCGTCCCCGTCGCCGATGAACATCAAGAAGATCCTGAGCGGCCCGATCATCTGGATCGTGGTCGGCCTGCTGCTCGTCTCGCTGGCCTTCAGCGCGTTCAACACCGATCGGGTGTCGCGGATCGAGACCTCCCAGGGCCTCGAGCTGCTCGCCGGCGACACGGTCGACCACGCCCTCGTCGTGGACGGGGAGCAGCGCGTCGAGCTGGAGCTGAGCGAGAAGTACGTCACCGGCGCGGGCACCGAGAGCGAGCAGGACCACGGCACGAAGGTCGAGTTCTTCTACGTCGAGCCGCAGGGCGACACCGTCGCGACGGCCGTCGAGAAGGCGGACCCCCCGAAGGGCTTCGACTCCGAGAACCCGCAGCCCAGCTTCTGGAGCTCGATCCTCGGGTTCCTCATCCCGTTCCTGCTCATCGGCGTCGTGTTCTGGTTCATCCTGTCGAGGGCGCAGGGCGGCGGCCGCAACGGCGTCATGGGCTTCGGCAAGTCCAAGGCCAAGCTGATCAGCAAGGACATGCCGCAGGTGACCTTCGCCGACGTCGCGGGCGTGGACGAGGCGGTCGAGGAGCTCCACGAGATCAAGGAGTTCCTCGAGGACCCGGCGAAGTTCCAGGCCGTGGGCGCCAAGATCCCTAAGGGCGTGCTGCTGTACGGCCCGCCCGGAACCGGCAAGACCCTCCTCGCGCGCGCCGTCGCCGGCGAGGCCGGGGTGCCGTTCTACTCGATCTCCGGCTCGGACTTCGTCGAGATGTTCGTCGGCGTCGGCGCCTCCCGTGTGCGCGACCTGTTCGAGCAGGCGAAGAACAACTCGCCCGCGATCATCTTCGTCGACGAGATCGACGCCGTCGGCCGCCACCGCGGTGCCGGCATGGGCGGCGGGCACGACGAGCGCGAGCAGACCCTGAACCAGATGCTCGTCGAGATGGACGGCTTCGACGTCAAGACGAACGTCATCCTCATCGCCGCCACCAACCGGCCCGACATCCTCGACCCGGCGCTGCTGCGGCCCGGCCGCTTCGACCGCCAGGTGGCCGTCGAGGCCCCCGACCTCAAGGGCCGCGAGCACATCCTCAAGGTGCACGCGCAGGGCAAGCCGATGGTCGAGAGCATCGACCTGGCCGTCGTCGCGCGCCGCACGCCCGGCTTCACCGGTGCGGACCTGGCGAACGTCCTCAACGAGGCCGCGCTGCTCACCGCGCGCAGCGGCGCCCAGCTGATCGACGACCGTGCGCTGGACGAGGCCATCGACCGCGTCATCGCCGGCCCGCAGAAGCGCACCCGCGTGATGAAGGTCAAGGAGCAGAAGATCACCGCGTACCACGAGGGCGGGCACGCCCTGGTCGCGGCGGCGATGCGCTACACGGACCCCGTCACCAAGGTGACGATCCTGCCGCGCGGCCGGGCCCTCGGCTACACGATGGTGATGCCGATGGAGGACAAGTACTCCACCACCCGCAACGAGCTGCTCGACCAGCTCGCGTACGCGATGGGCGGCCGCGTGGCCGAGGAGATCGTCTTCCACGACCCGACCACGGGCGCGAGCAACGACATCGAGAAGGCCACGGCGACCGCGCGCAAGATGGTCACCGAGTACGGCATGAGCGAGAAGGTCGGCGCGATCAAGCTCGGCAGCGGGTCCGGCGAGCCGTTCCTGGGCCGCGACATGGGCCACCAGCGCGACTACTCCGAGGCCGTCGCCGGCACCGTCGACCACGAGGTGCGCAAGCTCGTCGAGGCGGCGCACGACGAGGCGTGGCAGGTGCTCACCCAGTACCGCGACGTGCTCGACGACCTGGTGCTGCGCCTGCTGGAGAAGGAGACGCTCAACCAGGCGGAGCTCGCCGAGGTCTTCGCCCCCGTCGTCAAGCGCGAGCCGCGCGACGTGTGGCTGTCCAGCGAGCAGCGCACGGTGCACACGCGCGGCCCGATCATGACGGACGCCGAGCGCGCCGCGTCCAACGGCAACGGTCAGGCCGTCGTGCCTCAGGACGAGGCCGCCATCGTGGGCAACGAGCACGACCTGCAGGAGGCCGGGCCCGGCCTCGGCAGCGACACCGAGCCGCCGGCGGCGGGGGACAACCGGTGACCGACCCGGTGACGGACCTGGGCATGCGGGCTCCCGTCGACGTGCCGCCGTACGACGCCGCCCGCGCGGAGGCCGCGGTCCGCGAGCTGCTGCTCGCGGTCGGCGAGGACCCGGACCGCGAGGGCCTCAAGGAGACGCCGGCCCGCGTGGCCCGCGCGTACCAGGAGATCTTCGCGGGGCTCCGCCAGGAGCCGGAGGACGTGCTCACCACGACCTTCGACATCGGCCACGAGGAGATGGTGCTGGTCCGCGACATCGAGGTGTACTCGACGTGCGAGCACCACCTCGTGCCGTTCCACGGCGTCGCGCACGTGGGCTACATCCCCAACACCGACGGTCGCATCACGGGTCTGTCGAAGCTGGCGCGCCTCGTCGAGGTGTACGCCCGCCGCCCGCAGGTGCAGGAGCGCCTGACGACGCAGGTGGCGGACGCGCTGGTGCGCATCCTCGAGCCGCGCGGCGTCCTCGTGGTGGTGGAGTGCGAGCACCTGTGCATGTCGATGCGCGGGGTGCGCAAGCCCGGCTCGCGGACCGTCACGTCGGCGGTGCGCGGCATCATGCAGAACGCGACCACGCGCGCCGAGGCCATGAGCCTCATCACGGGACGGTGAACCGGGCATGACGGCGCACCCGCGCGACGCGGTGGTCGCCGGGCTCCCGGAGCTGTCCGGCGTGGGCCGGTGCCTCGTCATGGGCGTCGTGAACATCACGCCCGACTCGTTCTCCGACGGCGGCCGGTGGTTCGACGCCGACGCGGGCGTGCAGCACGGCCTCGACCTGCTGGCCGAGGGCGCCGAGATCCTGGACGTGGGCGGCGAGTCGACCCGGCCGGGCTCGGCCCGCGTCGACGAGGCGGAGGAGCTGCGCCGCGTGGTCCCCGTCATCGAGCGGCTGGCCGCGCACGGCGCCGTCGTGTCGGTGGACACGACCCGCGCGTCCGTCGCCGAGGCGGCCGTCGCGGCAGGGGCGCGGATCGTCAACGACGTGTCGGGCAGCTACGCGGACCCCCGCATGGGGCACGTCGTGGCGGAGACGGGCGTGGCGTACGTCGCGATGCACTGGCGCGGCCACGCGGACGTCATGGACAGCCTCGAGGTGTACGACGACGTCGTCGCGGAGGTGCGCGACGAGCTCGCCGCGCGCATGGACTCGCTGGTCGCGGTGGGGGTGGACCCGGAGCAGCTCGTGCTCGACCCGGGCCTGGGCTTCTCGAAGGCCGGGGTGCTGAACTGGCCGATCCTCGCGCATCTGGACGCCCTGAGCTCCCTCGGTCGTCCGGTGCTGGTGGGCGCCTCGCGCAAGCGCTTCCTGGGGCACCTGCTGGAGGGCACGCGCGGCCTGTCCGCCGACGAGCCCGCGCCGCCCCTCGAGCGCGACGACGCCACCGCCGCGATCTCCGCGCTGTCCGCCGCCGCCGGCGCGTGGGCGGTGCGGGTGCACGCCGTGCGCGCCAGCGCCGACGCCGTCCGGGTCGCGGACGCCTGGACGTCGGCCTCCCGCGACGTGTTGGATGCCGGGATGACCGCACCGGTACACCCCACCCACGCCGTGGGCGGAGCAGGAACCGCCGCTGATGAGGAGGGCCCCTCGTGACGTTCGCCGCAGCCGTACCGGGACCGGACGGACAGCCGCTCGACCAGATCCGCCTCGCCGGCGTCACGGCGACGGGGCACCACGGGGTGCTCGCGCACGAGCGCGCCGACGGCCAGGTCTTCAGCGCCGACGTCGTGCTGCACCTCGACACCCGGGCCGCCGCGTCGTCGGACGACCTCGGTCAGACCGTGAGCTACGCGGACGTCGCCCAGGACGTGCACGACGTCCTCGCGGGCTCCCCGGCCGACCTCGTGGAGACCGTCGCCGAGCGGATCGCCGCCGTCGTGCTCAGCCACGCGGCCGTGCAGGCCGTCGACGTGCGCGTGCACAAGCCGCAGGCGCCGATCCCGGTCCCGTTCGACGACGTCGCGATCGTCGTGCGTCGCGACCGCGCTCGCACGCCCGTGGTCGACGCCGCCCCGGCCGCCGAGCCTGCCGAGGCGGCGGTACCCGTCGCGGCGGCCGTGCCCGTCCCGCCGCTCGAGCCGGCGGTGGCGCACGCGCCCGTGCCGCCGGCCCCGGTCGCGGCGGTGCCGGTCGAGCCCGCCGATGCCGCGGCCCCCGCCGAGGCGCCCGCGCCGCCCCCGGCGGACCCGCTGGACGCCACCCCCGCCGAGCCGGTCGACGTCGTGCTGGCGCTCGGGGCGAACCTCGGGGACGCGCAGGTCACGCTCCGCCAGGCCGTGACGGACGTGGACCGCCTGCCGGGCGTGCAGGTCATGGAGGTCTCGCCGCTCGCCCGCACCGCCGCCGTCGGGGGGCCGGAGCAGCCGGACTACCTCAACGCGGTGCTCGTCGTGCGGACCACCCTGTCGCCGCGCGACCTGCTGCGCAGCACGCAGCAGGTGGAGGCCCAGCACGGTCGCGTCCGCGAGGAGCGCTGGGGACCGCGGACCCTCGACGTCGACATCGTGCAGTACGGGTCGCTCGTCGTGACGGCGCCCGACCTCGAGCTGCCGCACCCGCGCGCGAAGGAGCGGGCCTTCGTGCTCGTGCCGTGGGCCGAGGTGGCGCCGGACGCGGTGCTCGGCGGGCCCGGCGGCGGCCCGGTCGGCCAGCTCGCGGTGACCGCCCCCGACCGGGCCGGCATCCGCTGGCTCGCCCTCGACTGGCTGACCGGCCCGACGCAGAGCACCGGTCAGGTCTCCGTGGCGGCGGCCGACGCGGCGCCGTCCGCCCCGGTGCCGCAGTCCGCACCGGCGGCGCCCGCCGACCAGCCTGACGACCAGGCTGCCCACCAGCCCGCCGACCGGCCCGGGCACGACCCCGCCGACGAGGCCCAGGCGTCGTACGCGCCGGAGTCCTACGCCGAGTCGTACGCGCCGGAGTCCTACGACCCTGAGGCCTACGCGCCGGAGGCGTACCCCGCGGAGCCCGCACAGCCCGCCGAGCCCGCGTCGGGCGGCAGCCCGGTCGTGGAGCAGCAGTACGCGCCCGAGCAGTACGCGCCGGAGCCGTACCTGCCGGTGCCCCCGGCGGCCGAGCCGCCCGTCGTCGAGCCCCCGGTCGTCGAGCCGGCTGCCGTGCCGGAGCCGCGCCGGGAGGACCCGCCCGCACCGGGGGCGCGCGCCGTCGTGCCCGACCCGTTCGGCCCCGACCCCGACCAGCCGGTCA
>JADHZE010000218.1 GCA_026934365.1 Isoptericola sp. QY 916 | reverse complement strand
GCCGCAGGTCGAACGCCGACTCGTGCGACCAGAACTTCGCGGCCGGGTGGTCGATGCCGTGGAGCACCTCGATGGCCAGCGAGACGGTCGTGTCGTGGGCCCGCGCGGAGGCGTTGGTGACGGACACCGGCAGCAGGTTCGGCCGGCCGCCGAGCAGCAGCCGCGACCCGCCCGGCGCCACCTGAAGCCACTCGCGCCGCTCGTCGACCACGCGCGACTGGTCGAAGAAGAACCCGACCACGACGTCGCGCCACAGGGTGGCGTGCGCGACCTGCGCCGCGAAGCTCGCCGCGACGTCGGCGTGCCGCTGCCCGTCGACCTTCCCGGCCAGCGACCTCCACGCGTCCGCGAACCCGGCCGCGTGCTCCACCCCGGTGAAGTGGGTGTCGTACAGGTGCTGGACGACGGTCTTGCCGGACCGCAGCCGATGGTCGTACGGCACCCAGTGCATGAAGAGCAGCAGCTCGTCCGGGCAGTCCTCGAGGGAGCCATAGACGTCCGCCCAGCCGTCCGGGTAGAGGCCGGTGAACCCGCTGCCGGTGGCCGCCGTGCGGTCGAACCCGGTGCCCTCCGGGGTGGTGTGGTGCGACTGGTAGAGGGTGCTGAGCGGGTCCGGGTCGAGGTGCGACCCGCCCGGGTTGGTGAGGTACCCGAGCCCGAGCGGCGACGAGTAGTCCTCGTACGTCGCGTGCGAGCGCATCAGCACGTCCACCACGGTGGACGTGACCAGGTCGTCGGTGCCGAACGTCAGGCGCACCCACTCGGTCGCGAGGTCGCGCGGGTCGGCTCCCGGGTCCCAGCACAGCCGCCCGAAGGCGTACGTGTTGGCGGCGCCGAGCTGGTAGCCGGTCCAGTCCCGGTCGTCCCCGACGTTGCTCACCCCGGCGATGCCGGCGTGCCGGGCCTGGACCGGGCCCGCGGTCACGACGTCCGCCACCGTGGGTCCCGTGCCCGGCCCGCCGGTCGTGAAGCCCAGCACCTCCCGCCACATCGGGGCGAGGTAGACCGCGTGGATCTCGTGGCCCGTGTACTCCTGCGTGAGCTGGAGCTCGAGCATCTGGTGGGTGTCGCGCAGCTCGCCGAACAGCGGGTGCACCGGCTCGCGCACCTGGAAGTCGATCGGCCCGTACTTGGTCTGCACGATGACGTTGTCGTCGAACTGCCCGTCCAGCGGCGCGAACTGACGGTACTGGTACTCCGCCCAGTCGCCGAAGTCCTCGTGCACGAAGCTGCGCCAGATGACGAGCGCGCCGTGCGGCGCGAGCGCCTCGGCGAGCATGTTCGCGCCCTCGGCGTGGGTGCGCCCGTAGTCCAGCGGGCCCGGGCGGCCCTCCGAGTTCGCCTTGACCAGGAAGCCGCCGAAGCCGGGCAGCGCGGCCACGACCTCGGCGCACTTGTCCCGCCACCACGCCCGGACGCGCGCGTCGGCCGGGTCGGCGGTGGTGATCGGCTCGGCGTCGTCCGCCGTGAGGAGCATCGGGCTGGCGTAGTTCACGGACACCCAGAGCGAGATCCCCCACGACGCGAACAGCTCGGCCAGCGGTGTGAGCCGGCGGAGCATGTCGCTCGTGACGAAGCCGACGTTCGCGTTGACGTTGTTGATCACCGACGCGTTGATCCCGACCGACGCCATCGCCCGCGCGTAGCCGACCACCCGGTCCGAGATCTCCGGCAGGGCGTCCCAGTCGAAGATCGACGTGCCGGCGTACCCGCGCTCGATCGACCCGTCGAGGTTGTCCCAGTGGTTCATCATGCGCAGCGGGGTGCGCGGGGACTCGTCGGCGGACAGCCGGGCGAGCGGCGTCTCGAGCTGCAGCAGCCGGACCAGGTGGAAGACCCCGGCGAGGACGCCGCGGTCGGTGGTGCCCGCGACCACCACGCGCCGGCCGCCACCCGGCAGCCCGGTCGTGGTGATCACGAACCCCTGGTCGCCGACCTTCTTCAGGCGCCCGCGGCCGACGCTGGTGCGCACGACCGGCGACTCCTCGAGCGTGCCGAGGACGACGGCCGCCCGGGCGGCGCCCGCCCGCGCGGGCGCCGTCCCGGTGAGGCCCTCGACCGCCCGCCGCAGCTCGGCCTCCGCGTTCTCCATGACCGCGCCGGCGCCCTGCCGGGCCACGCTGGTGAGCGCGGCCCGGTACTCCCGCAGGCGGCCGGGGTCGGCGGTGAGGTGGTAGCGGAGCCACAGGTCGTAGCCGTCCTCGTCCGCGAGGCCCGCCGGGGCGGCGAGCGCGGTGGCGGCGCCCCAGGGCGCCATCGTCGCGGCGAACGCGAGGGCCGACGCCTGCAGCACGGTGCGCCGGGAGAGGTCCCGCCCGTGCCCCTGGCCGCTCATCGGTAGAACCGCACGTAGTCGAACTCGGCGGTGAGGCCGGTCCCCGCGAGGGAGACGAGGCCGATCCGCGGCTCCTGCCCGGCGGGCAGGTGCCAGACGCCGCCCCAGACGTAGTGCTTCCCGTCCCGGCTCGTCGCCGCCCGGAACAGGTGCTCGCCGGTGTCCGGGTCCACGGTGTGCCGCAGGCGGAGCCACATGGTGTCCGCCGACGGGCCGATCTGCATCTCCGGCCAGCTGTCGCGGTCGCGGCCGATCCACAGGAACACCTGCCGCGACGGTCCGGTGCGCGTGGGGGCCAGGTGGATGGAGTCCTCCGGGCTCTGGAACGCGATGATGCCGGCCTGGCTGCGGCCGTCGGGGGCGTCCGTGATCGGCAGGTGCAGCTTGGTCTCCGCCGTGTACGTGCCGGTCGGGGCGTCGCGCAGCAGCGCCGACGCCATCGTGCCCTTGCCGGAGAAGTCCGCGTCCTGCGTGGGCCACACGTACTCGCCGTCCGCGACCTGGCCGTCGGCCGGGCCGAACCACGACCAGCCGTCGAGGTCCGCGTCGTCGAACTCCTCGCCGTACTCCGTGAGCTCCGGACCGACCTCCGGGTCGGCCACCTTCTCCGTCACCGGGGTGTAGAGCGTCGTGACGCCCACGTTGTCGACCTCGCCGGAGCCCCGCGTGGACGCGGCGCCGCCGCGGTCCCAGGAGCGCGGCACGTCGACCGACAGCTCCGCCAGCGGGATGCCGAGCAGGTCGGCGCTGACCTGTACGTCGGCGCGGCCGTCCCGCACCTCCGCGGTGAGGGCGTGCCAGGTGCCGAGGTCGACGCCGTCGTACAGGCGCGTCGCCTTCCGCTGCACGACGACGCCGTGCCGGGTCAGCTCGACCGACAGCCGGCCGGACGCGTCGAGCCAGGCGATCGCGTGGTCGTCCTCGCCGTCCGAGGCGAGCACCAGGCCCACCCGGCCCGCGTCGTCCCGCAGCCGGACGTCGGCCTCGAGCCGCACGTCGCCGCGCGGCGCCTTCCGGGGCAGCAACAGCTGCGGGTCCGCGCCTCGGCTGACCGGGCGGGCGAAGCGACCCGAGTCGGCGTCCGTGCCGGTGGTCCAGGGCCCGGCGCCGACGGCGGCGAAGCCGCGCAGCCCGTCGGTGAAGTCGCTGCCCGCGTCCCACGCCCCGACGGGAGCGGTCTCGACGTCGTCGCTGGTCCACTCGCCGGCCCGCACCGTGGGCCAGCCGTCGATCCAGTCGAGGCGGTCCATCACGGTGGGCCGCCCGCCCCAGCTCGGGTCGGTCTCCGTGCGGTCGAAGCCGTTGGTGAGGATCCAGTCCTGGCCGGACTTGTCGACGACGTTCGCCGAGTGGCCGGTGGAGACCCACCGGTTGCCGTTGGGCGAGTTCACGATCGTGCCGCCCAGGTGCAGGCCGGTGAGGCCCACGCCCTCGGCGTCGACGAACGGGCCCATCGGGTCCTTGGCCCGGCCCACGAACACCGGGTAGGCGCCGTCGGCCTTCGCGCAGCAGCCGAGGCCCGAGTAGAAGAGGTAGTACCAGCCGTCGCGCTTGACGACGTACGCGGCCTCGCCGCGGCGCGCGCCGACCACCTGCACCGGGTCGCCCACCACCTCGGTGCCGTCGTCGTTCAGGTGCACGGCCTGGATGCCGCCGTCCTTGAACGAGCCGTAGTAGAGGTACCTCTGGCCGTCGTCGTCGACGAAGACGGCCGGGTCGATCTGGTTGACCACCTTGTGCTGGTAGTCGTACGGCAGCACCGGGTGGCCGATGTCCGTCCACGGGCCGGCGGGGTCGTCCGCCGTGGCCAACGCGATCGTGTTCACGTCGTTGCCCGCCACCGAGTAATAGAGGTAGTACTTCCCGTCGATGTACCGGACGTCGGGCGCCCAGTAGTAGGTGGTGGCGAAGTCGCGCCACTCCGGGTGGTTGTCGGGGCCGAAGACCTCGCCCACGTACTCCCAGCTCACCAGGTCCTTCGACCGCGTGATCGGCATGAAGTACTGGTTCTCCCAGGGCCCGCCCTGGTTGTCCTTGCGCATGCTCGTCTGGGTCGCGTACGCGTACCAGTACCCGTCCTTGCCGCGGATGATCGACGGGTCGGAGAACGCGTCCGCGAGGTTGTCCATGACGTGGTTCCGGTACGTGCCGGGCGCGTCGTCGGGGTCGGCCGTCGCGGTGACGCCCGACGACGCGACCAGGCCGACCGACGCGGCCACCGCGACCAGCAGGGCGGCGACCCTCCCGCGGCGTCGGGGCGTCGTCGTGCGGGGGGCCCCGCGTGACGGGGCCGGTGACGGGGCCGGTGACATCGCTGCTGACATGGGTGGGACAACTCCTTCTGCTGGGCCGGGACCGCTGTGTCCCGGGCAGGTGAGGGTGTTGCTTCGCCGCGGCGCGTCGGTGCGCCGCCACGTCGTGCGGTGTGCGGGTGGTGCGGGGTGCTGCGTCTCCGGGCACGGCCCGGGCCGGGCCCGGGAGCGCGCGGCTCCCGGGCCCGGGGATCGGTGGGGTGGGTCAGGGACTCAGAGGAGGTGCGACGCAGGGCGTCGCGGTCGGGTCACTGCGCCTTGACGGTGTCCTGCACGTACTGGAACCACTGGTCCACGAACTGCTCCTCGGTGAGCTTGCCGTACTGCATCTCCTCGGAGAGCCGGGCCATCTCGGCCTCGATCTCGCCGTAGCCCTCGACCGGCACCGGCGCGGGCTCCGTGACGTCGTCGGCGTTGGCGTCCTCGTAACCGATGAGGCGGGAGTCGGGAGAGCCGTCCTCCAGCGTCATCGCGTCCTTCTGGGCGTCCGTCGCCGGCACCCCCTTGGAGGTACCGAAGATCTCGCCGACCTGCGGGTCGTTGGTCATGAAGTCGATGAACGCGGCCGCCGCGTCCGGGTGCGAGGAGCTGGCCGACGCCGAGAGCATGACGCCGGAGTGCCAGTACATCTTCTTGCCGTCGTCACCCGTGGGGATGGGCATGAGGTCGAGGTCGTCGCTGCCGAGCTCGGCCACATAGTTGGGCATCAGCGTGTCCCAGTTCGCCTCGGCCACGACCTCGCTCGAGTTCAGGCCGGTCTTGGGCTCGAGCTGCGCCGCGCGCTGCGGGGGGAAGAACGCCTTGGACTCGCGCAGCGGTGCCCACAGGTCGGCCCAGGCCTGCACGTCCTCCTGGGTGAAGGCGATCTGGCCGTCGTCGGTGAACGGGGCCTTGCCCTGCTGCACCAGCCACTGCTGGAACCACGGGCTGTTTCCCGTCATGTCGCCGATGGGATACACCTGCGGGTCGTGCTTCGCGCCGGCCTCGGCGACGTCGCCGAACCAGGCGACCAGGTCGTCCCAGGTGTAGCCCTCGGCCGGGGGCTCCATGCCGAGCTCCTTGAGGAGCTTCGTGTTGTAGATGATCGACTGGGTGTTGAGGCTGACCGGGACGGCGTACGTCTTGCCCTCGATCTGGCCCGACGCGAGCGCGGTGTCGTCGACGCCGTCGACGTCGAGGTTGACGCCCACCTGGCCGTCCAGCTCGGCGAGCTGGCCCGTGGCGCCGTACTGCCGCACGTAGCCCGCGTCCATCTGGACGACGTCGGGAAGGGCGCTGCCCGCGGCCTCGGTGGAGCGCGCCGTCCAGTAGTCGTCCCAGGACTGGAACTGCGTCTGGATGGTGATGTTCGGGTACTTCTCCTCGAAGGCGTCGATCGCCTTCTCGTACCGCGCGGCGCGGTCGTCGTTGCCCCACCAGGCGAACGACAGCGTGATGTCCTCGTCCGTGGAGACCTTGGCGGCCGGGCCGGCGTCCGCCCCGCCGTTGCCGCAGGCGGCGGTCAGGCCGACCGTGACGGCGATGGCGGCGACGGCGCCGGAGAGTCGTGCGAGCTTCATGGTTCCTCCGTCCCGCAGCTCTGCGGGGGTCGGGCCCGGACGGTCGTTCCGCCGCGGGCTGGTTCGGTGGGTGGTGCAGGTGCAGCGGCGGACGTCAGCCCTTGAGGCCTTGGGTGGCGACGCCGTCGACGATGTAGCGCTGGAAGAGGATGAAGAAGATCATCACGGGCA